>NZ_SZNL01000004.1:0-14288 GCF_005068605.1 Sulfitobacter sp. 15WGC | reverse complement strand
CGATACGATCATCACCGGCGGCACATGGGTCAATGTGCACACCCGCGAATGCCTGCCCGACCATGACATCGCCATCGCCGCCGGGCGCATCGCCTTTGTCGGCCCCGACGCGAGCCATTGCCGCGGCGATGATACCCTTATCATCGCCGCCAAGGGCCGCTATATGGCGCCCGGCCTTTGCGACGGGCATATGCATATCGAGAGCACCATGCTCACCCCCGCCGAGTTCGCCCGCGCCGTGATCCCGCATGGCACCACCTCGGCCTTCACCGACCCGCATGAGATCGCCAATGTGCTGGGCCTCGACGGCGTGCGCATGATGCACGACGAAGCGCTAATGCAGCCCATTAACATCTTCACGCAGATGCCCTCCTGCGCGCCCTCGGCGCCGGGGCTGGAGACGACCGGCTTCGAGATTACTGCCGAGGACGTGGCCGAGGCGATGACATGGCCCGGTATCGTCGGTCTGGGCGAGATGATGAACTTCCCGGGCGTCAGCAACGCAGATCCGCAGATGCTGGCCGAGATCGCGGCCACGCAACGCGCGAACAAGACGGTGGGCGGGCATTACGCCTCGCCCGACCTTGGCCCCGCCTTCGCCGCCTATGTGGCCGGTGGCCCGGCGGACGATCACGAGGGCACCTGCGAGGCTGACGCCGTGGCGCGGATGCGGCAGGGCATGCGCTCAATGATCCGGCTCGGCTCCGCGTGGTACGACGTGAAGACCCAGATTACCGCGATTACCGAGAAAGGGCTCGATCCGCGCAACATGATCCTGTGCACCGATGACAGCCACTCGGGCACCATCACCAACGAGGGCCACATGAACCGCGTGCTGCGCCATGCCATCGACTGCGGCTGCGACCCGCTGGTGGCGCTGCAGATGGCGACGCTCAACACCGCCACGCATTTCGGGCTGGAGCGCGAGATCGGCTCGCTCACCCCGGGCCGCCGGGCCGACGTGATCCTGACCTCGGACCTTGTCTCCTTCCCGGTGGAGATGGTGATCGCCCGCGGCGAGGTCGTGGCCGAAAGCGGCAAATGCCTTGTCGACTGCCCGCATTACGACTGGCCCAGCAGCGCGCGCAACACCGTGAACATGGCGCGCGACCTTGCGGCGGCGGACTTCGACATCCCCGCCCCCGAGGGCGCCAATGCCGTCACCGCCAATGTCATCGGCGTGGTCGAGAACCAAGCCCCGACCCGGGCGCTGAAGTTCGAACTGCCGGTGACCGAAGGCCGCGTGCAGGGCACCGGCGAGGTCTGCCAGATCGCGCTGGTCGAGCGCCACCGCGCCACCGGCACGGTGACCAATGCCTTCGTCTCGGGCTTTGGCTACGAGGGGCGCATGGCCATGGCCTCGACCGTGGCGCATGACAGCCACCACATGATCGTCGTGGGCACCGATGCCGAGGAGATGGCCCGCGCCGCCAACCGCCTGCGCGAAGTGGGTGGTGGCATCACCATCTTCCGCGAGGGCGAGGAACTGGCGCTGGTGGCCCTGCCGATCGCCGGGCTGATGTCCGACCGCCCCGCCGCTGAGGTCGCCGCCGATGCCGAAGCCCTCGTTCAGGCGATGATCGACTGTGGCTGCAAGCTGAACAACGCCTATATGCAGCATTCGCTCTTGGCCCTTGTGGTGATCCCCGAACTGCGGATCTCGGACCTTGGGCTGGTCGATGTGCAGAAATTTGAAATCATACCTTTGTTAGAGCCGCAAACATGACAACGATCCTGACCCCGGACACCCCGAACCCGGAAAGCTTCCGCGATGCGACCGCTGCCGTGGACCGTCTGACCGAACTCTATCAGCAGGCCACCACCTTCCTGCGGGAGTCTTTTGCCAAGGCGATGGAGAGCTCGGCCCCCGATGCCCGCGTCCGCGCCTTTTACCCTGAGCTGCGGTTTCGCACCTCCTCCTATGCGCATGTGGATACGCGGCTGTCTTTCGGGCATGTCTCCTCTCCCGGCACCTTTGCGGCGACGATCACCCGGCCCGATCTGTTTCGGAACTACCTGATCCAGCAAATTGGCCTGTTGATCGAAAACCACGACCAGCCGGTGATCGTCGGCCCTTCGACCACGCCGATCCCGGTGCATTTCGCCATGTCCGGCGACAACGCGCTGAACGTGCCGCAAGAGGGGGCGGCGGACTTCACCCTGCGCGATGTCTTTGACGTGCCAGATTTGTCGACCACCAATGACGATATCGTCAACGGCACCTATGTGCCCGAGGATGACGTGCGACCGCTTGCCCCCTTCACTGCGCAGCGGGTCGATTACTCCCTCGCGCGGCTGGCGCATTACACGGCCACGGATCCTGAGCATTTCCAGACCCATGTGCTGTTCACCAACTACCAGTTCTATGTGACGGAGTTCGAGCAATACGCCCGCGAGATGCTGCGCGACCCGGAAAGCGGCTATACCGCCTTCGTCTCGACCGGCAATGCCGAGATCACCGACCCCGATGCGCCCTTGGCCGAAACGCTGAAGACGCCGCAGATGCCGACCTATCACCTCAAGCGGGCGGATGGGTCGGGCATCACGCTGGTCAACATCGGCGTCGGACCGTCCAACGCCAAGACGGCGACGGACCACATCGCCGTGCTGCGCCCCCATGCATGGCTGATGGTCGGCCACTGCGCCGGTCTGCGCAACACGCAGGCTTTGGGTGATTTCGTGCTGGCGCATGGTTACCTGCGCGAGGATCACGTTCTGGACGACGACCTGCCGGTCTGGGTGCCGATCCCGGCGCTGGCCGAGATCCAGATCGCGCTGGAGCAATCGGTGGCGCAGGTCACCCAGCTTGAGGGCTATGAGCTGAAACGCATCATGCGCACCGGCACCGTCGCCACCATCGACAACCGCAATTGGGAGCTGCGCGACCAATCCGGCCCGGTGCAACGGCTGAGCCAGTCCCGCGCCGTGGCGCTGGATATGGAAAGCGCCACCATCGCCGCCAATGGCTATCGCTTCCGGGTGCCCTATGGCACGCTGCTATGCGTGTCGGACAAACCGCTGCATGGGGAGTTGAAACTGCCCGGCATGGCCTCGGACTTCTACAAAACTCAAGTCGCCCGCCATCTGATGATTGGCATCCGCGCCATGGAGTTGCTGCGCCGCATGCCGCTGGAGCGGATCCACAGCCGGAAACTTCGGTCCTTCGACGAAACGGCGTTCCTATAGGGCTGGAAACAGCGGAAAATCGCATGTTTTCGCGTTTATAGCGCCACAATTCGTTGTGTTATCCCACAACATACCGTTACATTCCGGCCATGAGGCCCTAAAAAGCGGGCAGTCTAAGGAGAATAAAATGGCAAAACCGATGACCAAGACCCAGCTCGTTGCTGCTCTGGCAGAAGAGATGGACACCGACAAGAAATCCGCAGGCGCAGCGCTCGACGCCGTTTGCAACCTGATCACCCGTGAAGTGTCCGCCGGCGGTGCCGTGACCCTGCCGGGCGTTGGCAAAATCTATTGCCGTGAGCGCCCCGAGCGGATGGTCCGCAACCCCGCCACTGGTGAACAGTTCAAGAAAGACGCCGACAAAGTGGTCAAGATGACCATCGCGAAGGCGCTGAAGGACAGCGTGAACGAGTAAGCCTTGGGCTGAGCGTTTACGAAAGGGTCGTCTTCGGGCGGCCCTTTTTTGTGAGAATACTGAGCGCCGTCGCCCGCCCGCATCTTTGCGATCTCGCACCTCTTCCGTATAAAGATACCACAAGACAGGGTCATCGCCTGCCCGCGGGTCGGCGATCCAACGCTAGCTTCGTGCCACTTTATGGCTCAGCCATGATGTGCGGTCGCGAGGTTCTACCCAGCCTCGCCATATCGCCTACCCGGGGGGCGGGCAGGCGATGGCCCGGCGCCTACGGCTTGTCTCCGGGCCGGGTGGTATACATTAAAGCCGGACATTCCTACCCCTCCTCCACAACATCCCACCAAACCCACCTTGCCCTCCCCCTACAAACCCGCCATTCCTTAGCAAGTTCAGCACAGGGGGCATTTCATGGACATCCGCGCAATTCTCATGGGGCTGGCCTTTGCCGTGATGTGGTCCTCGGCCTTCACCTCTGCCCGCATCATCGTGATGGACGCCTCTCCCCTGCTGGCCCTCTCCCTGCGCTACCTGATCTCGGGCCTGATCGGCGTCGGCATTGCGCTGGCCTTGGGGCAAAGCTGGCGGCTCACCCCCGCGCAATGGCGGGCGACGATCATCTTCGGCGTGCTGCAAAACGCGGTCTACCTCGGCCTGAACTTCATCGCCATGCAGACCATCGAGGCATCCCTCGCCGCGATCATCGCCTCGACCATGCCGCTGCTCGTCGGCTTCGCCGCTTGGGCCTTCTTGGGTGAAAAACTGCGCCCTCTGGGCATCGCCGGGCTGTTTGCCGGTGTCATCGGCGTCGCCATCATCATGGGCGCGCGCCTTGGCGGGCAAGTGGACCTCTATGGCCTCATCCTCTGCGCCGTCGGCGTGGTTGCCCTCACTGCTGCCACCCTGCTGGTGCGCGGCGCGACCTCGGGCGGAAACTTCTTGATGGTTGTGGGCCTGCAAATGCTTGTCGGCTGCGTCGCCCTCTCCATCGCCACCGCGCTGTTCGAAACGCCCCGGATCGACCCCAGCCTGCGCCTGACGCTCGCCTTCGCCTATACCTGCCTCGTGCCCGGCCTTGCCGCCACCGTGGTCTGGTTCTGGCTGGTCAACCGCATCGGCGCCACAAGGGCGGCGACCTTTCACTTCCTCAACCCCTTCTTTGGCGTGGCCATCGCAGCGCTGCTGCTGGGCGAAACGCTGGGGCCGCGCGACATCCTTGGCGTCGCGATCATCGCGGGCGGCATCCTCGCCGTCCAAGTCTCGCGCCAGCGCAGGGCGTAACGCCAGTGTGAGGCGCACCCCCTTTGAATTTCACCGCCACACCCCATCTAATAGGCCAAGCCCATGAACGGAGGACGCCATGCCCCAATACGAGAAAACCAATGCCGCGATTGACGCGCTGAGCCCCGAAGAATTCCACGTCACCCAACGCAGCGGCACCGAACGCCCCGGCACCGGCAAGTACCTCGACAACAAGGAACCGGGCATCTACGTCGACATCGTTTCGGGCGAGCCGCTCTTTGCCTCCTCGGACAAATACGAAAGCGGCTGCGGCTGGCCGAGCTTCACCAAACCGATCGAGCCTGCCTACGTTGAAGAGTTGGAAGACGCCTCGCTCGGCATGGTCCGCACGGAAGTGCGCAGCAAACACGGCGACAGCCACCTTGGCCATGTCTTCCCCGATGGCCCGCCCGACCGGGGCGGGCTGCGCTATTGCATCAATTCCGCCTCCCTGCGCTTCATCCACCGTGACGACATGGAAGCCGAAGGCTATGGCGAATATCTCAACCAAGTGGAGAATGTGACATGACAACCGAACGCGCAGTATTGGCCGGGGGCTGTTTCTGGGGCATGCAGGACCTGATCCGCCGCCGCCCCGGCGTGGTCTCGACCCGCGTCGGCTATACCGGCGGCGACGTGTCCAATGCGACCTACCGCAACCACGGCACCCATGCCGAAGGGATCGAGATCATGTTCGACCCCGCGAAGACCTCTTACCGCGAGCTGCTGGAATTCTTCTTTCAGATCCACGACCCGACCACGGTGAACCGTCAGGGTAACGACATCGGGATGAGCTACCGTTCGGCGATCTACTATGTGAACGACGAACAGAAAGCCGTCGCCGAAGACACCATCGCCGATGTCGAGGCCTCCGGCCTCTGGCCCGGCAAAGTGGTGACCGAGGTCGAGCCCGTGGGTGATTTTTGGGAGGCCGAGCCCGAGCATCAGGATTATCTTGAGCGGCTGCCCAACGGCTATACCTGCCACTTCCCGCGCGCCGATTGGGTGCTGCCCAAACGCGACGCCGCAGAATGAACCGCAGCCCCCGGCCCCGCGCCGGGGGTTAGCCCACCGCCACCCGAGGGCGGCCCGAAGCTTCGACGGTCAGCGCGGCCTCCACGAAAACCTCCCGCCCCTCGACATCCGCCAGCCGGATATCCCGCGTGACATGGCATTCGATTTCCGCCGCCCCGGCTGCCCGCGCGCGGGCGCGGGCGGCTTCGGTCAAAGCCCGCTCCGCTTGGGTCAAAGCGCGTTCAGCGGTCGGGAAATCCTGCGGGCCATTGGCGAGGTGGAGGCGAAACACCCCCTCTTGCGGTACGGTGATGGTCGCGCTTTCGCGCATGATGACCCGGCCCACCACCGCGCCGATGGCATTGGCGACATGGGCGTATTTGGGCAAGATCATCTCACTGCCCAGCCTTTTGCCCACTGGCGGGTAGTAGGTCGCCGCCGAGGCGCCCAGTCCCACAACTGGCAAATTCAGCCCCGCATCAATCCGCAGCACGCCACGATGGCCCGACAGGCCACGCTGCATCAATA
The DNA here is from genome assembly GCF_005068605.1 of Sulfitobacter sp. 15WGC. Classification (NCBI taxonomy): domain Bacteria; kingdom Pseudomonadati; phylum Pseudomonadota; class Alphaproteobacteria; order Rhodobacterales; family Roseobacteraceae; genus Sulfitobacter; species Sulfitobacter sp. 15WGC. Next base: position 7,867 of record NZ_SZNL01000004.1, on the reverse strand, counting down.
CATGACGCGCCAGAACCTCTGGCGGCAGGTCGAAACCGGGGGTTTCCTCGGCGAATGCAGTTTCTAACAAAGCCAAAGTCGTCTGTTCGGTCAAACGGTCGAGGATAATCTGGGCGAGGTCATCAGGATCGGGGCAGAACCGCAGCCCCGAACCGCCGCGCTTGCGCCCGAACAGGGTCAGCGCCTTGCGCGCGGCATCGGCATCCCATGCCCAAAGATGCCCTGCCACATGGCTCGCATCGGTGGGCGTCACCCCCGCCAGTTGCACCAGCCCGCGTGCCACCAACCGCGCCAAAGCGCTTTGGTCGACCCGATTGCGCAGCACATCCCCCAAGGGCCAGACATCGCCACCGATCCGCTCCAACAGCGCCATGTCGCGCGGGGCCAGACCTTCGGCCCCCTGCCCCTCTACGGCACGGACAAAGCGGCCATCATGCTCTGCCACCACGCTGCGGCGCAGCTGCGCATCCAAGGCGCTATGCACCACCTCCGGCGCGTCGACCGCGATGAGAGAGATCGGCAGCAGGCGCTTCGGCCCAAGAGTCACGCCTGCGGTTAGACCCTGAGACGTGAAATGCACCTCGCTGTCGCCGCCCAGCCCATGGGTGCGCATCGCGACCGCCTCGACCATGGTTCGATAGGGACCGACCTGCGCGCCTGCCGGGTCAATCGCCGGGCGACCGTCGCGCAATAGGGCCACATCGGTCGTCGTGCCACCGATATCCGACACCAGCGCCGTCTCTGCCCCAGTCAACCAGCACGCGCCCACCAGTGATGCGGCAGGGCCGCTGAGGATGGTCTCGATGGGCCGTTCGCGGGCCTGTGCGCTCGACATCAGGGCGCCATCGCCGCGCACCACCATCAAAGGCGCGTGGATGCCTAGACGGCGCAGCTCATCCTCTGCTCGTCCAATCAGCCGGTCGATCATGCCGATCAGTCGCGCGTTCAACAGCGCCGTAAGCGCCCGTTTCGGCCCGTTCAGCTTGGCTGAGAGACTGTGAGAGGCCGAGACCGGACGCTCCGTGACCTCTGCCACCAGTTCTGCGACCCGCTGCTCATGCGCGGGGTTGCGCGTGGCAAATTGGCTGGCCACGGCAAAGCCGCTGACCTCTGCCCGATGTGTCTCTAAAAAGGCGATCAGGGCCGGTTCGTCCAGCGGCGCCGCCTCTGCCCCCGCGTGATCATGCCCGCCGGAGAGCAGCAGACAAGGGTCGCCCCGCAACGCCTCCGACAGCCCATGCGCTTCAAGATCCGCCGCCCGAAACCCGACATAGATCAAGGCGACGCGCCCACCCTGCTCTTCGACCAGCGCATTGGTCGCCAGCGTGGTCGAGAGGGCGGCCATGGCGATATCTTCCGCCGCCACGCCGGATTGGGCCAAAACCGCGCTGACCGCCTTGCCAACGCCGACGGCCAGATCGGCGCGGGTGGTCAGCGCCTTGGCGGTGGCGATCACCTCGGTCTCATCGCGGATCAGCACCGCATCCGTATAGGTGCCGCCCGTGTCGACGCCCAGTAACACCGCCATGGGCGTGCCTCCTATGCCAAACGCGCCGCCGCCCAACGCGCGGCATCGGCCACGGTGGGGTCAGCGTCTTCGGTCAGTGATTGCGCCACGGGGCGCAGCCGCGCCAGCCCGGAGTTGCCGATGGCATAGAGCACGTTGCGCACGAAACGATCCCGCCCGATCCGTTTGATCGGAGAGCCGGAATAGCGCGCGCGGAAAGCGGTATCGTCAAGGCCCGCAAGCTCGGCCAGATCGGCGGGCTGCACCGCCGGACCGTGATAGCGCATATCGCTGGCCGCCACGGCGAATTTGTTCCACGGGCAAGCGGCAAGGCAATCGTCGCAGCCATAGATCCGGTTGCCCATCTTCTCACGCAGGTCCAGATCGACCGGCCCTTTATGTTCGATCGTCAGATAGGAAATGCAGCGCCGTGCGTCGAGTTGATAGGGCGCGGGGAAAGCATCCGTGGGACAAGCCTCAAGACAGGCCCGGCAAGAGCCGCAGTGGTCCACCTCCCGGGCGTCGGGCGGCAGGTCGAGCGTGGTGAAAACAGAGCCTAAAAAGGCCCAGTTTCCGAACTTCCGGCTAAGCAGGTTGGTGTGTTTGCCCTGCCAACCGAGCCCCGCGGCCTGCGCGAGCGCCTTTTCCGGCACCGGAGCGGTATCGACGAAAACTTTCACCTCCGGGTCCAACGCGCGGGCCTCTTCCATCAGCCACCGCGCCAGCCGCTTCAGCCGTTTCTTGACGATATCGTGGTAATCGCGCCCCTGTGCGTAGACCGAAATCCCGCCCTTGCCGGGATGCTCCAACACCGCGCGGGGGTCATGTTCGGGGGTGTAGCTTTCGGCCAGCATGATGACGGACCGCGCCTCGGGCCAGAGGGCGGCAGGGTTGCCGCGCCACTGCATCCGCTCTTCCATCCAGCCCATCTGCCCGTGAAACCCGGCCTCGACAAAGCGGGCGAGCCGTTCGGGCACTTCGGGCACGTCTTGCGGGCGGCAAATGCGGCAGGCGACAAAGCCTTCCTCAAGCGCCCGGGCCACCACCCGCGCCTTCAGAGCCTCCGGCCCGATCTCGGCGCAGGGGGCGGCAGGCATCAGAAGTCGAGGTTGTTGTAATGAAGCGGAGGCGGGAAGCCCGGCAGTTGATCGGCGAGGATCGAGCGGAAAGCCGGGCGCGACTTGATCTTGGCGTACCAATCCTTGACCACGTCAGAGCGGTTCCAATCCACGTCCGAGATATAGTCGAGCGACGACAGATGCGCCGCGGCGGCGAAATCGGCCAGCGTCATCACATCGCCCGCCAGCCAGCGGCGGTGATCCAGCAGCCACGCCATGTAATCGAGGTGATATTTGATCGCCTTGGCCCCGGCCTTGACGTTCTTGCTGTCCGGGTAGCCCTGTTTGGTGACCTTCTTGTTGACCCGCTCGTAAAGCAGTTTCGAGGTCACCTCGTCGTGGAACTTGTCGTCGAACCAACTGACCAAACGCCGCACTTCCAAGCGCTGCACCGGGTCACTGGGCAGCAAGGACGCCTCGGGGCGGGTCTCTTCGATATATTCACAGATCGCGGCGCTTTCCGCCATCATGATCCCGTCGAGCCGCAGCACCGGCACCTTCCCCGCCGGGTTGCGGCGCAGAAAATCGGGGTCTTGTTCCCAATAGCGCTCCTCGACCAGTTCCACCTCGATCTTCTTCTCCCCAAGGCTGAGCCGCACCTTGCGACAGAAGGGGGACAAGGGAACGTGAAACAAGCGAGCCGTCATATAAAGTCCGTGTGGTTAAAGGGATTGCACTCTTCCATGCCTGCTGGCGCAGGGATTTTCAACTCTCGAAACAGGCGGCGCGACCGTCCGCGCGGATGGTCGCCGCCCCGTCCATGATCTGCGCCGTGCGCTTGCGGGTAAAGTCACCGGGGCGCGAGGCGGAACGCTCTTTCGGGTCGGGTAGGATCGCGGCAAGGCGGGCGGCTTGCGTTGCACTCAGGTCTGCCGCCGCGACGCCAAAGTAATGCGGCGCCGCCGCCCCAACGCCAAAGACACCTTCGTCGAACTCGGCCACATTCAGATAGACCTCGATAATCCGCCGCTTGGGCCAGAGGGTTTCGACCAGCGGGGTCATCCCGGCTTCAAGCGCTTTGCGCAGCCACGACCGGCCATGCCAGAGGTAGACGTTCTTGACCGTCTGCTGGCTGATCGTCGACGCCCCGCGGGCCGAGCCGTTTTCAATCGCGGTCCGGATCGCCTGCATGTCAAAGCCCCAATGATTGCAGAAATTCGCATCCTCTGCCGCCACGGCGGCGCGGGCCATCACGGGGGCGATCTGTTCCAGCGGCACCCAGTCCCGCTGCACCCCGCCCAAACGGCGCGATTCCGAGAACATGTAGAAACCCGTGGGCGGATTGACGAAGCGGAACAGCAGCACCAACAGCACCGCCAAGAGAAAGGCCAGCGCCAAGGCGCGCAAGGCCCAACGGCGCGCGCGCTTCTTGAGCGGGAGGCTGCTCTTGCTCGATTTCTTACCCTTGGGGGCGGTCTTTTTCCGTGTCGCCATGGATCAGCTATAGGCCGTCTGCGGGATTTTGTGAACGGCTCTCACGCGCGGTGATCTCTTGCGCGAGGTATGCCCCGATCCGGGCAGAGCCTCGGGCCGAGGGGTGCACATTGTCGGCAGCGAAGAGCCCGCGATCCCCCCGGTCGATCACATCTTCGGAATCGACGAAATGGATCCCGGAGCGGCGCGCGGCGAAGCGGGCGATGCGGGATTCGATTTCGACCAGATCATCGCGGCAGCCCGCGAAGGCACCCGAACCAGAACCTGCGTAATAGCCCATCCACATGATTTGCGCGCCGGTCTGGGCGCGGAGGCGTTGCAGGAAGGCAGGGATGCTGCCGCTTTGACCATCCGGCGCGATCAGCGCATCGACAGCGGCGCCGCAGGCGCCACAGCCGCAATCGGCGTTTAGGTCATTCGCGCCGCCATTGACCACCACCCAGTTCCAAAGCCCGCCGGGAAACTGTTGCTGGATGTCAAAGCCGACGGCAGAGGCCACGGTCGAGGCATTGTCGAACTGAGCGCCCGGAACGGCGCGGCTGGTGACGTTGCGGCCGGTTTGGTTTGCAATGACATCGGGGATGGCCCGGCCCCCGTTCCACGCCATGATGGAATCGCCCAAGACGAGGATGTCACCCCCGCCGCGCGGGGCGGTGTCGGTGCAAGCGGCAAGGCCGGTGACTAGGGCGAGGGCGACTAGGATTTTATGCATGGAGTCCTCCGATGCGGAGGAAGTAGCGCATCCCGTCCCGTCTACCACCCCGGCCCGGAAGCAAGCCGCATGCGCCGGGCCATCGCCTGCCCGCCAGGACGGGTAGGCGATGGCCCTCCCCGCGCGACCGAAGCCGCGCGGGGCAAAGGTTACTCCGCCGGAACCGCGGTTTCTTCCACGCTGAGCGGCGCAGGCAGATGCACCAACATCTCCTTCGGGCAAACCTGCAAGAAGTTGTGCTTCTCGGTCTCCCAATGCTGAAGGATATCGGCGGCCTTGCGGCTCTTGGTCTCGGCGACATGGCGCTCCAGCAAACCGTGCAACTGATCGAGCCAGTGCTCCACGGTGACCGGGCATGTCACGATGGTCTCGGCGTTCATCAACTTATGGGCCAAGCCTTCGGGATCATAGAGATAGGCCATCCCCCCGGTCATCCCGGCAGCGAAGTTCGCGCCGATTTCACCAAGGATCACCGCCACACCGCCGGTCATATATTCGCACCCGTTGCTGCCGCAGCCTTCGATCACCACATGCGCGCCCGAGTTGCGAACGGCGAAACGTTCGCCCGCCCGGCCCGCAGCAAAGAGGTATCCCGCCGTCGCACCATAGAGCACCGTGTTGCCGATGATCGTGTTCTCCGACGCCACCACGGGGCTCGCCATCGAAGGCCGCACCACGATCGTGCCGCCCGACAGCCCCTTGCCGACATAGTCGTTGGCATCGCCCGAGACTTCGAGCTTGAGCCCCGGCGCCGCGAAGGCCCCCAGCGACTGCCCAGCCGAGCCGGTCAGCTTCACCGTCAGGTGATCCGGTTGCAGCGAATTGCGCATCCCGAAGCGTTTGACGATATGGCTCGACACCCGCGTGCCGACGGTCCGGTGCGTGTTTTGGACGGCATAGGACAGTTGCATCTTCTCACCGTCCTCAAGGAAGCGCGCGGCATCGCGGACGATCTGCGCGTCCAGCGTGTCGAGCACGACCTGACGCGGCTTGTCGCGGTCATAGACGTTCTCATTCGCGCCATCGACGGTGATCAACAGCGGGTTAAGGTCCAGATCATCAAGGTGCGCCGAGCCTCGGCTGACCTGCGTCAGCAGGTCCGCACGGCCGATGACCTCATCAAGGCTGCGCGCCCCGATGGAGGCGAGGATCTCCCGCACCTCCTGCGCGTAGAAGGTGATGAGGTTCACGACCTTATCCGCATTGCCGGTGAACTTGCCGCGCAGGGCTTCGTCCTGCGTGCAGACGCCCACGGGGCAGGTGTTGGACTGGCACTGGCGCACCATGATGCAGCCCATGGCGATGAGTGCGGCGGTGCCGATGCCATATTCCTCGGCCCCCATCATCGCCGCCATGACGATGTCGCGCCCGGTGCGCAGCCCGCCATCAGTGCGCAGGGTCACCCGGTCGCGCAGGTTGTTCATCGACAGCACCTGATGCGCCTCGGTGAGGCCCATCTCCCACGGCAGACCCGCGTATTTGATCGAGGTCGCAGGCGATGCCCCGGTGCCCCCGTTGTGGCCCGAGATCAGGATGATGTCGGCCTTGGCCTTGGCCACGCCGGCAGCAATTGTACCAACACCACTCGAAGCGACGAGCTTAACGGTTACCTTGCAGCGCGGGTTGATCTGTTTGAGGTCGTAGATCAGCTGCGCGAGGTCTTCGATCGAGTAGATGTCATGGTGGGGCGGGGGCGAGATCAGGGTCACGCCCTTGGTCGAATGGCGCAGCCGCGCGATCAGGTCGGTGACCTTCATGCCCGGCAATTGGCCACCCTCACCGGGTTTGGCGCCCTGCGCGACCTTGATCTCCAACTCTTCGCACTGGTTCAGATACTCCGCCGTCACACCGAAACGGCCCGAGGCGACCTGTTTGATCTTGGCCGAGGGGTTGTCGCCATTGGCCTCAGGCACGAAATGCGCCGGATCTTCGCCGCCCTCGCCGCTGTCAGACTTGGCGCCGATGCGGTTCATCGCCACGTTCAGGGTCTTATGCGCCTCAGGCGAGAGCGCCCCCAGCGACATGCCCGGCGTTACGAAACGCTTGCGGATTGAGGTGATGCTCTCCACCTCCTCCAACGGCACCGGGTTGCCGCGCGGCTTGATGTCCAAAAGGTCGCGCAGATGGATCGGCGGATTGCTCTGCATCTTTTTCGAATACTGCTGCCACATCTGGTAGGACGCTTTGTTGCAGGCCATTTGCAGCATATGCATGCTGCTCGCCTCCCAAGCGTGTTTCTCACCCGAGCGGCGCAGCTTGTAGAAGCCACCGATGGGCATCACGACACCGTCGCCCTGCCAGCCTTTGGCGTGAACCTCTTCGGCCTTGCGCTGGATGCCGACGACACCGATGCCGGAGATGCGGCTGGTCATGCCGGGGAAATATTCGGCACACATGGCGCGGGACAGGCCCACCGCCTCGAAGTTCAGACCGCCGCGATAGGAGGAGATCACGGAAATCCCCATCTTCGCCATGATCTTGAGCAGACCTTGGTCAATCGCCTCACGGTATTTCTGCACCGCCTGCGTCAGGGTCATGTCCAGCAGCCCGCGCTCAATCCGGTCGGCGAGGGAATCCTCGGCCAGATAGGCGTTCACCACGGTCGCACCGCAGCCGACCAGCACGGCGAAGTAATGCGGATCGACACATTCTGCCGAGCGCACGTTAAGCGAGGTGAAGGTCCGCAGCCCCTTGCGCACGAGGTGGCTGTGCACCGCGCTGGTGGCAAGGATCATCGGCATCGCCACGCGGTCAGCACCGCTGTGCTGATCGGTCAGCACCAGATGCCCCGCGCCCGAGCGTACGGCGTCTTCCGCCTCGGCCCGGATGCGGGCAAGACCGGCGCTCAGATTGCCGTTGCCGGGCTCGAAGGTGCAGTCGATGGTGACGGTATGCACCTTGAACTGGGCCATCAGCTCATCGAACTGCGCGTTGCCCACAAAGGGGCTGTCGAGCACGATGATCTCGGTCTGGGAGCTGTCTTCGTCGAGCACGTTCTTGAGGTTGCCGAACCGTGTCTTGAGGCTCATCACCCGGAATTCACGCAAGGAGTCGATTGGCGGGTTGGTGACTTGGCTAAAGTTCTGGCGGAAGAAA
>NZ_SZNL01000049.1:0-2631 GCF_005068605.1 Sulfitobacter sp. 15WGC | reverse complement strand
ACCCCGGCCGCCAACCGGGAGAACCTCCGATGTAGTCTCCATGGAGAAAATCCAGTCCAACAATCAACAGGGTCCAATGAACCCATCACCATGACAGACGGAAGGTGGGCGGCAGGAAACGCTTACGGTCCTATGAAGCGCGTAGCGCCAGCTCTTACTCATAGATTTGTTCGTAAGAGCAATCAGTCCGAACCTTCCTGGTCTCACCAAATGACGGATGTCGCTTTGACGAAAAGCAGGGCAGCAGCAACGCATTCCCGCCCCTCGATACCAGTAAAAATTTGTGACCGAGCAGTTTCTTGGCCGTGACGGGCGAAAAGCGGACATGCCGCATCGCGGCGCCGACCCCGAACATCATGGGCTGATTCCAGGTGACTTTGCCATTCTGGTTACGGGCTGCCCCGCGGATCAAGTATGATGACCTCCACGCGGCAGCGACAATGAGGCACAAGAACAGCTCTTCAGCCATCGGTCTCCGGGGCGCCCAGTTCTTACCCTCGCTAAGGTTTCCAATCTATGTAGTCCATCATTTCGCGATACAGCTTGCCAACACCAGAACTACCCGGCAAATACACTTCGCGGTTGATGTCTTTTGCGTCGATGTCGATCCTCGCGAAAACTTCATCGCAGTCTTTGCGTGTCAGGATTTGACCGGGTTCGTTACAGTAATGCAGATAGACCGGCCGCAGAAATTTCATGAGAGCCGCGTAGCCCGTTGTCCTGTTGAGAACCGTGCCCGCGGGAGCGTCGTCCCAGACCTCAGGCCAGCGCGCCTTCACGGCGCCGAAATAGTTAGTCAGGCACAGGAACATTCCGCCATCGTCTTCCTCATCGTAAAACGGTTGGAAGATGAACTTGCGCCACGCATCTGGCTTGCGCCGTGATCCGAAAATGCCCCTGTATCGCTTGTTGCGCTCTGCTTCCGGGTCCGAAGTGATGTAGTCGACTAAAGGCTTCGCGACCGTAGCTTGGGCCAGTGTTTGGATTCGCCCCTTGCCAGGATCGGCTTTCCCGAGGCGCTTCACCTTGTCGTGGAGCGGCCCATCTTTATCGGAATTCATAGCCAGAACGACTTCGTGCGCAAACTTCACCGGGCCTCGCTCTTCGTAATAGGATGCCAGGTCAACCACGAGGGATTGGTTCACTTTCGTTTGTGATTGGTTCACGCGTGCGAAAATCTCCGCTTTGTCGGCTTCAGAAGCCCCGACGAAGACAGAAATGTTGACATCGAACTCCCTATCGTCTTCCAGGCCTTCCAGGCCCGCCACCCGATGCTGGCCATCGATAATAAAGGCAATCTTTTCAACAGGAATGTAGGTCGTTTTGCCCCCATCATCTTCGCTGTCTTCAGCCTCATTATCTTCTTCGCCGTATGAGTTCAGCAGCAGATTGAAAACATGGGCATTCCCGTCGATTTCTTCCTCTTCTGTTTCGAAGAACTTCTGGGCCTCTTCTTGCGTCATGTCCGGATCGTGATTGACAAGACGCGTGCACTCGGGAGCCACTGCTATAATGATAGAGGTTGGAAACGTAGCGTAATCCAGATTCACATACTTTCTTATCTCGTCGATACGCTTTTGCGAGCGCTCACGCTGAATGCCCGCAATTGTATCTTGTGTGCCTTCAATAAACGCGCGGATCTCTGTGTATGAAATTCTGGTAAGGGTCCGGGCGTCCATTGTTCCGACGTAGAACTCCCCGATGGGCTGCTGGACCTTGGAAACTGGGAGTATGATCGGGGCTTTGATTTCATTGCGCACGGTTTGATGCCCTTTCTTTCATAGTGCTCACGCGGTTTATCTCCACTCTGCCAGCTTCCTGGGCGTTGGGAACGGTTGGGCTGCGCACAATGAATATGAACCAAATCAAGTGAATAAGTGCATAAAGGCACCAAAGAATGAGCAGAACCGTATCGGTCAATCCCCCTGTGACGAAACCAGGATTGAGCCCGATGATCAGCGACGTCGCGATGATGGGTGCAAGAAGTATGATCCCCATGATAAACGAACCGAGTTTATCTTTTTGTGGATGTCTGAGAAGAGCGCCAAAAGCGGCCCCTGATACCGCCAAGATGGTCAAACCAACCTGACCACCTTCGAAATACCCTGCGAAGGCCGTGCCTGCCTTTAATTTATCGTCATTTGCGGCAAGTAGAGCTGAAATTAACCCCACCACACCGATGGAACCAGCGATCGAGAGGGCGATCTCGGCAAATCCATCTTTCACGTTTCTAATCAACTACTCCCCCATCACTCTGCCCCGGCGGTCCTGCCAAGCTGTGTTAGGAGCACCGGCAAGTCAAGCAACACGCACCGGTTGCAGTCTGCCTTTCGCCCTCAAGCGCCGCCGGGTTCATTGAGTCTCGTCGCGCACTTGCGGACCGGATCGTCGAGATATCAGCCAAGCAAGCTGATCACATGACATAGATAATGACCTGCCCCCCACTGGTCCCTCGTTCATGACGAGAGTCTGCGGGTTTGATTTTGGTAGTCGTGGGTTTCGGTCTTGGCAAGCGCGCCGGGCGCGGAGCCCTCAAATTGCTCAAGCGTCCGGCGCGCTTCGGCCGGTGTTTTGTTCCCGAGCGATGAGTGCGGCCTGACGGTGTTGTAATCGTAACGCCAGAGCGCCAGC
>NZ_SZNL01000048.1:1435-2815 GCF_005068605.1 Sulfitobacter sp. 15WGC | reverse complement strand
AATACATCAACGGCTTCTACAATCCGCGAAGGCGGCACTCAGCACTGGGTTGGAAAATCCCGGTCGCTTTCGAAAGGAAAGTGGCCTAAACGAGCACGTGGGGCGGCACAAAAACGCGACAGGTCCAAGGTGCTCGGGGATGTCGTCGAGCGCACGGATTACGACGAGGGTGCCTTCTTTCAGTTCATGCTCCATTTTTTAGTCTAGCCCAAAAATGCAAAACAAGAACAAGACCGGTATTAACTGGCAGCTACCGAGAACGACCCGTCTTTTACGGAGCTTCGCCGAAGTAAAGGTACTTCTAAGTAATTGTGAAAGCATCACAAATCTCCATCGATTTCTATCGATTTAGATACGCAATTTCTCTCGGTTCAGCGGAGGACTAAATGCTGATACCTGCAGTCTCTCAGCAAGATCTTTGGGGGCTGAGCTCACCATGATCAATTAGGGACCGCAAGGGTTTCCAAGAGCACAAGATACGGGTAATACTTCCCACAATTGATAACAAAATGCACAGATAATGCCGCAGGGCGGGAGGTTAATAATGCCTAGCCACTTCGAATTTCTTGATCCAGAGATCGGTTTCACATCTGCGGTGATTACGGACCCAAACAGATTTGTCGGAAGGGCAGACCTCATCGAAAACTCTGTTCGCGCCATAAACACGACTTCAAGCCTTGTCACCGTCTTTGGAAAAAGAGGGGTAGGAAAGTCTTCTCTTCTTCGGCAAATCCAGCTGATGTCGACAGGTGACTATGAGATTGCTGAACGATCAGGGTTGGCACACCTGGTTCCAAAAGACCCCAAAAAGTACTACACTGTATTCTATACTTGCGACTCCCAGATAAGTAATATCCAAGAGCTTTTGCTGCGGATATGCACTGACACTGACGCAGTAGATGGACTGCTTCGCCTCGTTCCAGACAAAGGAAAAGAACTGGTCGAGTTTTCGAGAGCGCAAGAAGAAAGTGCGTCTCTGGATTTAAAGGTGCTGAAGTGGGGCGGAAAAGGCCACGACGCTGAAAAATATGCCGCTAGCCTAAAGGCAGACATCATACAGACATTTCGGAATTTTTGCAGCTCTGTCGTTGAACACAATAATCGGTGGTGGCGAAAGCGCGATGGGTTAATAATATTCCTAGATGAATTTGATGTTATCGAAGATAAGTCCGGTATCGGGTCGCTAATCAAGTCGCTAAGCTCTTCAAAACTGAAGTTTGCTATATCAGGTATCGCAGACGATTTGAGTAGCCTGGTGGAAGACCATGGATCGGTTGAGCGCTTGATCGAACAGGGCTACGCACATGTTAAGCCAATGGCCTTAGATGAAACCGCTCTAATTTTTCGAAGAGCAAGCGCTGCGTATCATGGAAAGCTGGT
>NZ_SZNL01000048.1:0-1337 GCF_005068605.1 Sulfitobacter sp. 15WGC | reverse complement strand
CCTGGTGGAAGACCATGGATCGGTTGAGCGCTTGATCGAACAGGGCTACGCACATGTTAAGCCAATGGCCTTAGATGAAACCGCTCTAATTTTTCGAAGAGCAAGCGCTGCGTATCATGGAAAGCTGGTCTTTAGTGATGAGGTTATAAGTAAGATATTTGATATATCTATGGGTTACCCCTATTTTACACAGCTAATAGGAAAGCGTTGCGTAGAACAAGGGAATTTAACTGGAACAAACAATATTGAGATTGGAACCCTTAATGATGTTCTCGAGGAGATTTCATCTGGTCGGGCTTTCCCTCATCTTGAAAGGAAATACCAGAGGGCTGTCGGCGACAGCAACAGTCGAGCTCTACTTCTAACATTGCTAGCTGAAGAAAACGTTTCGCTCGATGATGTAGAAGGCGGAATTAGCCTAAAGGCCATCAGAACAACAGCGCAAGAGCTCGACATTGAGTATATGGATCAACTTGTTCCTAGGCTAATTGATAAAAAATATGGTCCCGCGCTTGTGCGTAAGCATGATCAGCGTGGGACATATGAATTCCTTGATCCAGTGTTCCGGGCTTATGTTCGATTGCGAAAATAGTCTCTTGATACTCAACTGTCTCAGGTACCGCTTCCTTGATCGCTACGGGCATAGTCGGCGCTGCTGGAGCAACGGTAGGAGCCTTCACCGGCGCTCTGCTGGGCACCGCCACCACATCCAGCTTCCTCGCGATGAAGACTGCTAGCGGGGCGTTAATTATCGTTTCTGAGACATCTGCGGCCATTAGCCCGGGGCTAGTATCAGCGTTCTCAGCAGTCGGTTCCGGGGCTGGTGCGATGAATAGTGCCCTTGTAGGTAAGATCGCCGGGCTTCCAGTAATTGAGGCTCTCGCAGTCAATGCAGGAGTATCAAAAGGGGCGTTGATCGTCATCTCAGGTGTCCCTGTAGCCCGAGAGGTGGCAATTGCCGTAGGTCTGATCTCAATCCTAATCGTCGGGGGATATGCCTATTGTCTGTTGAACAGGGAGGTTGGGCGAGAGGACGTAACGAGGCTCACGGGGACACCGTTACCAACTTGAGAGCGGGAGGTGGCTTTGGGCTGGTTGTCACGGGGAGGCTAGGGCCTAAACCGCCCCATCTTTTGCCCCAGTTTTGTTGGTTGAGTAGAAAAGGTGATTCAAAACAACGAAACGCAAGGGTTCCTACCATCCCAGCCAACACTCTCCCCGTCAGGTAGATAAGACACCCCGACCACCCGTAGGTCTCGGAGTGCCCCAGTTTAGTGCCCCACCGTTGACACACCTATAGCGGGTGCTGCGGGTGTGCCCCTCCCAGTTGACGGGAG
>NZ_SZNL01000047.1:0-3343 GCF_005068605.1 Sulfitobacter sp. 15WGC | reverse complement strand
GTCACCCGGCTGAGCCTTAGAGCACCCCACACGATACGTGCCCAGGTGGCGGAATGGTAGACGCGCTAGCTTCAGGTGCTAGTACTGGCAACGGTGTGGAGGTTCGAGTCCTCTCCTGGGCACCATAATTCCGCGATAAGCAATTGAAATAATGGCGCTTTTCTGAAGCGGCAGTTTTTCAATCCACCCCTCAGTCCACCCCGCTTACGTTTGCCCTTCATAGCCCCTTGCAAAGCGCTGACCCGATACGGAACGGTGACCAAAGCCACTAACCCATTGGAAAGAATCAATTCTAAGAAATTGTTTTTCCTCTATGAAATGCTACCATTGATTTTTGAAGGCTAAGTCGCCCGCACTCGGAACTAAACCCTCGACGAAAGGAAATCGCGATGATCGACAATCTTGGGCTGGCCATGGCGACCGTACGGGAGGCCACCAAACCGAAACGGTCTGGACACTACAAGAACAGCCATGAAATCCGGTCGCTTAGCGAACCAGTACCTGACTACGAGAAGATGAAGAAGCTGATCGAGGGAAGCGACACGGCAGAAAAGATTTCGGAACAAGCGGCTGCATGAAGAATCCGGAATTGTTCCCGCGCGGGATCAGCCTACCCACCCAGTCCCCTATGTTTTGGGTACAGCAGAAGGACCGCTACCTTCGTCAGCTGCTCATAGGTGATATTGAAGAGATCACCGAGCGTCGCCTTATTGTCTACTTCGCCAATCGATATGTTGAGAACGCAGACATCAATATTGGCGATATCTCCTACATGCAGGAAATTCTCTCTGACATTGGAGAGATTTCGGTGGATCTACTCCTGAACACGAGTGGCGGCCAGACCGACGCTACAGAAGCCCTAGTTTCGTTGCTTCAATCCACGACACAAGACCTTAGGGTTGTTGTGCCTCATTCAGCGAAAAGCAATGGCACGATGATATGCTTGGCTGCAAAAGAAATTGTAATGGGACCCCCTTCTGAGCTTGGACCAATCGATCCATCGCTGAACGGCACCCCGACTTCCATACTTGCTGATCCACAGGTTGCCGCCCAGAATTTTGCGCTTCACAAGCTAGCTATCTACGCTATCGACCAGTCCAAGAAGCTTGCCACCTACTTGCTTTCAACTGGGATGATGAAAGACGCAGAACCAGGCAAAATAGAAGATACAGTCCGAAAGCTCGCTTCCCGAGATGAGTTCTTCTCTCATGGCTCCGTGATCGACCACACTGAAGCCAAAAAACTCGGGCTAACGGTCAACTTTCTGCCGCACGAAAGTGAACTTTGGCAGAGGTTTTGGCTTCTGTATACGATGTATGCGCACGACATACAGCAGTCAGGAGCGGTAAAAATGTTTGAAGGGAATTCCCGCAGCCTCGCGGTCCTACCCTCTTAGCAACTCTATTAAGCCGCCCCCCTTCACTGCGTTAAAACAATCAATACCCCCAGCGACCACAACGCCGCCGCCCCTCTTGAGACAGCTTGGTGAGCCTAACCTAAGCGAGACCGCTACTCTATAATCACCAGCGGATCATCAGCCTCGACCGGACTAATTAGCATTTGCAGAAGCACTTCACGCCCTAGCTTAGGGATCTTTTGGCTTGCCACCTAACAGGGTCACCATGCCAGAAACAAAGTGCCCTATCCAGCTAGTTTCCGACCACTCACCGGTCAACAAAACCCGCAGGAGCAACGCAATCGCCATGATGCCGAAAATAAGAAGCAATGTGGCAATGACGCCAAGCTCTATCAATACAAATGACAGGCTAACTAAAGCCACGGTCGCAAGTATCAGTGCGGAGATTACGCCAAAGCGATAACTTCCATGCTCACGCTTATCGAAACGGTCTTTTTGTTCAACTACGATTCTAGCTAACTCTGGATCGGTTTGTGCGAGTCTGTTCAGTGAATCGATTTCATTGGAGTGGAGATGTAAGGAATCAATATTGAGGATGCGGGTATCGCGACCCGCATCATGATTGTTTTCCGAATTGCTTTGCTCAACCGGCTCGCTTGACATGCCAGCTTGAGCCACCCTTGCGCTCGACTACAATCTTCTGATTTTTTGACTTCGGAGCATCAGCAACGGGTTTAGTTCGGCTCACAGCGCCAGTTGCCACATCGCGCAGAGGTTTAAGGGTTAGGACTTCTGTCACCCCACGCGAAAACGCGGATCGACTCAAAGAGACCATCTCAGACATTTCGTTTCCTCTCCTTCAGATGCATTCTGGGCATCTACATTCTTGAACCTAATATAGTAAATAACGTGTAAACTTGCCAATCGTTCACAGAAATTTCATCACTAACCGTTGTAGCGAGGTCGGTAGGTACCTTGTTTCTCTCCTCATATGATCATGGTCGCTCGTCCATGTCCATCCTTTCAAGACTAAGCGCAGATGAGGAGGCAACGACCAGCGGAGGATCAGCCGGAAACGACCGCAGATCAAACCACTTGAAGCGCGTCCCGTCTACGTTGCGCTGGTCACCCATGACAATCTGCGGTGCATTCACCCGGTTGCGGATGAGCGCGGCGCGGAATGCCCGAAGGTCGATAAGCCACCATGCCTCTAAGCCTGTCTGGTCTGCATTAGAATGCCCATAGAACATCCAATCCCCATTGCCGTTCACAATTTTGGAAAGCTCAGTCTGAGCACCTGATGCCACCGCTGAGCGTATGGTGAACTGATAGGGGTAACGTTGTGCATAGCCGGGACGCCTTACCCTTGCCGCAACGCGCATGTCGCGAGCATCCAGCATCATGAGGTCGGTGGCTTGGATTTGGTCAAATGGATCAGCAGCGGTTTCCAAAAGGTAGCCGCCGATAAGTTGCTTAATCTCAGGCAAGAACCTGTCGGACCAGTTTCGGTTGTTGGTGTAGCAGTTCATTTGCTGACAGTCTCCAATGCGGCCCCCACCGCGTTGCCCACGCCCCGGCAGAGGAGCGCAGGCGGGTTCGTTAGGCCTTGGCCCGCAGGTATTCGATCACAGCCTTCTGAGCGCGGGGATACTGCTCACACAGCAATTCACCGGCGCAGTCCTCGACACACCATTCGAGCATGGCGGCGGCATCCGCGTCTGACTTTGGCTCAAAGCAAGAAATTCGTTCAGCATACCATTCGATATTCTGATCAAGCTCTGACAGTTCCGCAGGTTCAGCTGCCTGATCGGCGGGTAGCGCCTGCATCAGCGCGTCTCTGGTGCGTTTTGCAGCCTTCCATGTTGATTGTCACTGAGAACTGACCCGGTATTTTCACCGAGATTTGACCCACCCTCAGTTATGCGTCGTGGTCTATGATGCGGTCAATGTTTTGGCCTCCTTTGCAGTTTTCTTTGCTGCCTCAGA
>NZ_SZNL01000046.1:0-3646 GCF_005068605.1 Sulfitobacter sp. 15WGC | reverse complement strand
TAGGTCTGGCGGGTCTTGCGGCGGATGTTTTTGACCAGCTTGTCAGCTGCGTCTTTCGATGTTCCGGGCTTCTTGTTCATCTTCGCTCCTTAAAGGCTACGATGAACCAGAAACCCTCCGTTGTTCAAATCCTCAAATCTGTCCCAAAGGTGCTGACGTCAGACAGGGGCCAAGCCCATAGGTGAACGTTGGATAGGCCTCGGACAACTCGCCTTCGCGGCTTTGAGCCGCGGCATCTTTGATCTCAGCCCGTGCAAGCGTGCGCCAAGCGCCGTCATAATCATTCTTGAGCTCTTCTAAATCGGAGCGCGCAACGGTGACCGTGCTGATCGGCATCCCGTTGCTTTGAAACGTGACATCGAAAACCTCGACCTCGGGGGACAGCGTCACGGCCATCACCCGTGCAGCTCGGCCCGCGGCCTGTGCTTCGATATCCCACAGATTGTTTTCCAAACGAACCTGCGCCCGGCGGCCAATGACGGTCAGTCCTTGAAGCTCCAATCCCTCCTGCGCAAGCATGGCTTTCAAGGTACGGTCCACTCTGGCCTTTTGTGCCGGCTGTCGAATGTCGTGGTTTGCAAACACCGTTTGATCGCGCGGCACCAGTGGGATAGGTGCTGCATCCTGCCCCCCCGGCGCACGGCGTTTTGCCGGGTTCAGGATTAGGCTATACTGTAAACCGACTTCAGAGCCTCCGATCACGAAAGCGCGCAGGTTGGAACCGCTAGGATAGCTATAGTTGAACCCTAGGTTAATCGGGCTTTTTATGTCGATGGCACCCACGCTTTGTTCACGTTCATAGGCATCTGACGAATACTCTAATTGGAAAGACAAACGATCCGTTGCCTGATATTCCACCCCCGCGAATAGGGCTGCCGGGCCGCGAAACCAGGCGCCGAAATCAAGCTGGCCAGTCGTGTTGATACCCCCAGCGGCAACATTCGGTCGCGTATCGAACCGGTCAGCGACCACGCCCAACGGGTTCGAAAAAGAGCCCCGTTGCGCCAATCGCCCCCAGCCCATGCCTCCGGTTACTCTGAGCTTCGAGCCGAAGCTTTTGGTGCCGACAAAGTATTCACCGGAATAGATGCCCGTACCGCCAAAATCCCTCAGACCGACTGCAAGAGCAGGAAAGCGCAGCGTCTCGTCAGTGATCTGATAGTGAAGATCAAAGCTACGGTCATAGCGTGTGCCGTCCTGCGGCCCGCCTGGGTCAAAATCGTCAACAATCGCATAGCGGAAAGTGCCATAAAGCTTTGGCAAAACTTGAAACGTAGCTGTGTTTCGGGTGGTGGCGCCAAACATGCTCGTGGTGAGCGCCACATGCCCATCCGGCAGAACTTCTGCCGTTGGCATATCGACAAGACCCGGGGTACCATATGTCGACATGGTCTGGGCCCGAGCGATGCTATCAGCCCCCAAGGCGGCCAGAGCGAAAATGCCAAATAACTTGCTTGCACGCATTAAGACAAAAACCTGAACTCAAAAGAACCTATAGCAGCCTGATGCCACGACTTCACAACAACTGGCAAACCACTTAATAATTAACCCCGCACTGCGGTCCTGCTGCAACACCCCGAAGGACGACATTTCGCCTATGCTAAGCAATTGGTTCAAAGGGCTATTCTCCCCTACAAGGCCCTTCCCCCGTCCCGCACCGAAAGAACCCTTTGTCGCAATTGGTGACATCCACGGCCGAGCGGATCTCCTCAAACGGGCCCTAAGGAGCATTAAGGACACCAAAATCGTTTGCGTTGGAGACTATGTTGACCGCGGGGATGACAGCGCAGAGGTCCTGCGTCTGCTCTACGCGCGCCCTGATGTGGTTTGCCTCTCTGGAAACCACGAAGAGATGATGCTCCATTTCTTGGATCATCCGCAAAAACATGGACCCCGCTGGCTGCGCTACGGGGGACTTCAAACGTTGGCAAGCTTTGGCGTCCCAGGGGCAAGCGAAGCAGCAAGCGGTGCTGCGCTGGATGGGATCGCCGAAAAACTCAACGAGGCTATGGGCGAAGACCTAATCCTCTGGCTCCGCAACCGCCCTGTTTTTTGGCAATCAGGGAATGTAGCGGTCGTTCATGCGGCGGCGGACCCAGCCGTACCGATCGATATGCAGACCACCGAAACCCTGCATTGGGGCCACGCCGACTTCGAGACAACCCAGCGAGAAGACAATATCTGGGTGCTTCATGGTCACACGATCGTTGATACACCCCACGCTGACCGTGGCCGTGTATCAATCGACACGGGTGCCTATGCCACAGGACGACTAACGGCGGCATGGGTCTCATCTGATGGCGTGACGTTCGAGACCGTTTGAAGGCATCCGAAAAATACCCATTATTCGCATTACTTTTTCGGAAAGCCGGACATCTGCGAAATAGCCAAAGTAGATATTGCGTGTAATAGTTGCTGGATGATCAGCTTTGGACAACTCCATTGGCTTTACGTTTTGGCCATATCCCTTGCCGTCAGCGCATGCAGCCAAGGTTTCGAAGCGTTTTGGAATGACAGAGCCCACCGGCTGCCTCTAGCGCCCTCATCATCCGGAACGCAGGTCCGGTTCTTCGGGGTCTCAAGTTTCCTCATTCAAAGCGGAAACTCCACACTGATGATCGACGGTTTTCTTACCCGCCCGCCAAACGCATTTTTCAAGAAAATTCAACCAGACCTTCCAACTGTCACATCGCTCCTATCGGCCGCAGGGGTGTCCGTGGAGCAGCCCTGCCAGGCGCGCGCAAGCAATCAGAAAACCCTAGACGCCATTGTCGCCATGCATGGCCACTATGATCACGCCCTCGATACTCCGCTTATCGCCGCCTTGACCGGTGCAACCTTGATCGCGAACTCCGAAGTACTATCCGCCGTACCGCGCACGCGACGGCTGTTTCCGGACCTTTGCTCAAATTCCGATCCCATAGAGTTTCCCGACAGCACCTCCCTTCTTAAGTTATTCCTAGGCGAAATCAGGTTGACGTTGTTTGAACTACCCCATTCCAGCAACCTCGCTTCCACTTTACTGGAATACCTCCCCGCGAACGATGCTTGGGAGTATCCCGCGTCGATCCGAGACCTAAAGTCAGGCAGAAGCCTCGCTGCACATGTAGCGACACCTGACGGAACGATCTTAATTCTTCCCACTGCAGGAAACATTGGGCCCCGCCTACGAAATCTCAACCTGAAAGCCGATACACTTTTTCTTGGCGTAGGCGGGCTGGGTTGGCAATCCAGTGAGCAAATCGAACGCTACCTCCAAAACGGCGTAGTCGCCAGCGGTGCAACGAAAGTCATTCCAATCCACTGGGATGCGCATGCTCCTGCTATTGATCCATCAGCTCCGAACCTTCCTATTCCGATCTACGAAAATTTAAATCGCTCTCACCGGGCGTTGAAAGACCTAACGAGAAAACATCCAGATATTTCCATTCTGTCTATTCCGACGTTCCAACCCTTCGATCCGTTTTCAGATACCACCAGCGGGAAGCCTAATTGATGCAATACACAACGCTTAGAAAAGTAAGCGTTTCCTGCCGCCCACCTTCCGTCTGTCATGGTGATGGGTTCATTGGACCCTGTTGATTGTTGGACTGGATTTTCTCCATGGAGACTACATCGGAGGTTCTCCCGGTTGGCGGCCGGGGTC
>NZ_SZNL01000045.1:1363-3892 GCF_005068605.1 Sulfitobacter sp. 15WGC | reverse complement strand
CGTGGGAACGTGCCCTTCTCTGCGGAATAGCCACTGGAAACGGTGAGTAATACCGCATACGCCCTTCGGGGGAAAGATTTATCGGAGAAGGATCGGCCCGCGTTAGATTAGATAGTTGGTGGGGTAACGGCCTACCAAGTCTACGATCTATAGCTGGTTTTAGAGGATGATCAGCAACACTGGGACTGAGACACGGCCCAGACTCCTACGGGAGGCAGCAGTGGGGAATCTTAGACAATGGGCGCAAGCCTGATCTAGCCATGCCGCGTGTGTGATGAAGGTCTTAGGATCGTAAAGCACTTTCGCCAGGGATGATAATGACAGTACCTGGTAAAGAAACCCCGGCTAACTCCGTGCCAGCAGCCGCGGTAATACGGAGGGGGTTAGCGTTGTTCGGAATTACTGGGCGTAAAGCGCGCGTAGGCGGATTGGAAAGTTGGGGGTGAAATCCCGGGGCTCAACCCCGGAACTGCCTCCAAAACTATCAGTCTAGAGTTCGAGAGAGGTGAGTGGAATTCCAAGTGTAGAGGTGAAATTCGTAGATATTTGGAGGAACACCAGTGGCGAAGGCGGCTCACTGGCTCGATACTGACGCTGAGGTGCGAAAGTGTGGGGAGCAAACAGGATTAGATACCCTGGTAGTCCACACCGTAAACGATGAATGCCAGTCGTCGGGCAGTATACTGTTCGGTGACACACCTAACGGATTAAGCATTCCGCCTGGGGAGTACGGTCGCAAGATTAAAACTCAAAGGAATTGACGGGGGCCCGCACAAGCGGTGGAGCATGTGGTTTAATTCGAAGCAACGCGCAGAACCTTACCAACCCTTGACATCCTGTGCCACTCCGAGAGATCGGACGTTCCCTTCGGGGACGCAGTGACAGGTGCTGCATGGCTGTCGTCAGCTCGTGTCGTGAGATGTTCGGTTAAGTCCGGCAACGAGCGCAACCCACATCCTTAGTTGCCAGCAGTTCGGCTGGGCACTCTAAGGAAACTGCCCGTGATAAGCGGGAGGAAGGTGTGGATGACGTCAAGTCCTCATGGCCCTTACGGGTTGGGCTACACACGTGCTACAATGGCAGTGACAATGGGTTAATCCCCAAAAGCTGTCTCAGTTCGGATTGGGGTCTGCAACTCGACCCCATGAAGTCGGAATCGCTAGTAATCGTGGAACAGCATGCCACGGTGAATACGTTCCCGGGCCTTGTACACACCGCCCGTCACACCATGGGAGTTGGTTCTACCCGACGGCCGTGCGCTAACCTTTTGGGGGCAGCGGACCACGGTAGGATCAGCGACTGGGGTGAAGTCGTAACAAGGTAGCCGTAGGGGAACCTGCGGCTGGATCACCTCCTTTCTAAGGATGTTCCTAGCCAGTTGAGCCTCGCTCAACTCGTGGAACACTTAGCAGATCGGCAAACAAAGCCGGTCAATATATAGAACCGAGCCGTCCTCATATCTCTTCAGAAATAGGTCCTGCGCTGAACGCGTGGGTCTCAATAGTTTGGGGCCTTAGCTCAGCTGGGAGAGCGCCTGATTTGCATTCAGGAGGTCAGGAGTTCGATCCTCCTAGGCTCCACCAAGCCTTTTGCAAAGCAAAAGGCGTCGCCCTGGTTGCCCGTCCAACGGACGTGCGAGAAGGGCAGCAATCAGCCCATCGAGACCAGCTTAACCACGCTGGCCCTCCCGGGACATTCCTTCGGAATGCCCTGACGGGCGACGCCGATTTGCCTTCGGCAAATCAGCTGGGTCGGTAGCTCAGGTGGTTAGAGCGCACGCCTGATAAGCGTGAGGTCGGAGGTTCAAGTCCTCCTCGACCCACCACCCCTTCTAGGGTGGTATATAGAACATACCTTCAAGCACATGCTCATGTGTTTGAACGTCTGTTCCCGGATGAAGCAAGCTTCATTCAATCCAGACGGTAGCGTGACATCCTTCGGATGCACGTGATTGACATCGTAAAGAGAGATACTAACAACATGTTTGATCGCCCCGCGTGAGGGGATGATCTCAGTTGCTGCCCTTCGGGGCCGGTGTTTGACGGACTGTTTCCTCGGTCCTTCAGGCATATCGCGGCTGAAACGAATATGTTGTCCAAGTCAAGTACACTAACCAGAGCGGTGACGCTGCCTCCTGCACGGACGGCAGCTATCTGCATCGCTCATTGTCCAGACGACAGTCTGGGCGGGTAAAGTATGCTTTTGATGCAGAATAAGAGGGTCAGTTTCTTACCAGCTTCTGATCTTCGCGCGAGGCGCTAAGTCTTGCTTTTTCTGGATCAAATCAAGCGCGAAAAGGGCGTTTGGTGAATGCCTTGGCAGTAAGAGGCGATGAAAGACGTGATACTCTGCGATAAGCCATGGGGAGCTGAGAATAAGCTTTGATCCATGGATTTCTGAATGGGGCAACCCACCTGATTATACTCTGTTATTGCTTCGCAATGTCCGCTCCGTGCCGACCTTTGGTCGGTACATTTTGATCTTCGATCAAAACACTGGGTGGTCGCCAGCGAAGTGATTATCAGGGTG
>NZ_SZNL01000045.1:0-1267 GCF_005068605.1 Sulfitobacter sp. 15WGC | reverse complement strand
CCCCACAGGCTTACTGATCCTAACCAAACTCCGAATACCGAGGAGTACTGGATGGCAGACACACGGCGAATGCTAACGTCCGTCGTGGAGAGGGAAACAACCCTGACCTCCGGCTAAGGCCCCTAATTCATGGCTAAGTGGGAAAGCAGGTGAGACGACCAAAACAACCAGGAGGTTGGCTTAGAAGCAGCCATCCTTTAAAGATAGCGTAACAGCTCACTGGTCTAAATAAGTTGTCTTGCGGCGAAGATGTAACGGGGCTCAAGCCATGAGCCGAAGCCGAGGATGCATTTATTGCATGGTAGCAGAGCGTAGTGTGACATAGTTCCATGTGTCCTTATCGTCCCTCGGGACGTATTGGACACAAGGAGCTTTCTGTGAAGCCGGCGCGTGAGCGATCCGGTGGAGAGATCACTAGTGAGAATGATGACATGAGTAGCGACAAAGAGTGTGAGAGACACTCTCGCCGAAAGTCCAAGGGTTCCTGCTTAAAGCTAATCTGAGCAGGGTAAGCCGACCCCTAAGGCGAGGCCGAAAGGCGTAGTCGATGGGAACCAGGTTAATATTCCTGGGCCAGATGGAAGTGACGGATCGCAGAGGTAGTTCATCCTTATCGGATTGGATGGGCTGCTGAGCGGTCCCTGGAAATAGCTCCATCATCAGATCGTACCCTAAACCGACACAGGTGGACAGGTAGAGAATACCAAGGCGCTTGAGAGAACTATGTTGAAGGAACTCGGCAAAATACCTCCGTAAGTTCGCGAGAAGGAGGCCCGGTTCCTAGGCAACTAGGGGCTGGGGGCACAAACCAGGGGGTGGCGACTGTTTATTAAAAACACAGGGCTCTGCGAAGTCGCAAGACGACGTATAGGGTCTGACGCCTGCCCGGTGCCTGAAGGTTAAAAGGAGGAGTGAGAGCTCTGAATTGAAGCCCAGGTAAACGGCGGCCGTAACTATAACGGTCCTAAGGTAGCGAAATTCCTTGTCGGGTAAGTTCCGACCTGCACGAATGGCGTAACGACTTCCCCGCTGTCTCCAACATAGACTCAGCGAAATTGAATTACCGGTCAAGATGCCGGTTACCCGCGGTTAGACGGAAAGACCCCGTGCACCTTTACTACAGCTTCACACTGGCATTAGGCCGAACATGTGCAGGATAGGTGGTGGGCTTTGAAACCGAGACGCCAGTCTCGGTGGAGCCTCCCTTGAGATACCACCCTTGTTCTGCTTGATGTCTAACCGCGGACCGTTATCCGGTTCCGGGACC
>NZ_SZNL01000044.1:0-3986 GCF_005068605.1 Sulfitobacter sp. 15WGC | reverse complement strand
TCTGAGGCAGCAAAGAAAACTGCAAAGGAGGCCAAAACATTGACCGCATCATAGACCACGACGCATAACTGAGGGTGGGTCAAATCTCGGTGAAAATACCGGGTCAGTTCTCAGTGACAATCAACATCCAAGCCACCGAAGAGAACGTTGCGTGGCGGCGTCACCTGCTGCGCAATGCAGGTGCCATCCTCGGTCTCTACAGCATTGTACCGCTGCGCAATGCCGATGCGGATTTGACCTTTGGCGACACCCTCTTTTGGGAAGCGGGGACCTGGGTGATCGACACCGAAATCCAGAAAACCGCTCATCACAACCCGGAACGTCTCGTAGTGCCGCTTGAGCCCGACTACGCAAAGTACATCGATGCCGTTGTGCAGGGAGATTATGCTGCCCGTCATCTTCCTGACCTGAGGGCGCGCGCAATGAAATCCGGAGGCGCGCTCTTCGTGCGCGACAAGGACAAATATACCAGCCCCACATACATCCCCAGGCTGTTCAAAACATACGCGGGCACCTCGTTCACCACGACCCGGACCATGTTGCACACAGACCAAGCCACAAGCCGAGGAGAAGCCGGCACTCGGGATACAATGGTCATGGCTCAGCAACGCGGCCCCGAAACCGCAAAAAAGTATCAAGCCAAAAATGTGCGTCAGGTGGCCGTTCGCCGGGTCCAGGCCGCCGCCGCAGACCGGCGCGCCAAGCTCGTGACAACTGACCTTATGGAGCAAATCCGCGCCCTAAAGCCAAAAGAGGATACTCCCTATGAAAATTTCTGAAATCTATACCGCTATTGAGGCGGGGAATCTTCTCGACGGGGATGAGGGCTATGTCGCTATGTGCGCGATTGAGCTTCTGGCCCGTGCTGAAGGCGTTCCCGCTCTTGCGCTGGACCTCGCTGCGCCCTCTTTCGCCTTGGCCTACCCCTTCTACAAAAGAAACCTTCAGGGCATCTGGCGCGGTGCGACACATTACCAGGCGTGGCGTGCCTGCATTCTTAATGCACAGATGTTGGCTACCCCAGGCGACATTGATGGCGATCCTTGGCGGTCAATCTGCAGGATTGAGCAGTTTGCCACCAAGAGTTCTAATGCTGTTCTGACAGATATGGCATTGTATCTTCCTGCGCAAACGCATCCGTCGGACGTAACGGATGCCCTTACCCGCACGACGTATGAGAGGCTGGAGGGCTGCGAGCAACGGAGGTTTCGGGACTCGGTGAACGCGCTCCGCCGTCTGTTCGATTTCGAACTGGCACGCCAGTCCGGTTTGCTACCACCAGTGCGACCTAGCTCTCTCCTCGGACTGCGGGACCACCACGCTCATGCGCCAATGGCGCCCGAAATTGAAGCCGCACGGGGTTCCTTAACCCGGGAAAATGCCCTCAGAAGTTTCGATTACGTCCATCGACTGGCATTCTCCGGCGGCCTGCTGAATGGTCAGGATGACACTTTAGAAGATCTGCGCCGTGCATTGGTAAAGCTGCCAGTTCCCGAAGATGTTGGTGTCCCACCGGTCGCACCCCAAACCTTACACAACTATGTAAACTTCGTCCTGCATGAGATCGGGGGGCGTGACTATCGGCTTTCGGAAACCGAACAGGCCTGGTCCGATCTGCGTAAAGCAGCACGGGCTGCAGGGCACGAAACGAGCGCCCTCTACAATTTGTCGATGCCGGCCGCAGCACAGGGCATGATGCCCTCCGAAATCACACCTGTCTGGGTCGAGGGTTTGATCACATATCACAAGTCCCGGGAAGATCGCGCCACGCCTACGCAATGCCGGGTCGGCTGCGAGCAATTCGATGCCTTGCGGCGAATTTTGCCAAAGGAGATCTTCCCGGCTGAACCTCTTGGAATTCAGCGTACGCCACCCCGCCTGAAGCAGCCTCCTCAACCCAAGGATCCAGTCGTGGCTGCATGGGACATGCTCTATGATGAGATCAAACAGAATACCGCGCTGAGTAAAGAGTATAAGCATCTATGGTACATTCGGGGTGAGGCCATCAAGTTTTCCCTGCCTCCTCAGAAAATCACGCAAAATTGGCTTCTGAAACTCCAGGATACATGCCCCCGCGACCGTCGCTCTGCGATATATGGCGGGATCGCGAACTTGCGCAAAATCTCAGGTTTCCAACATCTCAAACCACTCAGAACTCGCAAGCAGCGGCACGGGGGACTGCCTGGCGGGCTGGCTCAGGAACTGGAGACAGTTCTGATCGAGATGGGCGCTGCGCCTACCACGTCGAGGCAAACGAAGCTTGCGTTAGGAGTGCTCGTCGAGTGTCTTGGTCTGGATGATACTGTAGGGCTTCAGGATATCTGCAATATCGATATGGAAACCGTCGAATGGGGCTGTTCCTCAGCCAAGGCGAAAGCATATTCCCTTAAGGTTTCCCAACTGCAGAAGTATGTCGGCCTGCCATGGACCAAGGACTGGAAAACCTTGCAGCAGCTCGTAAGAGAGGCTGGACTCGGGTTGTTGAAAAACCCCGTCCCGAAGCTTTTATCCTGGGGCCCCGGCCCCTCGCCCCAAAAGGTAACCCTAAAGTGGGCACAGGAGCTGGACCGCGAGCTGCGCTCGACACTTCTGAATCCACCCCATGGGCGGGCCGACCTTGCCAAAACGATGGCAGGGCATGTGGCGGCTTTTGATAAGCTGCGAGAGATTCCAGAAGTGGTGGCATCAGGATTGATGCCAGAACCGATCGGGCCGGTGCGTTAGGGCAACCCAGATCCCCTTAGTAAGGTGATGAAACCAACGTTGTCGAAAACGGAAGGATCGAGTGCGGATTGCACTCTAGCTCTGCGTCCATTTCCTTTTTTGATTGAGGCAATCTGTCACCGGGAATGAAAAACTGCTCGCAGCATTCTCGTCGAAGTCCACCTCTTTCCGTCTGACAGAAACGTTCAAGTACGAATATACGTACATGATAATCTATTTCGTGGATTTCGTCACCGACTTCCCATTCGCTCAAATTATGATCTAGGACAGGAACTTCGGAAAGGCATACTGATCTCACAAACTCACTCTGGACTACATATTGATCCGGGGACACGCTTTCTAAGGTACCACCCATATTGATGACATCAGGCTCAATATGAAACTCATCAACTGCGAATGATCGCAGTTCCCTTAATAGATGTTCGTACGACGGGTTATTCTCAAGGTCAGGCAGACTATAGAACGGAGTGAGAAAACGGCTCTCAGCGGTCGAAAACTGCACTGAACACCACACCGACGAAACAATATCGATCCCGTCCTTCCGGTGGTAAATATGTTCTATTTCACCCACATCTGCGAACAGTTTGATGTCAACTTCCATATCAAACAGGAACAACGTTCGAAGATCTGAGATGTCCGCCTCGAGCCAAACCCTTGCGTCCTGATCGTCCAAAATATCATTAAGAGCTTGAATGACGCGATCCTGCCCCCCTTCGAACCACTCCTTTCCAAATCTATATATATCGACTGGAGGACCTAAACTTCTATGTAGAGCTTTTTCGACAATCGAATGCGGGACATTAAAGCAAAGAAGAACTAGGTCCTCGATCCTATCTTCATGGGAAGTGTATCGTAACTCCCGAACCCAAGGACTCTGAGCCCACCTTTTCCACACGTTATAAGATTTTCCGCCTTTTACATGGCCGATCTCCTGCCTCGTTCGCATGCCGTAAACCATCCCCCTAAAACCAGGCAACCATGGCAAATCCTTAGTAAGGCTGGCGGTAAATTCCTTTCGGTTCTGCCCCCTCAGTTGGGCGGAAAATTCTTCCGATGCGAATGCAAGGATAACCAGCCCATTAGGGTATTCGGAGCAGTTCCAGTTCCATGCGGGCAACCATTCTGGTGTCATAAAATGTTGATTGTCACTGAGAACTGACCCGGTAGCCCCATAAATTGTCACTGAGAATTGACCCATGTGAACACACTTCCCCGACGGTTTTGGTTGGGGGGATTTGGAGTGATCGACATGGGATTTTTGA
>NZ_SZNL01000043.1:0-4369 GCF_005068605.1 Sulfitobacter sp. 15WGC | reverse complement strand
ATCATGTTCGGTAGGCTTAAGGATTGGAGGCGTGTCGCGACCCGTTATGACCGTTGCCCTAAGGTGTTTCTCTCTGCCATCGCGCTCGCGGCTCTCGTCATTTATTGGTTATGAATCCTGACCCTAGCCTTCTGATAAGCGTCCCCGCCTTTGCCGCCGGCACCCACGTCGGCGGCCACGGCGATGAAGGCCATGGCGACATGCACGAAGAAATGGCCATCGGCATGCCCGCCAAAGGCGAGGCCGTCGACCGCACCATCGACGTTATCATGCGCGAAACCGATGACGGCGAGATGATCTTCGAGCCGGCCGAGTTCGACATCCAAAAGGGCGAGACCATCCGCTTCGCCGTCACCAACAAGGGCGAGATCGAGCATGAGTTCGTCATCGACACGATGGAGGGCAACGCCAAACATAAGGAAGCCATGGCCAAGATGGACATGGAGCATGACGACCCGAACTCCGTCCGCCTCGACCCCGGTATGGAGGGTGAGGTGATCTGGACCTTCGCGAACGAAGGCGCGTTTGAATTCGCCTGCCTGATCCCCGGCCACTACGAATCCGGCATGCACGGCCCGCTTACCGTGGCGCCGTCCGATGCGGCCGCCGAGGCGCCGCTGGTCTATTCCACCGGCAAGGTCAAAAAGATCGACACCAAGGGCAAAAAAGTCACGATTATACACGGCCCGTTGGAAAACCTCGACATGCCGTCGATGACGATGGTGTTCAAAGCCGATGAAGCGCTGATCGCCAAGATGAAGGAAGGCCAGAACATCGAATTCGTAGCCGACCGTGTCAAAGGAAAGCTGACCGTCACGGCGATGAAGTAAGCGCGTCTTGCAGGGCCGGTCGTTTAGGTCGGCCCTGCATTCCACCACAACAATAAGGCATATTGAGCTATGAAAACGCGTGGAACCATCGCCCTTTGGGCCATCGCGGCGCTTCAGGCCGTCGTGGCAATCTTCTTTACCGTCTGCTTTTTGTTGGACGCCATCGGCATGGAGCCTGATTTTTTGATCTGGCAGAGCCATGAGTACCAGCAAACCGTCTTGGCCATCGGCCTGAACCTCGGCGTGGCGCTCGGCTGGATCGCGCTTCGAACCAGTTTGCAACGGGCGCGGCTTGCCGAAGAGAAGATGCGCAGATGCACCTCTGAATTTTCAATCGTGATGTCTCAGCATTTCACCGATTGGCGGCTGACCCCGGCAGAGCGGGATGTCGCCGTCTTTCTGGTCAAAGGCCTCAGCACCCGCGACATCGCGGAATTGCGCGGCACTTCCGAGGGAACGATCAAGGCGCAGACAAACGCGATCTACCGCAAGGCCGCGGTCACGGGCCGCACGCAGTTGCTGAGCACATTCATCGAGGACCTGATGGATGACGTCCTGCTTCCCGAGGACCCGCAGCGACCTGCACCAACAAAAGGTGCCAAAATTGCCGCTGTGGCATGACATGACCCTACGAAGAGAGGTGCTCCCCTCATGATCCAAGCAATGCTTTTGTCAGTCCTGGTCGTAACAATCTGCACGGCAATTCATTATTTCGTCCTCAAAAGGGTCTCCGACACGATCACCCGGCGCCGTGCGGAGGCACATGGCCAGAATTTGGGCCTCGCGGTGGGGGCGATCACGATCGCGCATGTGATCGAGGCTTTCTTCTATACGCTCTTCTTTCTCTGGGCCGTGCAGGGGCTGCAGATCGGCGTGCTGAACGCGTCCGGCCCGGCGGACAAGCCGATCACATTGATGGACTATTTCTATTTCTCGCTGGTCAACTTCACCACGCTGGGTCGCGGAGACCTGAGCCCCGCAGGGCATTTGCGTTTTCTTACCGGCATCGAAGCCTTTCACGGGTTTCTTATGATCACCGCCTCGGGAAGCTTCCTTTTGAAGGTCATGGGGGGGCCGTGCCCCCTTGTCAGAGAGGGTATGACCCGAATGGTTCGGCACAGTCCCCTGAGCCAGATTGCGCGCATCGGCGGTTCACCTCGCACCCGAGTTGGAAACGGCTTGCGCAGCCAGTACCTTTGTCTGAACCCCGGCGGCCCGCGCATCGACAGCAGCATGAATCTCAACCATCCCGATAAGGCATGACATGAACAGAAGACACTTCCTCGCCAGCGCTTCAGCCGCGATGGTCCTGCCGCGCCCAAGCTTTGCCGGCACGCCGCCTTTGACGCTCAAGGCCCAGAGCGTGACCCAACAGATCCTGCCCGAGGGCGAAGGCACCACCGCGATGCTCGGCTTCAACGGCTCGACGCCCGGCCCCGAGCTTCGGCTCAAACGCGGCGCGCAGGCTTCGATCAAGGTCGAGAATGCTTTGGAAGAGGGCACAGCGGTTCACTGGCATGGCATTCGGCTGGAGAACCGAATGGACGGTGTGCCGGTCTTGACCCAAGACTTGATCAACCCCGGCGACAGTAAAATCTACAGCTTTGTGCCGCCCGATGCGGGAACCTATTGGTATCATTCGCACTACATTTCACAAGAGCAGGTCGCTCGCGGCCTCATGGGGCCGTTGATCGTCGAAGACGACGTGCCGGTCGATGTGGATCACGACGTGACCGTGATCCTGTCGGACTGGATCCTTAACGAAGATGGCAGCCTCGTCGATGAGTTCACGGATATGCATAGCGTCGCGCATGCGGGCTATATGGGGAACTTCGCCCGCGCCTTCCTGTCGCGGGATGAGGTCCGGCAGGGCGACCGTGTGCGCCTGCGCCTGATCAATGCGGCGACCAACCGGATCTTTCCGCTGATGCTGTCCGGGGTCTCGGGGGCGGTGGTGGCTTTGGACGGTATGGCGCTGAACCAGCCGCGCGACCTGTCCGACCTAGTGCTGGCCCCCGCCCAGCGGGCCGATTTGATCGTCGATATTACGGGCCCGGTCGGCTTCGACATGCAGACCGGCCAAGGGGCCTACCGTTTGGCCGATCTGAGTGTTTCTGGCGAGAATACCGACCGCAAGGCCGGACCTCTGCCCACGCTCACGGCCCCGAACCTCCCGGCGCCCGGCAGCCCCGCGCAGCATCTTAGGCTGACCATGATGGGCGGCGCGATGGGCGGGCATCACGGCGGCGCGAATATCTGGTCCTTCAACGATGTCTCGGACCTGCCGCCGGACCCTTTCGCCACCATAGAGCGCGGGGAGACCGTGCGGATCACCCTAGCGAATGACACCGCTTTCCCGCATGGCATCCATCTGCATGGCCACCATTTTTACGAAGTCGCCGCCGATGGCAGCCTTGGTGATCTGCGTGATACGACTTTGGTCGCAGCCCGCGAAAGCCGCGATGTGCTTTGTGTCTTCGACAATCCGGGCCGCTGGCTGATCCATTGCCACATGCTGAGCCACGCGATCGGGGGCATGCGGACATGGGTGAAGGTCACATGATGCGATATCTTATCTTTGCCCTCCTTTGGGCGACCACAGCGCAGGCGAACCACGAACTTGAGGGGCGCGATATCAAGGCTGGTCGCAGGCTCTATGCCGAGACCTGCGCCGCCTGTCACGGGGCCGACCTGGAAGGCCAGCCCGACTGGGGCACCCCGAACGAGAACGGCATCCTGCCCGCGCCGCCCCATGACGCCACCGGCCACACCTGGCACCACGACAACACGCTGCTGTGCGAATATACCAAATTCGGAGGCCAAGCCGCTTTGGCCGCGCGCGGCATCAATGATTTTGCCAGCGGCATGCCCGCCTTCGAAGAGGTTCTGTCGGACGAGGATATCTGGGACATCCTCGCCTACATCCGATCGACTTGGCCGCCCCGCGAACAGGCTGTTCAGGCAAGCCGCAATCGGGCGCATTGAAACGCTGTTGCTGGAGGGCGATGTCGGTGAGAAAGCTTTTTGCAAAGATGCCGTAAGCCGCACGAAGGAGAGCTTTGGCAAGATTGACATTCTCGTCAATGACGCGGGCGAACAGCACGCGCAGGAAAGCCTCGAAGACATCGAAGAAGCGCAGATCGAACGCACGTTCCGCACCAATATCATCGGCATGATCCTGATGACGCAGGCGACGCTGCCGCATCTGAAAAAGGGCGCGCGGATCATCTGTGTCACTTCGATCACCGCCTATAAGGGGCAGGACCTACTGCTCGACTATGCATCGACCAAAGGGGCGATCCTGTCCTTCCTGCGGGCGATGGCGAGCAAGCTGGCGCCCAAGGGTATTTTGGTCAACGGCGTGGCCCCGGGGCCGATTTGGACGCCGCTGATCCCGGCCTCCTTCCCGGCGGATAAGGTTGAGGAATTTGGCGAAAACACCCCCCTTGGCCGCCCCGGTCAGCCGAATGAGGTGGCCCCGTCACTGCTGTTCCTCGCCTGCGAGGACTCATCTTATATGAGCGGCCAGGTGCTGCATC
>NZ_SZNL01000042.1:0-5519 GCF_005068605.1 Sulfitobacter sp. 15WGC | reverse complement strand
TATGGTGCCCAGGAGAGGACTCGAACCTCCACACCGTTGCCAGTACTAGCACCTGAAGCTAGCGCGTCTACCATTCCGCCACCTGGGCACGTATCGTGTGGGGTGCTCTAAGGCTCAGCCGGGTGACTGTCAATCGCAATTTATGCGAAAATCGGAAAATCCTGCTCGCGAGGCGCTGCAACCGGGGGTTTGGCCTTGTGACAGGGGCGGTGCGCGGGTACATCCTGTCAGAGAATTTATCTACAGGAGCGGCAGAATGTCTAAGCTGGTCACGATTTATGGCGGTTCGGGGTTTGTCGGACGCTATATCGCGTATCGCATGGCCAGAGCTGGTTGGCGGGTGCGGGTGGCGGTGCGCCATCCCAACGAGGCGCTCTTTGTGCGGACCTATGGTGTGGTCGGCCAGGTCGAACCTGTTTTGTGCAACATCCGCAACGATGGCTCTGTGGCCGACGCGCTGCGCGGCGCGGATGCGGTGGTGAACTGCGTTGGCATTCTGGTCGAGACCGGCAAGAACAGCTTTGACGCCGTGCAATCTGAAGGGGCCGAGCGTATCGCCCGCATGGCCGCCGCCGAAGGGATCGGTCATTTCGTCCATGTCTCTGCCATCGGCGCGGATATGGAGGCCGAAAGCGACTATGCCCGCACCAAAGGCGAGGGCGAGGCGGCCATTCTCAAACATATGCCCCATGCCGTGATCCTGCGCCCCTCGATCATGTTCGGGCCAGAGGACGAATTCTTTAACCGTTTTGCAGGCATGACCCGCACCGGCCCGATCCTGCCGGTCGCCGGGGCCTCGACCCGGTTCCAGCCGGTGTTCGTCGATGACGTGGCCAAGGCGGCGGAAAAAGCACTGGAGGGGCAGGTCTCTTCGGGCGTCTATGAACTCGGCGGTCCCGATGTGGATACCTTCCGCGGGTTGATGCAGCGCATGCTTAAGGTGATTCACCGCCGTCGTTTGGTGCTCAACATGCCGTGGTTCCTCGCCAAAATCGTCGCCTTCGGGTTCGATATGGTGCAGACGGCCACCTTCGGGCTGTTCACCAACAAGATGCTGACCCGCGATCAGGTCAAGAACCTGCGCAAGGACAATGTCGTGGCGGACGGTGCGCGCGGCTTTGCCGAGCTTGGCATCACCCCCACCGCGATGGATGCGGTGCTGCCTGACTATCTCTGGCGGTTCCGGCCCTCGGGGCAGTATGACGCCATCAAAGCATCGGCACGTAACCTGCGGCAGGGATAATGGAACAATCGACCACTCTGATCGCCGCCTTTCTGGGTTTGCTGGAGGGGCTGACAGAGTTCATCCCCGTATCTTCGACCGGGCATCTTTTGTTGGCCGGTCATTTTCTGGGTTTCGAAAGCGCCGGACGGACCTTTGAGGTCGTGATCCAATTGGGCGCGGTGCTGGCGATCCTGACGGTTTATTCTGCACGGCTTTGGGCGGTCTTTTCGGCCGCGCCGCATGATCCGCAGGCGCGGCGGTTCATCTGGTCGGTGCTTCTGGCCTTTCTGCCAGCGGTCGTGATCGGCGTTTTGGCGCATGACTTCATCAAAACGGTCCTTTTCGAGACGCCCCTGCTGATTGCCGTCATGTTGGTACTGGGCGGGGTGGTCCTGCTGGTCGTCGACCGCATTGCTCCTGCGCCGTCCCATTCCGATGCGACCAAATTCCCGCTCTCGATGGCCTTCAAGATCGGCGTGATCCAATGTCTCGCCATGGTGCCGGGCACCTCACGTTCGGGGGCAACGATTGTTGGCGCCCTGTTGCTGGGCGCCAGTAAACGGGCGGCGGCGGAATTCTCCTTCTTTCTGTCGATGCCGACGATGGCGGGCGCTTTCGCCTATGACATCTACAAGAACCGCGATGTGCTGGATGCCTCGGCCATGGGGGAGATTGCCGTGGGCTTCGCCATGGCCTTTATCTCTGCCGTTTTCGTGGTGCGTTGGGTGCTCGATTACATCAGCCGCTATGGCTATGCGCTTTTCGGATGGTGGCGAATCCTTGTCGGTGGGGTGGTTATCCTCGCACTTTGGGCTGGGTTTTAGGAGGTAGGTCCGCATCGGACCTTAAATGATGCATAAAAATGATGGCCGAGCCTCCCATTTGCTCGGAAAGAGGTAAATGGGTCAGTATTGCTGTCTTTTATTTACTTTGACGCTCTCGTATACGAGCCTTCTGACGGAATTTGTCGAAGGAACGGGTATATGGCGAAGCAGGTCATGCTAAAATTTACAGACGTTGCGCGGGATATGCCCGAAAAGCGCCCGCCCGATTTGCGCCGGACGGATTTCGATGAAATTTACGCCGAATATGCGGATGCCAAAGCGGCAGAGCAGTCGAGCCGGTGCAGCCAATGCGGCGTGCCCTATTGCCAGACCCACTGCCCGCTGCACAACAACATCCCTGACTGGCTGCGCCTGACCGCCGAGGGGCGTTTGCAAGAAGCCTATGAGATCAGTCAGGCCACCAACACCTTCCCCGAGATCTGTGGCCGTATCTGCCCGCAGGACCGCCTCTGCGAAGGCAACTGCGTGATCGAACAGTCGGGCCATGGCACCGTCACCATCGGCTCGATCGAGAAATACATCACCGACACCGCTTGGGAGCAGGGCTGGGTGAAACCCGCCGCTCCGCCCGAAGAACGGCCCGAAAGTGTCGGCATCATCGGCGCAGGCCCGGGCGGTCTGGCGGCAGCGGATATGCTGCGCCGCGCGGGCGTGCAGGTCACCATCTATGACCGCTACGACCGGGCGGGCGGCTTGCTGACCTATGGCATCCCCGGCTTCAAGCTTGAGAAAGACGTGGTTCAGCGCCGCAATGCGCAGCTTGCCGAAGGTGGTGTGACCTTTGAGTTGAACTGCGATGTCGGTGTCGACATCAGCTTTGGCGCGATCCGGGGCAAGCATGATGCCGTGATCATCGCGACCGGCGTCTACAAAACCCGTGAGATCGAAGCCCCCGGTGTGGGCGGTTTCGGCGTGGAGCGGGCGATCGACTTCCTCACCGCTTCCAACCGCAAGAGCTTTGGCGACACGGTCGAAGAATTCGAAAGCGGCCGTCTGAACGCCGCGGGCAAGAAGGTTGTCGTGATCGGCGGTGGCGACACGGCGATGGACTGCGTGCGCACCTCGATCCGTCAGGGTGCGGAAAGCGTCAAATGCCTCTACCGCCGCGACCGGGCCAATATGCCGGGCAGCCAGCGCGAGGTGCAAAACGCCGAAGAAGAAGGCGTGATCTTTGAATGGCTGAGCGCGCCCAAAGGCTTCGTCGGCGATCCGGTGACTGGTGTGATGGTCCAAAAGATGCGCCTCGGCGCGCCTGACGTGACGGGCCGCCAGTCGCCCGAGGTGATCGAAGGCGCCGACTATGTCGAAGAAGCCGACATGGTGATTATGGCCCTCGGCTTTGAGCCCGAAGACCTGCCGACGCTTTGGAACGAGCCGGAGCTGCCGGTCAACCGCTGGGGCACGATCAAGGCCGATTACGTCACCGGGGCGACCGCGCTCGACGGGGTCTATGCCGTGGGCGACATCGTGCGCGGGGCGAGCCTTGTGGTTTGGGCGATCAAGGATGGGCGCGACTGCGCGCAGGCAATCCTTGACGATTTCAACGGCGCGCAGCGCATCGCGGCGGAGTGATGGTATCGGGGCGGCCCTGCCGCCTCGCGCCCTGCGGCGCTGCCCGAGACCAAAAGTGAAATAGACGTGACGCTCCGCAGCCCTGCCTTTGCCGGCGCGCACGAGAACAAAACCAAGGCCCAAGTCAAAGCAGGATTTGCGGCGTTTGTGGAAGGAACCAAGCCATGACCAAATATGATGACGCCTGGGTGGCCCGCGAAGAAGCCAAACGCGCGATGATGGCCGAAAAGGGCATGTATAGTTTCGAGGAAGAGCATTCCTCCTGCGGCGTGGGCCTTGTGGTCAACATCAACGGCGAAAAGACCCGCGAGGTCGTGGTCAACGGGATCAACGCGCTCAAGGCGATCTGGCACCGCGGCGCGGTCGACGCCGACGGGATGACCGGCGACGGCGCGGGCATTCATGTGCAAATCCCCGTGCCCTTCTTCTATGAGCAAGTCCGCCGCACCGGCCACACCCCGCGTGAGGACGAGTTGATCGCCGTGGGCCAAGTCTTCCTGCCGCGCACCAATTTCGCGGCGCAAGAGACATGCCGGACCATCGTGGAGACCGAAGTGCTCCGCATGGGCTACTACATCTATGGCTGGCGCCATGTTCCGGTCGACATCTCGGTGCTGGGTGAAAAGGCCAATGCGACCCGGCCCGAGATTGAGCAGATCCTGATCTCCAACGCCAAGGGCGTGGATGAAGAGACATTTGAGCGCGAGCTTTACGTGATCCGCCGCCGCATCGAGAAAGCCGCCATCGCGGCGCAGGTGCCGCAGATGTATATCGCTTCGATGTCCTGCCGTTCGATCATCTACAAGGGCATGATGCTGGCCGAACAGGTGGCCGAATTCTATCCCGACCTGAAAGACGACAAATTCATCAGCGCTTTCGCGATCTATCACCAGCGCTATTCCACCAACACTTTCCCGCAGTGGTGGCTGGCGCAGCCCTTCCGCATGTTGGCCCATAACGGTGAGATCAACACCCTCAAGGGCAATATGAACTGGATGAAGAGCCATGAGATCCGCATGGCGAGCGCGACCTTTGGCGAGATGGCCGAGGACATCAAGCCGATCGTGGCCTCCGGCTCCAGCGACTCGGCGGCGCTTGATTCCGTGTTCGAAGTGCTCGTGCGCGCGGGCCGCTCCGCACCGATGGCCAAGACAATGTTGGTGCCGGAATCCTGGTCGAAACAGGCCGTGGAACTGCCGCAGGCGTGGCGCGACATGTATTCCTATTGCAACTCCGTCATGGAGCCTTGGGACGGTCCCGCCGCCTTGGCGATGACCGATGGCCGCTGGGTCTGCGCCGGGCTTGACCGCAACGGGCTGCGCCCGATGCGCTATGTCGAAACCTCGGACGGCATGTTGATCGCCGGTTCCGAGGCCGGGATGGTGCCGCTGGACGAGGCGCGCGTCGTGGCCAAGGGCGCGCTTGGCCCCGGGCAGATCATCGCGGTGGATATGGCAGAGGGCAAACTCTTCCATGATACTGAAATCAAAGACAAACTGGCCGCCAATCAGCCCTTCGGCGAATGGGTCGGCAAGATCACCGAGATGGATGGTGTCCTTGCCGGTGTCACCGAAAAGCCGCTGTTCGAAGGGGCCGAGTTGCGCCGCCGTCAGGTGGCCGCGGGCTATACCATCGAAGAATTGGAACAGATCCTCGCGCCGATGGCCGAGGACGGCAAGGAAACGCTGGCCTCGATGGGCGACGACACGCCTTCGGCGGTGCTTAGCGGCCAGTACCGCCCGCTGAGCCATTTCTTCCGCCAGAACTTTAGCCAAGTCACCAACCCGCCAATCGACTCCTTGCGTGAATTCCGGGTGATGAGCCTCAAGACACGGTTCGGCAACCTCAAGAACGTGCTCGACGAAGACAGCTCCCAG
>NZ_SZNL01000041.1:0-5602 GCF_005068605.1 Sulfitobacter sp. 15WGC | reverse complement strand
GTGTCCGCGTCCAATAGGGCCGTCCGAGGCCGGCGGCTCGCAGCACCCCGAGGGGTAGGGCGTCGGGGCCGTTTGATGCCTGATCTACAGTCAATCATTTGTCGGGGAATATGGTGCCCAGGAGAGGCCTTGAACTAACGTATCATCTAGTGTCAGCCTGTTTCATAAAACATCCAAACCTTTGTTTTTAATGAGTTTGGTTGTATCATTCTGTTTCATCCGGTCCCATGCTATGCTACATATAGGGGTGGATTGAGAGGGGGATAGGAATTTGGCAGCATTGAACAAGCTTTCTTCGGCCAAGGTCAGAACCGCCCCTCCCGGCAAGTACTCAGACGGGGGAGGGCTTTGGCTGGTAAAGCGCGAAGATGGCGGCGCTCAGTGGGTGCTGCGTGTTACTGTTCATGGGCGACGCCGCGAGATGGGTATCGGCAATCTTCAGGCTGTTTCGTTGAAGGAAGCAAGAGCAGCGGCAGAGAAATGGCGGGCTGTGGTGCGAGAGGGCAAAGACCCCATCAAAGAGCGTGACCGGCTAAAGCGATTGGCCGCTAAGGATGAGCACACACTCTCATCAGTGGCGCTGGAGGCATTCGAGGCTCGCAAGGCTCAGCTTAAGGGTGACGGTAAGGCCGGGCGCTGGTTCTCCCCGCTCGAACTGCATGTGCTTCCGAAAATCGGCAAGGTTCCTGTCGAGGAAATCGACCAGCAGGATATCAAGAACGCATTAGAACCCATCTGGCACGAGAAGGCGGACACGGCCCGCAAAGCAATGAACCGCCTGAACATCACGCTTGAGCATGCAGCAGCGATGGGTCTCAATGTGGATCTTCAGGCAATCATGAAAGCGAAAGCGCTTCTGGGAAAGTCGCGTCACAAGGCAAAGAACATTCCCTACATGCCTTGGCCTGAGGTGCCAGCCTTCTACAAAAGCCTTGCTGAGCAGACGCCGACCCATCTTGCATTGCGCCTGCTGATCCTCACCACGGTTCGGTCATATGGAATTCGTTTCTGTCATTTGGATCAAATCGAAGGGGACGTATGGACCGTACCCGAAGATAACATGAAGGGGCAGGTGGGTGCTGTAACCGACTTCCGAGTGCCGCTATCGAAAGAGGCTCTCGCTGTCATAGAACTGGCGAAGCCGCTGGCGCGGGATGGATACCTGTTCCCAGGTGTTCGGAGGGCTGTAATTTCGGATGCTGCGATGAGCCGCCATATGGAGCGGCAGGGGTTGGAGGCTCGTCCGCATGGGTTCCGATCAAGCTTCAAGACCTGGTGCGAAGAAACTACCGACGTACCCGAAGTGGTTGTTGAAACGTCATTGGCGCATGTCGATGGCAACAAGGTCAAGCGGTCTTACCGCCGTACTGACCTGCTAGAGCGCCGCCGTCCGCTAATGGCGCGCTGGGCGAACCACGTAACTGGCAAGAACGCCAGCAAGGTGATCAAGATTGCGTAGTCCCAGATTCGTAAATTTTCCCTTAATCGCTCTCTGCTACGAATGGGATCATTCATTTAACAAAGAGATAACGATGACTGATAAAATTCTACGCTGCCGGGACGTACAGGAGGTGACTGGTCTCAGCAGGTCAACAATTTACCGGATGATGGATCGGGACGACTTCCCAAAGGCTACGAAGCTGGGAGTTCGCGCCATTGGCTGGCGTCAGAGCGTGGTTGCCGACTGGATTGAGGGGCGGTGCCATGAGCAGTAAGTGCAAGCGGCGGCTTCAAAGCGGAAAGGTTCAATTAGAGGCGTTTGTTGGCAGGACGCAGGGGCGAAATCACGTCACCTCATGCCGGGTGGCCACTAACGTGAGGAGTGCTCAAAGATGACGCGTATTCTATCGAAGAACGAAGTCAGTGCTGTGAAGTTTTCTGTACGTGTCGTTGGGACTTGGGCGGGTGACAATAGGATCAGCGTTCCGGCGCTTGACCCCACCCTCAGAGAAGTCGTCACCGCATTTGAACCTGTGTACCAGCAGCGGGGTGCATCGGACAGAACCCTTCTAGGATACGACATCGTTGGAGTGGATAGTGAAAGGATTGTATCCTCCTTCTTTGGTAACCTACGCGCCCATGAGTTTCTTTTGCATATTGCCAAAATTAATATTGGTCTCGGATATCCACTCCCGGATGTGCTAAGGCAACTAGTCATTGAGAAACTGAGCGGAGAAGCCGCTAGTCCGTCAGACGGCGGCATGAGGAACGTAGCTGAGCGAAACATCCTTTTTGTGATGATGGCAGAGTGGATGAAAGAAAAATGCGGTCTTCCCAGGGTAAGTGATGCAAAATTTTCCGCAGCCGAAGCCTTGTGGGCTGCGGGTACAGTGTTTGGCGTTCCCGTTACGAAGTCACAGATTTCAAAAATACTTAGAGAAAGTAAGCGCTTAAGGATTCATTCCGAAGCTCATTCCGACGTTCTGGGGGTGCCCACGTCGTCCAGTCCGGTGGTGAATGCATTATTGGGTTGGACCGCTGACGCAGACAGTTCAAAATTTGATGAACCAATAAAAAAATGCTTTTTCCATGCTGGGGCATCCCTTGAGCGCGGATGACTGAACTGACTACAAGCATCTCTAGCTAAAGCGCAAGTTTGCTTCACCACGACAACAAAAGGTGAAGCATGAAATACCTCAACCTGAACCAATTGTCTGACAAAATGGGAGGCCGCTCGCGGTCCTCCATCTATCGCGATGTCGACGAAAACCGCATTCCGGCACCCATCAAA
This sequence comes from Sulfitobacter sp. 15WGC, assembly GCF_005068605.1. NCBI lineage: Bacteria > Pseudomonadati > Pseudomonadota > Alphaproteobacteria > Rhodobacterales > Roseobacteraceae > Sulfitobacter > Sulfitobacter sp. 15WGC. The sequence goes on along the minus strand of NZ_SZNL01000041.1, from coordinate 2,871 downwards.
ATCGGGAGCCGCCTGTATTGGGTGGAAAGCGAAGTTGACGACGCGATTGCCGCCTCCCAACCGCAAGCCGCTTAATGCAAACCCCCGCCGAATCCAACGGATCAAGCAGGGGCGCTAATCATTCGACAGTCTTGGCGGACTATCCGAATTTTAGCCGCGCTTGGTCCAAAACTCAAGGACCGATTAAATGAGCAGCAACACAACGATTAACGGCAATCCCCCGGCAAACGCCCGCCGGAACAACCGGTGGCGCGACTTCCCGAACACCATCAGTCCGGCCCAGTATCGGGTCACTGATGAAGATGGCGAGACCCGTACTGTCACAGTGTCCAAGAACAAGCGTCGGGTGCTGGAAGGGCTGATGCAAGCGCCCATGTACTGTGCCAGCCCCGTTCGCATCTCGGACTTGGTTCACATCCTCAAGCGTGACTACGGCGTAGACATCGCAATGGACCTCTACGCCAATGACAGCGACACCGACCGCGCCAAATTTGGGGTCTACACCCTTAAGAGCAAAGTTGAGTTGATCAACGGAAATGGGGGCGCATGCTGATGGCCCTCAAAATACAGATTGCCCGCTTGCAACGCCTCTATGGCCTGACCGCAACCCAAGCCCGCCTTGTCGCTGGCCTGCACTACGGGGAGGGCGTTTGATGGACGGGTTGCACATGCCCGCGAACGACCGGGGCCATAGCGCCTCGGTCAACCGCACCGCCCACCGTATCGATAGCGTATCCCGGTCGCTGGGTTACTGCTTGCTGCTGGATAACCTTGACGCGTGGCTTAGCCTTCCCGCCATCCTGCGCGCCCGTCTCAGCACGACAGAGCGGGCCGCGCTGGCCTATGTTTCGCTGAAAGCTTTGCTGCCACAGGATGCGGAGGCTGTCGCAGAGGCGGCGCTGGGCGGCGTTATGCCCTCGGCAGCAGGGCAACCCATCGCGCCCCTGTTCAACCACATGGACGAGGCAGCATTCTGGGCCGATATGGCGGTCCCTGACGAGCGGGAGGCCTATTGCCTCGCCAGCTTTAAGGCGATGCCCTACGAGCGCCAAGCGGCCTTCCTCGACTTCGTACAAGGGAGGCAGGCAGCTTGATGCGCGATTTCACAGCTATGGCAGTGCAACTGGATCATCACCGGGCAGAGCATCCGACCGACACTCATCGCTTGCCCACGCCTTTTATCTGGCAGGACCCCAACAGCTTGCCCCGCCGCCCGTGGGTCTATGGGAGGCACCTTCTGCGCAAACAGGTCGCCGTGACCGTCGCCCCCGGTGGGGTGGGCAAGTCCTCTCTGACCATCGTGGAAGGGCTGGCAATGGTCTCTGAGCGGGAACTGCTGGGGGAGTGGACAGCCAAGGGCTTGAACGTCTGGCTCTACAATCTCGAAGACCCTCGCGACGAGATGAACCTGCGCATCACAGCCGCCATGCAGCACCATGATGTTCGGTCCGGTGAGGTCGAAGGACGGTTGTTCGTAGACACCGGGCGCGAACGCGAGCTTTGCACTGCGGTGCAGACCCGTGAAGGCGTCGTCATCGTAAAGCCAGAGATTGAGGAACTGGCTCGGGAAATTGCTGAGCGGCAGATTGACGTGATGGTCGTTGACCCGTTCGTGTCGTCGCATCAGGCCGGTGAGAATGACAATGTCGCCATTGATCTCATTGCCAAGGAATGGGCGCGTCTGGCGGATCGGTGTAACTGCGCGATAGAGCTGGTTCACCATACGCGCAAGACCAACGGCGTAGAGGCCACCTCAGAGGACAGCAGGGGCGGTTCAGCCCTTCTGGCGGCAGCACGGTCTGGCCGGGTGCTCAACCGTATGACAGCGGATGAGAGAGAGCAGGCGGGCATTCAGCCCGATGACCTAACCACCTATTTCACCGTGACCCGCGATAAGTCCAATCTTGCGCCCGTAGGGAAGCGCACATGGCGGCGTATGGTTTCCGTCGAGTTGGCGAACGGTGAGAGCGTCGGAGTGGCCGAAGCCTGGGAATGGCCGGATACCTTCGACGGCTTCACTAGCAAGGACCTGTTGGCTGTACAGCATGCCATTGAGGGCAAACAACCGCGATACTCGGATCAGTCGGGTAAGGATTGGGCCGGGGTGATCGTTGCTGAGGTTCTGGGTCTGGACGCGGTGAAGGACAAGCGCCGGATAAAGAAGATGATTGAGGCATGGCTCCATTCCGGGGCGCTTGTGAAAGGGACCAAAACCGGCCCGATCAGAAAGCCAGTTCCGACGATTGAAGTCGGTGAATGGGCAAACGAATGATGTGCGTCACCACCCGCAATAAGCAGGTGACGCGGGGTGACGCAAACAGCACCCAAAACCACTGCGTGACCACCCCTCCCCCTAAAGGGGGGGAGGGGGTGGTCACGCGCTCAGTTGGTTCTCGCGAGGTGGTGACGCAAACCGACCTGTTTCAGCAGCAAAAACGTTCTCAAGAAAGGCAATCGGCATGAGCAAAAAGAACGACCGAAACAGCGGCGCGAAAACGGAAGGCCGGAACGCTGACGGCACATTTGCCCCCGGCAATCCCGGAAAGCCCAAAGGATCACGACACAGGGCCACACAGGCCATCGAAGCAATGCTGGAAGGTCAGCAGGAAGCATTGACGCAGAGAGCCATCGACAAGGCGCTGGAAGGCGATGTCACGGCCCTGCGCCTTTGCCTCGACCGGATCGCACCCGCCCGCAAGGATGCGCCAGTATCCTTTGCCCTGCCGGAGATTGAAACGGCAGAGGATGTTGATTGTCACTGAGAACTGACCCGGTAGCCCCATAAATTGTCACTGAGAATTGACCCATGTGAACACACTTCCCCGACGGTTTTGGTTGGGGGGATTTGGAGTGATCGACATGGGATTTTTG
>NZ_SZNL01000040.1:0-6090 GCF_005068605.1 Sulfitobacter sp. 15WGC | reverse complement strand
AATCCCCGCAAGGCTTTTCGGCCCTTCGATATGTGGGGTCTCCGGGCTGCAAAGCCTTGCTACCGTCGCGCCCAGTAGTGACATTCCTGCTTTGCAAACCCAGTGACATTTCTGAATGGTGTTTACAACAGATCGCCATGCCAGCCTTGTTGTTGCGATTTTCTCGCCACAGCAGCACCGCAATGCCACCTGACGCTGGACAGCGCCAGTTTTGCTCCGTTAACACTATCTAGATGATTTAATGTGAGTGATTATGGCGTCTGTACTTATTTTGAACGGCCCGAACCTGAACCTTTTGGGCACGCGGCAGCCTGAGGTCTATGGCAAGACCACCTTGGCGGATGTTGAGGCCCTCTGTGCCGAGGAAACCGCACGGCTGGGTCTGGAGATGGAGTTTGCGCAGTCGAACCACGAAGGCAGCCTGATCGATCTAATCCATGCGGCGCGCGGCCAACATGCCGGTATCATTCTGAATGCCGGCGCCTATACGCACACTTCTATCGCGTTGATGGACGCTATCGCGTCGGTCGAACTGCCTGTGGTTGAAGTGCATCTAAGCAACATTCACGCCCGTGAAAGTTTCCGCCACACGTCCTATATCGCGCCGGTGGCCCTTGGGCAGATTTGCGGCTTTGGCGTCCACGGTTATATTCTGGCCATTCAAGCCCTTCAACGTCATATCGTAAGCTAATGAATTTGCGCGACTATCTTCATCAGATCGCGCATAGCCCGACAATCGAAGAACTCTGGGATGCCCATACGCGACAGATGGCTGACTATGGGTTCGACCGGCTGATCTACGGCTTTACGCGCTACCGCACACCGACCTCTTTGGGCGATCCGGCGGATTTCGTGATTCTGAGCAATCAAAGCACGGAATACCTCAACGGCTATGTGCACAGTGGGCTCTACTTCAACGCGCCGATGCTGCGTTGGGCGCTCAACAACGAAGGCGCCTGTAGCTGGGGCTCCTTGGCGGAAATCACGCAGCGCGATGGCTTATCGGAGACCGAAAAACGAGTGATCGACTTCAACGCCAGCATGGATGTGACGGCGGGCTATACGATCAGCTTCCGCTCGATCTCGGCCCGGTCCAAGGGGGCGATTGCGCTAACAGCGCGCCGTGGCCTGTCTCAGGATGAGGTGGATGCGATTTGGGCCACGCATGGCGCTGACATTCAGTTGATGAATGAAATTGCGCATCTGAAGATCCTCTCCCTGCCCTATAGCAGCCCTAACCGCAGCCTCACGCGGCGTCAACTGGAGGTGCTGCAATGGGTCGGAGATGGCAAGACCACGCAGGATATCGCCCTGCTGATGGGTCTGACGGCGCCTACGGTCGAAAAACACCTGCGCCTCGCGCGGGAGGCTTTGTCGGTCGAGACGACGGCTCAGGCGGTGCTGAAAGCGGCCTTTGCGAACCAGATGTTTGTGATGGATCCGTAATATATTAGGGTATGGAATACCTTACTGGCACCTCAGGTAGTAGATGGCCATGGTCCGCCAGTATCGCGGGTGTTCGCACCCGCGGTACGACGGGCCTTTAATCCTTGTAATACCAAGGCGCTTTTTGGCTCGCCGGTCTCAGTCAGGTTTATTTTTCGCCTGGCTGACCGGATCCTTCCCCTGCCCCATCCAGAACTTGCCCTGATGCTTCGAGCTGTCGTTTGTGTCGGCGTCGCCATCGGTGATTGCCCACGAAAAAGGGCGGCGCATCGGAATGCACCGCCCCATATTCTTCAGGTCGAGAAGGCTTAGCCCTTCGCGGCTTTCGCCACTTCCGCTGCGAAGTCTTCTTTGACGACTTCGATGCCTTCGCCAACTTCCAGACGCACGAAACCAGTGATGGTTGCGCCCGCTTCTTCGGCGGCTTTGCCGACGGTCAGGTCAGGGTTCACGACGAAGGACTGGTTCACCAGTGTCACTTCGGACATGTACTTCTGCATGCGGCCGGTGATCATTTTCTCGATCACGGCTTCGGGCTTGCCGCTTTCGCGGGCGATGTCCATCTGAACCTGCTTCTCTTTCTCGACCACGGCCGGGTCCAGATCAGCTTCGGAGAGCGACGCGGGGTTCACAGCGGCGATGTGCATCGCGATCTGCTTGCCCAGTTCCTCGTTGCCACCGGTCATAGCGACCAGAACGCCGATTTTGCCCATGCCGGGTGCGGCGGCGTTGTGGACGTAGGAGACGACAGTCTCGCCTTCGATGCTCTGCATGCGGCGCAGGGACATGTTCTCGCCGATTTTGGCGATGGCGTCTGTCAGGGTGGTTTCAACGGATTTGCCGTCGATCTCAGCCGCTTTCAGCGCTTCGACATCGTCCACTTTCAGCGCGGCATCGGCGATGTTGCTGACCATGGATTGGAATTCGGCGTTCTTGCCGACGAAGTCAGTTTCAGAGTTCACCTCAACCGCGACACCGTGACCGCCTTCGACCTTAACAGCCACAAGACCTTCGGCAGCGGTACGGCCGGATTTCTTCGCCGCTTTGGCCAGACCTTTGGTGCGCAGCCAGTCGACAGCGGCTTCCATGTCGCCGTCGTTTTCTGTCAATGCCTTCTTGGCGTCCATCATGCCTGCGCCGGTGCTGTCGCGCAGTTCCTTGACCATGGATGCTGTGATTGCCATCTCTTGGTTCTCCTTTGGAAATCGGGTGCAGGCCCAAGGCCCGCCTCTGGTGGAAATCGGGGCAGGTTACCCTGCCCCGTGTTTCAGGTCCGTGACGCTTAGCCTTCGGCTTTGGCGACGGTCTCTTTCTTGGATTCGATGTCCAGCGGCGCGTCTTTGCCCATGGCATCGTCGTGCAGAGTCTCTTCGGACGCGTTGCCGATTTCGACGCCGGTGCTTTCTTCGCTCACGGCTTCTTCTTCGGGGGCTTCTTCCATGGCGCCCAGGTCAACGCCTGCCGCACCCAGCTGAGCCGACATGCCGTCGAGAGCGGCGCGCGATGCCAGATCGCAGTAGAGCGCGATGGCGCGGGCCGCGTCGTCGTTGCCGGGAATGATGTAATCAACACCGTCGGGCGAGCAGTTGGTGTCAACCACGGCCACAACCGGGATGCCCAGCTTGTTGGCTTCTGCGATGGCCAGCGACTCTTTCTTCACGTCGATGACGAAGAGCAGGTCAGGGCGACCGCCCATTTCGCGGATACCACCCAGCGACGCTTCGAGCTTCGCTTGGTCGCGTTCCATGCCAAGACGCTCTTTCTTGGTCAGGCCTTCGAAGCCGCGCTCGGACTGTTCGTCGATATTTTTCAGGCGGTTGATCGACTGCGAAACGGTCTGCCAGTTGGTCAGCGTACCGCCGAGCCAACGGTGGTTCATGTAATACTGTGCGCATTTCTCTGCGGCGTCGGCGATCGGCTGAGCGGCCTGACGCTTGGTGCCGACGAAGAGAACGCTGCCGCCCTTGGCGACGGTGTCACGGATCACTTTCAGCGCTTCGTCCAGCATGGGGACGGTCTGTGTGAGGTCCATGATGTGGATGCCGTTGCGCGCGCCGTAGATATACGGGCCCATGCGGGGGTTCCAGCGCTGTGTCTGGTGACCAAAGTGTACGCCTGCTTCGAGCAGTTGGCGCATGGAGAACTCAGGAAGAGCCATGTCTTTATACCTTTCCGGTTTAGCCTCATCGGGGGTATGACAGCCTCATGCTGCCAACCGGCGGACGATCTGGGATTTCTCCCCAAAAGGCCCAACCCCGACTGCGGGTTCAAGTGGGGCGCATATAGGCCAGCGCGCGGCGCAGCGCAAGAGCTTATTGCAGGCGCGGCCCGCCATCAGCATCTGCCTGAGCATGCCCCGCGCGCACGATCGCCTCGCAGCGTTGCGCCAACGCCTTGCGCCCGGTGTATTCCGCCACCGGCAACGGCGGGTGATAGACCACCTCGACCGCGCCTTGCCGGGCCGCGGCCAGCGTCGTTAGCAGATGCGCGCCAAAGGACATATCCCCCCACCAGCCATAGAACCGCGGATCTTCACCCTGCGGCGCGTGGTAGATCACGCTGACCGGCTGCACCGCGATCTCATCGCGCAAGGCCGGATCAAAGAAGGCCTCGAACAGCGTGGTCTTGAAGGGGAGCACTTGAAACCCGTCGGTGCTGGTCCCCTCGGGGAAAAATAGCAGCTTATGCCCGGCCAAGAGGCGGGTCCGAAACACCTCTGTCTGGTTGCGCGCCTCGGCCCGGTCGCGGCGGATAAAAACGGTACCCGTCGCCCGCGCCAGCCAGCCGATGCCGGGCCAGCCCGCCACCTCGGATTTGGAGACGAAGTAGATCCGTTTGGCCGCATTCAGCGCAAAAATATCGAGCCATGAGGTATGGTTGGCCACCACCGCGCCGCGCCGTTCCATCGGGGTGCCGCGGCGGATAAAGCGCATGCCCAGCACCCAGAACGCCGCGCGGCATACCATCTGCGTGATATGGGGGGTGATGGGCCGATGCAGGCCGAAAATTGGCCGCTCGATCAAGCGCAGCAGCAGCAAGACCAGTAACCCGCCGAAAACCAAAATCGCCAAGGCCGCGCCGCGCAGCATGACCCGCAGCGTCCCGGCAAGCGTCAAACGCCGCTCTGGCGGCGGCTGGTCGCTGTCCCAAGTCGTGCTCATGCAGCACTCCCGTTATAGAACCGCATCTGCCGCGCGCTCATCTGTTTCGTATCAAGGATCAGGCAAACATCCGTGGTGTTGAAGGCCCGGTCGATATAGGCCCCCTCGCCCACGGTGCCGCCCAGCCGAAGGTAGGCTTTGATCAGGCTCGGCACCGCCAGCATGGCCTTGCGCCGGTCCAACTCGGCCTCGGGGATCAGGTCCATGGGCGCGTATTCGCGCGCGCGGACCCGCAGTTCGGGCGGTGCCAAATGCCGGTGATGCAAAAGCGAAAGCGGCTCGGCCAGAGCCGCGGTGTCGGTGCCGTGAAAGCTCGCCACGCCAAAGAGAACCTCGATCTCATATTCGGCAACATAGCCTGCAAGCGCGGCCCAAAGGTGGTGCATCGCCGTGCCACCGCGATAAGCGGGGTCAAGGCAAGAGCGCCCCAATTCCAACAACTTACGCCCCGACTGGACAAGCGGCGCCAGATCATATTCCGCCGCCGAATAGAAGCCCCCTGCCCGCGCGGCCATATCGCCTCGCATCACCCGGTAGACGCCCGCCAATTTACCACAGCGCCGGTCGGTCAAAAGCAGATGGTCAAAGTAGGGATCGAACCGGTCCCGCTCCAACCCGGCGGCATGATCGACCATCGGCCCGCCGCCGCCCAACTCGCGCACGAAAACGTCATACCGCAGCCGCTGTGCCGCCTGCACATCGGCCTCCGTCTGCGCCAATCTGACCTGAAAATCTGCTGCTACGCCCCGTGGCATCGGCCAATCCTATGCCCGAAATGAAAGTCTCCGCCTGATAGGCAATCGGCTGCGCGGGCGCAACAGTTGCAGGGAAAGCGGAAATCGGTTACTCTCCTTAAGGTTGCTTTAAGAAAATTTTCTTCCACCATTAAGGATTTGGAAAGGGTCATCCCTCATCAAATACCGGCATTAATTCCAAACGAAAGCTGTCTATGACCACTTTGCCTTGGTCACGAAAGTTGACCGTCACCTTGCCGCCGATATTGCTTTGCACCTGTCCCGTGCCCCATTCGGGATGCTGCGGATGCATCACCAACATGCCCGGCGTCAGCAGCGCGTTCAGATCATCCATGCCGTTTCCAATCATTCCAAGGGGCCACCATGGGCCAGCTTAACATTGACCTGCCCGCCCTGATCGGCAGCCGCATTTGCCACGACTTGATATCGCCAATTGGGGCCATCAACAACGGGCTTGAATTGCTTCAGATGGCGGGCACCGGGGCCGCCCCGGGGCCTGAGCTTGCCCTGATCGGTCAAAGCGTCGAAAGCGCCTCGGCCCGGATCCGCTTTTTCCGCATCGCCTTTGGGGCCGCGGGCGATCAGACCATGGGCCAGAACGAGGGTAAGCGGTAGCTGGACAGCACCATCCACTTAGCTTGACGGTTTGAAGTTCCACGGGAGCAGATCGTCGAGGCGACTTTGCGGATGACCATTGGCGATCGCTGTCAGGGTTGTCTTGAGATAGG
>NZ_SZNL01000003.1:249373-255224 GCF_005068605.1 Sulfitobacter sp. 15WGC | reverse complement strand
GTACCGTCAGGCATCGGACAGCGTGAAACGTCTGGTGCTCGAACTCGGCGGCCATGCACCTTTCATCATGTTCGATGATGCCGATATGGACCGGGCCGTCGAAGAGGCGATCAAGGCCAAGTTCGCCACCTCCGGTCAGGACTGCCTCGGCGCGAACCGCTTCTTCATTGCCCGCGACAGCTATGCCACCTTCTGCGCGCGTTTCACCGCCGCGACCGAAGCGCTCACCGTCGGCATCGGCGCGGATGACCCCGACATCGGCCCGTTGATGAACGAAAAGGCCGTGGCCAAACAAGAGGAACACGTCAAAGATGCGCTTGACCGTGGGGCGCGACTGCTTTGTGGTGGCAAGCGTCACGCGGCGGGGCCGCTGTTCTTTGAGCCGACGGTGCTGGCGGACGTGCCGCCCGATGCGCTGATCATGCGCGAGGAAACCTTTGGCCCCGTGGCCGCCATCGCGGCTTTCGACAGCGAGGATGAGGCGATCCAGCGGGCCAATGACACGGAGTATGGCTTGGTGGCCTATGTCCACAGCCAAGACCCCCGCCGCATCTACCGCGCCAGCCGGGCGCTATGTTTCGGCATGGTGGCGGTGAACCGCACTAAGGTGACCGGCGCGCCGATCCCCTTTGGCGGCACGAAACAATCGGGGATCGGGCGCGAGGGATCGCGGCTGGGGCTCGAAGCCTTTACGGAAGTCAAATACGTCTGCCGTGACTGGGCCTAAGATTTGAAAGACATGGCGCAAAGCCGCGCCGGTAGAAAGGAAAGACCAATGCTGAAGAACGATATGCTCGAACAATGGGACCGTGAGAATTTCTTTCACCCCTCCACCCATCTGGCGCAGCACGCCCGCGGCGAAAGCCCGACCCGTGTGATCAAGACCGCCAAGGGCAGCCATATCACCGACCGCGACGGCAACGAATTGCTCGACGCTTTCGCGGGCCTCTACTGCGTGAACGTGGGCTATGGACGCACCGAGATTGCCGAGGCGATTGCCGAGCAGGCGCATGAACTGGCCTATTATCACTCCTATGTCGGCCATGGCACCGAGGCGAGCATCACCCTGTCCAAGATGATCCTTGACCGCGCGCCCGACGGCATGAGCAAGGTCTATTTCGGCCTCGGCGGGTCGGACGCGAATGAGACGAACGTCAAACTGATCTGGTATTACAACAACATCCTTGGCCGCCCCGAGAAGAAAAAGATCATCTCGCGCTGGCGTGGCTATCACGGGTCGGGTCTGGTGACCGGCTCGCTCACCGGGTTGGAGCTGTTTCACAAAAAATTCGACCTGCCGTTGGCGCAGGTGGTCCACACCGACGCGCCCTATTACTACCGCCGCCCCGACGCCAACATGAGCGAGGCGGAGTTCACCGCCCATCTGGTGGGCGAGTTGGAAGCGCTGATCGAACGTGAAGGGGCCGACACCATCGCCGCCTTCATCGGGGAGCCGGTTCTGGGCACCGGGGGCATCGTGCCGCCGCCCGAGGGCTATTGGGCCGCCGTGCAAGAGGTGCTGAACAAGCATGACATCCTGCTGGTTGCGGATGAGGTCGTCACCGGCTTTGGCCGTCTGGGCTCGATGTTCGGCTCGGATCACTACGGGATGAAGCCCGACCTGATCACCATCGCCAAGGGTCTGACCTCGGCCTATGCGCCGCTATCGGGCTCCATCGTGGGCGACAAGATGTGGAAGGTGCTGGAGCAGGGCACCGATGAAAACGGCCCAATCGGCCACGGCTGGACCTATTCGGCCCACCCCATCGGCGCGGCTGCGGGGATCGCGAACCTCAAGCTGATCGACGATCTGAAGCTGATCGAGAATGCCTCGGACGTGGGCGGCTATCTGAATGCGCAGATGAAGGCCGCATTGGGCGATCACCCCAAGGTGGGCGACATCCGGGGCGAAGGCATGCTCTGCGCCGTGGAGCTGGTCGAAGACCGCGATGGCCGCACGCCCTTTGATCCTTCGCGCAAAGTGGTGCCGACCATCGTCGGCGATATGGTCAAGGCCGGTGTCATCGCCCGCGCCATGCCCCAAGGCGACATCATCGGTTTCGCGCCGCCCTTCTGCCTGACCCGCGAAGAAGCGGATAAGGTCGTGGGGGTCACCGCCGACGCGATCAAGGCGAACTTGGGCTAAGGCTCAAATCTACGAGACATTTAAGCGGCCCGGCGGAAACGTCGGGCCGTTTGCATTGAAGGGAATCACACCCCGCAAGAGGTGCCGCGGCTAGACCGATCAGAAATGAAAAAAACGGTAAAGGGGGCCGTTCATCGGGCCAAATTCCCCCGATATGGAAACAGTGCCCCGGTTTGTCGCCTATTTACTAAGAATTCGCCAAAATTAGGCCACAGTTCCCAGAGAAATTAGAAGAAAGCAGCGGTCCGTCCAGTTTGGGGCCCAAAGATTTTTATCTGTGGAGAGATGTAATGAGAATTCTGGCGGTGGATGACGATCCGATTATCCTCGAATTGCTTGGGCAATTTGTAGAGATCATCGGCGCGCATGACCTGACGACCGCCCCATCGGCTCTGCATGCGGTTGATATGTTGGGCGATCCCAACCTCGGGCCGATTGATTGCTTCATGCTTGATATTCAGATGCCGGGCATGGATGGGATCGAACTGGCGGAGCACATCCGCAATTCGGCGCGCCATGCCGATACGCCGATCCTGATGCTCACCGCGATGTCCGACAAACGCTATATCGACGCGGCCTTTGCCGCCGGGGCGACCGACTATGTGACCAAGCCTTTCGAGATTGCCGAACTGAAAGCCCGCATCGGGCTGGTCGAAGGCATGGTGAAAGAGCGTCAGCAGCGGACCAAGAAGATTTTCGCCGCCAAGACAATCGCCGATCAGGCGACGCATATGGAGCTGTTCGAGCCGGTCCCGATCTATGACGTGGACAATGTGATCGACTATACCGCGATGGAGAACTACGTCGCCCAATTGTCGCGCAGCGCGCTTTTCGGCTCCACCGCCTTTGCCTTCACTATCCGCGAGGTCGATGCCTTCCACGCGACGATGACCTCTTTCGAGTTCTATAGCCTTGTCTCCGATGTGGCCGAAATCCTGTCCGATACGCTCGTCGATCACCAGGTGCTGATGTCCTACGCGGGCAATGGCACTTTCGTATGTGTCACGGAGAGCGGCTGGCGTCCGAATATGGGCGGTTTGATGGATGCGGTTAACTTTGAGTTGTCTCAAACCGAATTGTTCGACAATAATGGCGAGCGTGTTCACCCGCGCGTCAGCGCGGGAGAGGCCGTGCGGCTGATCTGGAAGAGCGGCAATTCCGTCATGGATGCGCTGGCGCAGGCCCATGCGAGTGCAGAAGCCGCCAGTGAGGCGCATACGAGATCGCTCAATGATTTTTGGCAGAATGATCAACAGGCATGACTAAAATGTTAGCGGAACTTCCCGGCATAGAGCGCATCAGGCAGCGCTTTGTCGAAATGCTGGACGAGCGTCAGACGCTGATCGCAACCCATGGGTTGGCCGCCTGGGACGGGACCACCGTAGACGAAATCAAAAGCAATCTGGCCAGCGCGCAGGCCATTCTGCACCAGATCGCGGGCAGCGCCGGCTCGCTCGGCTTCGAAGAGCTGGGCCGTCTGGCGCGCAAATGCGAAACGCAGATTGTCGAGCATCTGGCCGGGCCACGCGCCAATCACGCGGATTGCCCGATCGAGATCATCTCGGAACTGGATGGGTTCGTCGCCCATTGCCGGCAGGAAATCGACGCCCACGCCTAAGGGCGCGGCGACCGGTATTGAGCCGGACCGAAACTTACTGACAATTTATCGAAAACCCGCCCGCAAGGGCAGGCCAAAGGCAAGTCGGCTTAGCCTGCTTGCATTGCCGCCTTGACCTGATCCGCCAGCGAGATCGGATCGAAGGGTTTGCTGATCACGTCAGCCGCCCCCAGATCACGCAGTTCTTCGATCTCGTTATGCTGGGCGCGGGCGGTCATGAAGATCGCGGGCACGTCGCGCAGGCTTTCCATCTCGCGCATCTTCTCTAGCGTCTGGCGACCGGTCATGCCGGGCATCATCATATCGAGCAGGATCACATCGGGCGTGTAGGACTGAACCTGATTCAGCGCCGCTTCCCCGGTCTCGCATTGGACGACGTCAAAATCGCCGCTCAGCTCAAGCGCCATCAGCGCGATTTCACGAATATCGGCGTCATCCTCGACGTGCAGCAGTTTGATCATTCCATACTCTCTCTAGGAGGCTTCGCGCAGCAACGCGGCCGGTTCCTCTGCCGCTACCTGAGAATTTTTCTTCGGCAGGGTAAAGTAAAATGTCGTACCAAATCCCTCACGGCTGTCAAAACCTATTTTACCGCCGAGATTCTCGACGATGGCTTTGCAAACGCTAAGTCCCAGCCCGGTGCCGCCTTTGTCGGCCCGGTTGGAATTGGACAGATCGGCAAACCGCTGGAACACCTTGTGCTGCTCGGAAGCCGGAATGCCGGGGCCACGGTCCGCCACGGAGATGCGCAATTCGTCGTCATTCTCTTCGGCGCGGATGGTCACACGCTCCCCAGGTTTGGAGAATTTGGCCGCGTTCGACAGGAAGTTCGTCAGCACCTGAATGACCCGGTTCGGGTCCGTGGTGACCTTGTTTAAGTCCTCCGTCCCTTCGACTTGAATGCGCACGCCATGGCGCTGTTCGAGTGAGGCATTGGCGGCGCTGGTCTCGTGCAGAAGTTCCGCGATGTCGACTTCCTCAAGATTGAATTCCAGCCGCCCGTTGGCGATTTTCTCAAGATCGAGGATGTCGTTGATGATCAGCACAAGCCGGTCGGCGTTGCGGTGAGAGATCTCCAGCAAGGCGCGCGCCTTGCTGGGCAATTCGCCCGCCGCCCGCGACAAGAGCAGCCCCATGGAGCCTTTGATCGAGGTCAGGGGCGAACGTAGCTCGTGACTGACCATCGAGATGAACTCCGACTTCATCCGCTCTTCGTTGATGATATCCGAAATGTCATGCAGCATGATCAGGAACCGTCCCGCCGCCCCACCGGTGGGCAGCAGCTTGATCGTAACTTGGAAATGGTTGCCAAACAGTTGCGTGTCGAACTGCGTCATCGCTTTGCCCGACTTTTTCAGCGCGCGGCAGGCGTCCAGCAGGGCCGGGTTGTCGCTTTCCTCGGTCAGGGTTTCGAGCGTTTGCGTGCGGTAGCTGTCCTTGCTCCAGCCGGTGCGGCTCATGGCGACGCGGTTCATATAGCTGAACCGCTCTGTCTCGGCGTCGACGATCCAGATGTCATCGCGCAACTCATAGAGCGTTTCCGCCGTGTCGCGTTCGGCCAGAAGTTCGTTGGCATGGGTCACATCGGTACGGGCCGAGATCGACCCGGCCCAAGCGCCCTTTTTGTCGAAAAGTGGCATCACGGTGCACTGCGTCTGGATCACCCGGCCATCGGCGCAGCGCAGCGGGGTTTCGCCCTGCCACGTCTTGCCTGCCATCAGGGTGGCGCGGATCTCTTCGGCAAGTTCGCGAAACTCTTCTTGATAAAGCATCGACACAGGCTGGCCGATCAATTGATCGCGGGTGTAGCCCGTCAGTTCGATGAAACGGTCGTTGACCTGTTCCAGCATCCCGCCTGTATCTACGATGTTCACAATGGCATGGCTGTCGAACGCCTTAAGCCTTTGTTCCATATCTGAATTATCGGCAGGAGCCTGCGGGTTTGGTTGCAATGCGGTCGCGGCAAAGGGCGTGAGCCCCGCCAGAATGATCGCACCGACGACGGGGATAACCTCCCCCATTTGGCCCGCGAAAATTGCGGATGTTGCGGTGTACCAGCTGCCGGAAATGGCAGTGCCCAGAAAAAA
>NZ_SZNL01000003.1:148921-249274 GCF_005068605.1 Sulfitobacter sp. 15WGC | reverse complement strand
GAAAAAATGTGGCGGCGGTACGCTTGGTAAATGGCTTTGACGACACTTGGAATTCCTCGCCCCGAAGCGGACATGCTTAAAACTATAGCATGACTTGTGCATTGTAATTTAATCAAAATGCCAGAGCATATTGGCAATAATATGGCATGTCGCACTTTAGCGTCACTCCGCTGAAATGCCACGGTTTATAATGCGCCGGTTAAGAGGCCCGGGCGGTTGTCCCCGTAATTGAGTTGACCACCGAGCTGATCCCGCTCCGTGATTTGACAAGGTTGATCCCCACGCGGGGGTCGGGTTCGCGGTTGTTGTCCGCGGAAAGGCTGATGATCTTGGCCGCGGGATGCAGGCGGGTGATATCTTCCAGCAAAGAGCGTGCATCGCCGTCGGGCAGGGACCAATCAAGGATCACGACGTCGAGTTCATCCTGGCCGATCAACTGTCGCGCTTGGGCGAGGTTGGTGACATTGGTCACCTCTGCCACGCTGTCCAACCCGGTGCGGATCACCTCGGCGAAGTCGATGTCGTCTTCGATATGCAGCACGCGCAACTTGGTGTCCCGCTCCTCCACTTCCACGTCGGGGCTGGCGGGCGTTTGCGCGGTCTGCGCCTCGGCGATGGGGCAGGTGAACCAAAAGACGGTGACGCCGTTGGGGATGCTTTCGAACCCGATGGTGCCGCCTTGGCGCTTGATGATCTGCCGCGTGATGTTGAGCCCCAGCCCGGTGCCGCCCTTGGCGCGGGTGTCGGAGCCATCAGCCTGCGAGAAAGCCTGAAAGATGCGCGGGCGGAAGTTTTCCGGCACGCCGGGGCCGGTGTTCTGGATAAAGACGATGGCCCGGTCCCCCAGCCGCTCGGCGCGGATTTGCACCTCGCTCTCGGCATCGGAGTATTTGCAGGCGTTCGAAATCAGATTGGCCAGCACCTGCCGGGTGCGGCTTTCATCCACCCGAACCGTCAGCGGCTTGTCGGGCAGTTGCAGGCCCAAGGTGTTGCTATGGGTGATCGCAAAGGGCGACATTTCGTTGACCGAGTCGGTGATCACCTTGTTCAGATCGACATCATGGAAGTCGAACTGCACTTCGCCCGATGAGATCTTCTCAAGGTCGAGAATGTCGTTCACGATATGCGACAGGCGGTCGGCATTGCTGCGGGCGATGTCGATCAGCCGGATATGCGCGGGGAGGAAGCGGCTGTTGTCCGTGGTGTCGATCAGCCCCAAAGCGCCTTTGATCGAGGTCAGCGGCGTACGCAGCTCATGGCTGACGGTCGAGACGAACTCGCTCTTGATCTGTTCCAGCTTCTTTTGGTCGGTGATGTCGTTGATCTGAACGATAAAGACATAGCCGCGGGCGTTCTTGTCATAGGTCCAAGAGACGTTGAACAGGCCCCAGCGTTCATAGCCCAGCTTGTGGGTGATGCGGTATTCGGCCTGATAGGTCTGCGAACTGCGGGAATCGACCAGCCCGCGCACCTCACCGTAGAGCTTTTGCAGATCGCCCTCGGGCATCAGATCGCCCAGTTTGGTGTTCGACAAAAGCTCTTCTTCGCTATAGCCGCAAAGGGTGCAAAGCGCGCTGTTGACGCTGTTGAATACGCCGCCTTCGCCCAAGATCGCCATGCCCACCGGGGCCGCGGCCAGCACTTGGCGAAACCGCCGCTCGCTGGTTTCAAGGGCGTTGCGGGCGTGGACGATGTCGGTCACATCGGTCTGGGTGCCGACCATCCGCAGGGCGGTGCCGTTTTCATCGCGTTCGGTCACCACCGCGTCAGAGCGCATCCAGCGCCACTCACCGGTGCCGATCTTCAGCCGGTATTCGGTGACGGAACGTTGTTGCTGCCCCGAGATGCAGGCCTGATCAGTCTGGGTCAGCAGGGGCAGGTCATCGGGGTGAACACGTTTGAGGAATTCCCCCTGCGGGTCGGGCAGCCGCTCGAAATCCGCCATCCCCAGAATGCGCCGCCACGTGTCGGACACCTCGGATTTGCCGGTGCGCAGGTCGATGTCGAAAACCCCGATCTGCGCGCCTTCGAGGGCGAGGTCATAGAGCGCCTTGTTCCGCGCCAGCTCATCCTGCACCGCCAGTTCCGAGGTCAGGTCACGCACGATTGCAGTCACCCGCCGTTCGCCGGTGTGGGTGGTCCAATTGTTGCGTTGCAGATCAAGCTTGAGGTCTTGGCCAAAGCAGGTCTTGCCCGCCGCGTTGACCTGTTCGTGGTCGTGATCCTCAACCAGATCGGTGACGAGTTCGCCGAACTCCATCCCCTTGAGCGCCTCATGCCCATAGCCAAAGCAGACCAGCGCCGCTTGGTTGGCAAAGAGCACCCGGTCATTGCTGTCGAGCAAGAAGATGGGCGTTACCGCGTTCTCAATAACGGCGCGGTTTTCCTCTTCATGGGCGTCGATCTGGCGTTCGCGCAGCACGGCAAGCTCGCTCAGCGCGGCGCTGCGCTGGCGCAGGCTGCGGAAGGCCACGAAGAACAGGATCGCCAGCAGGATGCCAGAGACCAGCAGGATTTCCGGCACCGCGCTATGGGTGGCGCGGTCAAAGCTGGCGGTGCTGACATGGACAACGGTCCAAGGGCGGCCAAAGCGTTCGATGGTCTGGGTGATGCTGTGGTGGCCGGTGGCGATACCTTCGGGCGTGCTGTCGAAAATCCGGTTTTCGGGGGCCGTGGTCAGCCCATCGTAGACTTGGATGTCATAGGACTCTCCCTGAGCCGGGGTCAGCCCGGACAGCAGGTTCGCCCCCACAAAAGGCGCATAGACCCAACCGATGAAACCGGCGGTCTCCTGCGCCGGGCTGTTGTCGGCGGCAAAGACCGGGCGCAACAGCAGGAAGCCGGGCTGGCGGGTCTTGTCCTGCACCAGCAGGATGCGCGGCGTCAGCTTCGGCTCTCGCGTCTCACGGGCGCGCAGGGCGGCCCGGCGGCGGTCTTCGTTAAAGCTGATATCAAGGCCCACGGCCTCTGCATTCGGCCCTTGGGGGTAGATATACTGGATCACCATCTTCTCGGCATTGCCGGTGTCGGGGTGAATGCGGAAATCCTCGATCCCCAGGGCGGTGACCTTTTCGATGAACGCCTCTTCGGTGCCTCTGGCGACGGGGGCAACAAAACCGATGCCGTTGATGCCGGGCAGGAAGCTGTCGATCTCCAGCGTATCGACATAATGCGCGAAATCGCTGGCTGTCACCTCGTCCGAGGCGTTCATGAAGGCGGCAATGCCATTGAGGCTTTGCAAATAGGTATGCATTCGCGCATCAAGGCTTTTCAGGCTTTCCTCGGCGATGCGATCAAAGGCCCGGTCGGCGGCGGCATCATTGCTGCGACTGCTGTAGAGGAACACCCCAAAGGTGATGGCGAGACATCCGAGAAAGAGTATGAATTCGGGTCGCCGCACCAGTTCAAGCCTTTGTTTCTGGCCACCAATTGGCGGCAAAATCTTTCCCCGGAATGAGCGTCGCGCATCGCGGGAGGGGTATGTCCAATCCGGTCATATTCACTCATGGGTCGAAAAAATCAACAAACGGATTCGCCGCGCATGCAAAGCGCGGTGATTGTGGCTTTGCGGCAAAAGCCGCGGGAGGCCGGGCGATTTACGGCAGGGATTGTGACCCGTCACCGCGCGCTCTACCAATAACGGGCCGGGGAGGCGGGGCAGAATATCGGGAGAGAGCGCCATGAACGACGAGACGCAGCTAGAGGGCCGCTATGTCGGTGCGGGCACCGCGGGCTGTGTCTTGGCCAACCGTCTCAGCGCCGATCCGGCCAATCGGGTTCTGCTGCTCGAAGCCGGGGGGGATGACAACTATCACTGGGTGAAGGTGCCGGTGGGATATCTTTACTGTATCGGCAACCCGCGCACGGATTGGATGATGAAAACCGCGCCCGAGGCGGGGTTGAACGGGCGCTCTTTGGCCTATCCGCGGGGCAAGGTGCTGGGCGGCTGCTCTTCGGTGAACGGCATGATTTACATGCGCGGGCAGGCGGCGGACTATGACCATTGGCGGCAACTGGGCAATGCCGGGTGGAGCTGGGACGACGTGCTGCCCTATTTCCTGAAATCCGAGGATCACCATGCGGGCGGCAGCGCGATGCACCGCGCGGGGGGCGAGTGGAAGGTCAGCAAGCAGCGCCTGCGGTGGGACATTCTGGAGGCCGTGCAAGACGGCGCGCGGGAGTTCGGGATCGAGCCGCGGGCCGATTTCAACGATGGCAACAACGAAGGTTCGGGCTTTTTCGAGGTGAACCAGAAGGGCGGGGTGCGTTGGAACACGGCGCGCGGTTTCCTGCGCCCGGCGATGAAACGCCCCAACCTGCGGGTGATCACCCATGCCCATACCGATGGGCTGGTCTTGGACGGCAAGCGCGCGACCGGCGTGCGTTTCACCCATAAGGGCCGCGCGATGCGCGCCGAGGCCGAGGGCGAAGTGTTGCTTTCGGCAGGGGCGATCAATTCGCCCAAGATCCTTGAGCTGTCGGGGATCGGGCAGGGTGACCTTTTGAGCGGCATGGGGATCAACACGCTGCACGATCTACCCGGCGTTGGGGAGAACCTTCAGGACCATTTGCAAATCCGCACTGTCTACAAGGTACAGAACACCAAAACGCTCAACACGATGACCCATTCGATCTTGGGCAAGGGCCGGATGGGGTTGGAATACCTCCTGCGCCGCAGCGGTCCCTTGGCGATGGCGCCCAGCCAGTTCGGCATGTTCACCAAGTCCGACCCCGCGCTTGAGACGCCGGATCTGGAGTATCACGTGCAACCCCTGTCGACCGACAAGCTGGGTGATCCGCTGCACCCGTTCCCGGCGATCACCGTCTCGGTCTGTAACCTGCGGCCCGAAAGCATCGGCAGTTGCCATCTCACCAGCCGCGACAGCGCGGTGCAGCCCGATATCCGGCTGAACTACCTTTCTGCCGAGAATGACAAACGCGTGGCGGTCACGGCGATGAAACAGGCGCGTCACATCATGACGGCCAAGGCGCTGCACCCCTATGCGCCCGAGGAAATCCTGCCCGGCCCCGCCGTGCAGAGCGACGAAGACCTGCTCGACAAGGCGCGCGACATCGCCACGACGATTTTCCACCCCGTCGGCACCTGCAAGATGGGCAGCGATCCGATGGCGGTGGTCGATAGCGATCTGCGGGTGCATGGCTTAGGCGGTCTGCGTGTCGTGGATGCGTCGATCATGCCCAAGATCGTCTCGGGCAACACGGCTTCGCCGACGGTGATGATCGCCGAAAAGGCTGCCGATGCCATTCTGGCGGGGCGGTAGGCGATGCTGACCACGCGGCTAACCAAACGGCTGGGGATCGACCACCCGGTTATCCAAGCGCCGATGGCCTTTGCCGCAGGCGGGCGGTTGGCGGCGGCGGTTTCAGGCGCGGGCGGTTTGGGGATGATCGGCGGGGCCTATGACGCCGGCGATTGGATCGCCGAGCAGATGGATGTGGCGGGCAACCAATCGGTCGGCTGCGGTTTCATCACTTGGAAGCTGCGAGAGCATCCGCAGGCGCTGGAACAAGCGCTCGACCGTGATCCGGCGGCGATCTTTCTTTCCTTCGGCGACCCGGCAGAGTTCCTCCCCGCGATCCGCGCGACAAAGGTGCCGTTGATCTGTCAGGTGCAAACCCTGCGCGATGCCGCCCATGCGATTGATCTGGGGGCCGAGATCATCGTCGCCCAAGGGGCCGAGGCTGGCGGCCACGGCGAGAAACGCGCGACCTTTACCCTCGTGCCCGAAGTCGCGGATCACATCGCCCGCCATGCGCCCGAGGTGCTGCTTTGCGCCGCAGGCGGCGTCGCGGATGGGCGCGGGTTGGCGGCGGCACTGATGTTGGGGGCCGACGGTGTGGTCGTCGGCTCGCGCTTCTGGGCCTCGGAAGAGGCGCTGGTGCATCCCGCGATGCGAGAGGCCGCGCTCAAGGCCAGCGGCGACGACACGCTGCGCAGCACCGTGACCGACATCATGCGCGGCTATGATTGGCCCAAACGCTACACGGGCCGTGTTTTGCGCAACGATTTCACCGACCGCTGGCATGACGACCCCGACGGGCTGCGCGCCGCGCTGGCGCAGGAGCTGCCGCGCTGGCAGGCGGCGGTGGCCGCGGGGGATGCCCGCACCGCCAACGCTTTTGTCGGAGAGGTGGCGGGGCTGATCTGTGCGGTCAGCCCCGCCGCCGATATCCTGCGCGATATCGTCCAAGGGGCCGAAACGGCCTTGGGCCAGACCTTCACCCGGTAACGGGTCTGGGGTCGGGCCAAGGCGGCTTAGCTGTGATCTTCGACCTCTTCGCGGCCCGGCACATGTTCGCGGGCGGGGGCGGTCTCCCAATTCTCGATCACCTCCATCGCTTCATCCGCGCTTTCGACAAAGCGGAACAGCTCGAGGTCTTCGGCTGAGATCGTGCCCGCATCGGCCAGCGCGTCCCAGTTGATGATCTTTTCCCAGAACTCACGGCCAAACAGCAAGAAGGGCACCCGGTTCATGCGGCCCGTTTGGATCAGCGTCAGCGCCTCAAAGAGTTCGTCCATCGTGCCGAAACCACCGGGGAAGACGCAGATCGCGCGGGCACGCATCAGGAAATGCATCTTGCGGATCGCGAAGTAGTGGAAGTTGAAGCATAGCTCGGGCGTGACATATTCGTTGGGCGCCTGCTCGAACGGCAGCACGATGTTGAGCCCGATGGAATGGCCGCCCGCGTCCAGCGCGCCGCGGTTGCCCGCCTCCATCACACCCGGCCCGCCGCCGGTCACGATGACATTCTCGGTGCCGCCGCTTTCCATCGACTTTTCGGTCATCAGCCGGGCAAAGGTGCGCGTCTCGTCATAAAAACGCGACAGATCGGCCAGCGTCTTGGTCCGAGCGGTGTGTTTTTCGGCCGGTTCGGGAATGCGCGCGCCGCCAAAGAGCACGATGGTGGATTGGATGCCATGGGCGTCCAGCAGCAGCTCGGGCTTGAGAAGCTCCAGTTGCAGGCGCACCGGGCGCAGCTCATCGCGGCACATGAAGTCATCGTCGGTAAAGGCCAGACGATAGGCAGGCGCGCGGGTTTGCGGCGTGTCGGGGGCGTCTTGGGCTTTGGCGCGGTCCACATTGGCGCGGCGCAGGGGGTGGCGGTGTTCGTCGGTCATCCTCGGGTCTTTCCTTGGTCTGGGGCTTGGCTCAGGTGGCACGATGGCCGCTTAGGTCAAGATGCCCTGTTGTTCGGCGAATGACCACGCCCCTCATCGCCCGGCAATTGCACCCTAGGCAGTGCAAGGCTATAGCCCTCAAAAGGCCTTTTCATCATTCGGAGACTTGCCCCATGTCCAACGCCCAACTTGAAACCGCCATCGAAGCCGCTTGGGATACCCGCGATCAGATTACATCCGCCACCACTGGCGAAGTGCGCGACGCCATCGAAGAGACGCTGAACGCGCTCGACAGCGGCAAGCTGCGCGTGGCGGAAAAGCAGGACGACGGTCAGTGGCACGTCAATCAGTGGGCCAAGAAGGCCGTGCTGCTGGGCTTCCGCATCAAGGACATGGAACATCAAGAAGGCGGCCCGCAGGGCGCTGGCTGGTGGGACAAGGTCGACAGCAAGTTCAAAGGCTGGGGCGATGCCGAGTGGAAAGAGGCGGGCTTCCGCGCCGTGCCGAACTGCGTCGTGCGCCGCTCGGCCTATATCGCGCCGGGCGTGGTGCTGATGCCGTCTTTCGTGAACATCGGCGCCTATGTCGATTCTGGCACCATGGTCGACACATGGGCCACCGTCGGCTCCTGCGCGCAGATCGGTAAGAACGTGCACCTTTCCGGCGGCGTCGGCATCGGCGGCGTGTTGGAGCCGATGCAGGCGGGGCCGACCATCATCGAAGACAATTGCTTCATCGGCGCACGGTCGGAAGTCGTCGAAGGCTGCATCGTGCGCGAAGGCTCGGTGCTGGGCATGGGCGTCTTCATCGGCCAGTCGACCAAGATCGTCGACCGCGAGACCGGTGAGATCATGTATGGCGAAGTGCCCGCAGGTTCGGTCGTCGTGGCGGGCACCATGCCGTCGAAGAACAACGTGAACCTCTACTGCGCCGTGATCGTGAAACGGGTGGACGCCAAGACCCGCTCCAAAACCTCGATCAACGAGCTGCTGCGCGACTGAACGGAACCAAATACCCCGTCATGGCGTTGAGACCTGAATTTAAAGGAGATTGACGACATGACGGGTATCGGTTGGTTTGCCGCAATCATCGTGGGCGGCCTTGCGGGCTGGATCGCGGAAAAGATCATGAAATCGGACATGGGTCTGATCATGAACATCATCCTCGGCATTCTGGGTGCCTTGGTCGCGAACTGGCTCTTGATGCTGATCGTTGGCAGCACGCTGGGCGGTTGGTTCGGTCAGTTGGTGGTGGGCGTCATCGGTGCCTGCCTGCTGATCTGGGTCACACGGATGGTCCGCGGCAAGACTTAAGGGCAGGGGCGCGGCCCCTTTCCAAATCCAAGTGAAAAGGTTAGGGCTGCCGAAAGCAATCGGCGGCCCTTATCATGTCTGAACCCAAGAAAACCAAGAAACCTTCGCGCCAGCAGGTCTTTACCCTTTTGGTTCAGATTGGCCGCAAAGACGGTGACGGTCTGCCCGACAAGGCCACGGGTGCTGCGCTGATGTGTTTCGCCTCCGGCATTGATGAGGCCGAAGCCGTGCGCGAGACGGTGGCGATCCTCAAACAGGCCGATACCAACCCGCTTGACGTGACCGGCTATGGCACGCTGGAAGAGCGCGAGGCCGAAGGTCAGGAGATCGACGCCGAGGAGCGCGCCCTGATGCAGCGCGCTTTGGAAGAAAACTCGGTCATCGTCGCGCAGATGACCCCCTTTTACGACTGACCCTCGCCCCACACGGGGAATTGCAATGCGCCCCCTTGGCATTGGCGCGATTTGCCCACACAAGTTACCGGACAAGCGATAACCCCTGAAAAGGAGCCGATATGTCCGGTCTCGACCCTGTTGATCTTACCGCGAAACTGGTGCGCTGCGCCTCTGTCACCCCCGCGAACGATGGGGCGCTGGAAGTGCTCGAAGAGGTGTTGGGCGCGGCGGGTTTCGACTGTACGCGCGTCGACCGGGGCGGGATCTTCAACCTCTTTGCCCGCTGGGGCAACAAGGGCAACACCAAGTCCTTCGGCTTTAACGGCCATACCGATGTCGTGCCCATCGGGGATGAGGCGGATTGGTCGATGCCCCCCTTCGGGGCCGAGATCAAGGACGGCATCATGTATGGCCGCGGCACTACGGATATGAAATCGGGCGTGGCGGCTTTCGTCGCAGCGGCGGTGGATTTCGTGAAGGACACGCCGCCCGATGGCTCCATCGTGCTGGCGATCACCGGGGATGAAGAGGGCGATGCCCTCGACGGGACCACGGCGCTCTTGGACTACATGACGGAGAACGGCGAGCGGATGGATGTCTGCCTTGTGGGGGAGCCGACTTGCCCCGAGACCATGGGCGATATGATCAAGATCGGGCGGCGCGGCTCGATGAACGCGCATTTCAAGGTGACTGGCAAACAGGGCCATGCGGCCTATCCGCACCGCGCCAACAACCCGCTGCCCGCGATGGTGCGGCTGATGGATCGTCTGGCCAGCCATGAGTTGGATCAGGGCAGCGATCACTTCGACCCTTCGACGCTGGCCGTGGTCACCGTGGATACTGGCAACAAGGCAACCAATGTGATCCCGGCGCAATGCCGCGGCGCGGTCAACATCCGGTTCAACGACCACCATTCGGGCGCGAGCCTCAGCGACTGGCTGCGGGGCGAGGCGGATAAGATCGCCGAGGAATTCGGCCTGCAAGTGGATGTAGTGATCAAGATCTCCGGCGAGAGTTTCATCACCCCGCCGGGCGCCCTGTCCGATCTGGTCGCGGGCGCTGTTGAGGCTGAGACGGGCGTGAAGCCCGAGCTTTCCACCACCGGCGGCACCTCGGACGCGCGTTTCGTCAAGGCGCATTGCCCGGTGGTGGAGTTCGGTCTGGTGGGGCAGTCCATGCACCAAGTCGATGAGCATGTGCGGGTCGAACATATTGAACAGCTCAAATCCATCTACGGGCGCGTGCTGCGGAATTATTTCACGTGAAACCAACGCTCATTGTCATGGTGAAAGAGCCGCGCCCCGGTCGGGTGAAAACCCGTCTGGGCCGCGACATCGGCATGGTCGGCGCGGCTTGGTGGTTTCGCCACCAAACGCGCCGCCTGTTGCGCCGGATCGAAGACCCTCGTTGGCAGGTGGTGCTGGCCGTGGCCCCGGA
Organism: Sulfitobacter sp. 15WGC; assembly: GCF_005068605.1. Classification (NCBI taxonomy): domain Bacteria; kingdom Pseudomonadati; phylum Pseudomonadota; class Alphaproteobacteria; order Rhodobacterales; family Roseobacteraceae; genus Sulfitobacter; species Sulfitobacter sp. 15WGC. The sequence continues at coordinate 238,988 of NZ_SZNL01000003.1, read as the reverse complement.
TGTGGAAGGGCTGCAAAGCCGTGTCTGGCCCGCGCATCTGCCGCGCTGGCCGCAAGGGCGCGGCAACCTCGGTGACCGTATGGCGCGGATGCTGCGCCGGGCGCCGGGGCCGGCCTGTGTGATCGGGGCGGATATTCCGGGCATCAACCGCGAGGAACTGGCGCGGGCATTCGATGCGCTTGGCAACCATGACGCGGTGTTTGGCCCGGCGCCCGATGGCGGCTATTGGCTCGTGGGGCTAAAACATCCCCGCCGCGCGCCGCCCAGCCTGTTTGACGGGGTGCGCTGGTCTGGCCCCCATGCGCTGTCCGACAGCCGCGCGACCCTGCCGGGCTACCGCATTGCCGAGGTCGCCACCCTGCGCGACGTGGACGAAATTCACGATTTGCCATGACGACAGGGGGGCTGCGTGCTACCTGCTGAGGTATGAGCAAGATACCCAGCAAATCCGAGATCCTCGACTGGATCGAACAGAACCCCACGCTGACCGCCAAGCGGGACATCGCCAAAGCCTTTGGCATCAAAGGCGCGGCGCGGATCGACCTGAAGCGCGTGCTGAAAGAGCTGGAGGCCGAGGGCCATCTGGAAAAGCGCAAGCGCAGCTATCAGGATCCCGACCGCCTGCCGCCGGTCTCGGTCTTGCTGGTCACGGGGCCGGACAGCGATGGCGATCTTTTTGCCAAGCCGATGGAGTGGCATGGCGAGGGGAAAGAACCCATCGTGCTGCTGATCCCGCGCGAGAGTGACCCGGCGCTTGGCGAAGGTGACCGCATTCTGGCCCGGCTGACGCTGGTAAAGGGTGAAGATCACCACTATGAAGCGCGGCTCATTCGCCGCATCGGCTCCAACCCGCGCAAGGTGCTGGGCATCTTCCGCAAAGCGGCCGAAGGCGGGCGGATCGTCCCGATCGACAAGGGCACGGATCGGGAATGGCGCGTCGGTGCCGACCATACCCATGGCGCGAAAGACGGTGAACTGGTCGAGGCCGAGCAGGCCGGACCGAAGGCGCGTATGGGATCGCCCCGCGCACGCATCGTCGAGCGGCTGGGCGATCCGTCCGAGCCGCGCGCCGTCTCGCTCATCGCGATCCACCAGCATGGCATCCCTGACGACTTCCCCGACGATGTGATCGCACAGGCTGATGCCGCCAAGCCGCAGGGGCTGAAGGGCCGCGAAGACCTGCGCGACCTGCCGCTCATCACCATCGACCCGTCCGATGCGCGCGACCACGATGACGCCTGCTATGCCCATGCCGACGAGGACCCGAAGAACGAAGGCGGCCATGTGCTCTGGGTCGCCATCGCGGATGTCGCCGCCTATGTCACCCCCGGCTCGCCGCTGGACCGCGAGGCGCGCAAGCGCGGCAACTCCACCTATTTCCCCGACCGCGTGGTGCCGATGCTGCCGGACCGGCTCTCGGGTGACCTCTGCTCGCTGCACGAGGGCGTGCCGCGCGCCTGTATCGCTGTGCGCATGGTGCTGGATGCCAAGGGCAACAAAATCGGCCATACGTTCCACCGTGGCCTCATGCGCTCCCCCGCCTCGCTGCATTACGAGGAAGTGCAGGACGCCATCGACGGCAACCCGAACGACCGCACCGGGCCGCTGTTGGAGCCGGTATTGAAGCCGCTCTACGCCGCCTATGACGCGCTGAAGACCGCCCGGGCCGAGCGCCAACCGCTGGAGTTGGACCTGCCCGAACGCCGCATCGAATTGGGCGAGGATGGCAAGGTGAAGTCGGTAAACTTCCGCGAGCGGCTCGACGCGCATCGGCTGATCGAAGAGTTCATGGTCTTGGCCAATGTCGCCGCCGCCGAGACGCTGATCAAAAAGAAAACCCCGCTGCTGTTCCGCATCCACGAGGAACCCTCGCCGGAGAAGCTCGAGTCCCTGCGTGAAACCGCACAGGCGGCGGGTTTCACGCTGGCCAAGGGGCAGGTGCTGCAAACCGCGCATCTCAACCGGCTGCTGGATCAGGCGGCGGGCACCAATGACGCAGAGCTGATCAATCTCAGCACTCTGCGCTCGATGACGCAGGCCTATTATGGCCCCGCCCATATCGGGCACTTCGGCCTTGCCCTGCGCTCCTACGCGCATTTCACCTCGCCCATCCGCCGCTATGCCGATCTCATCGTGCACCGCGCGCTGATCACGGCGCATGGCTGGGGCAAGGACGGGCTGACGCCCGAGGAAATCGAGGGGCTGGAGCAGACCGGCGCGCATATCTCCGACACTGAGCGCCGTTCGATGGTGGCCGAGCGTGACACGACCGACCGTTACCTCGCGGCCTTCTTGTCGGAGCGCGTGGGCAACGAGTTCACCGGTCGGATCAGCGGCATCGCGCGTTTTGGTGCCTTTGTGAAGTTGGACGAGACGGGCGCGGATGGTCTGGTGCCGATGCGCTCGCTCGGGCGGGAGTATTTCCACCACGACGCGGAGGCGCAGACGCTGATGGGCGCGGACACCGGCATGACAATCGGCCTTGGCCAGCGTGTCACCGTGCGGTTGGCCGAGGCGGTCCCCGTGACCGGGGGCATCGCGCTGGAGTTGCTTGAGATCGAAGACCAAAAGGTCAAACAGGGCGGGGGTGGGGGCCGCCGCAGCCCGGCGGGCCGTAGCAAGCCGCGCGGCAAGGCCGTGAAGGCCAAGCGCAAGAAGGACAAGATCAAACGCAAAGTGACCCGCACCCGCCGCTGAGACGGCAAACCGGCGGAGCTTCGCGGATGGCCGCCCCCCTCCCTTTCCACCGGGGCGGGGCGGGCATAGGATTTGCCGTAACTCTATGAGGTGAGGCGATTATGATCCGGCACTACGCGATGATTTCAGGCATTCTGGCGACCGCTGGCATGGGGGCTCCGGCCTTCGGGTCTGGCCCGACTGAATCCCTGCGCCCCGCGCCGCGCGCGCCGCAGGCCGTGCTGGCCGCCGTGGCGCCAGTAGCGCAGGAACCCGCGGCAGAGGCCGGCGGTGGCGATGCCGGGCTGCGCGCTTGGGTGAAAGACTTCCGCCCGCGCGCCCTGCAACAGGGCATCGACCCGGATGTCTTTGACCGGGCATTGGATACGGTCAGCTATGATCCGGAGGTGATCCGCCGCGACCGCAATCAATCGGAATTCACCAAAACGATTTGGGATTACCTCGACACCGCCACCTCGGATTTGCGGGTGCAGAATGGGCAGAAGGCGCTGGCCCAATGGCAGCGCACGCTGGAAGAGATCGAAGCGGAATACGGTGTCGAGAAAGAGATCGTCACCGCGATCTGGGGGCTTGAGAGCGCCTATGGCAGCTTCCGGGGCGGGGATCGGGTGTTGGATTCACTGGCCACCCTTGCCTATGACGCGCGGCGGGCGGAATTTTTCGAAGGCGAGCTCTTCGACGCCCTGCGCATCCTTCAGGCGGGCGATACCGATGCCGATCAATTGCGCGGCTCTTGGGCGGGCGCGATGGGGCATACGCAGTTCATGCCCTCGTCCTTCCACGCCCATGCGGTCGATTGGGATGGCGACGGGCGGCGCGACATCTGGGGCGATGACCCCAGCGATGCGCTGGCCTCTACCGCCGCCTATCTCAAGCATTTTGGCTGGACCGAAGGGCAGCCTTGGGGTGTCGAAGTGGCTCTGCCCGAGGGGTTCGACTATCTGCTGGCCGACCGCGCGGTGACCAAGACCCCGGCGGAATGGGCCGATCTTGGCGTCACCGCGCTGGAGGGCGGGGCGGTGGCGGATCATGGGCCCGCGTCGATCTTGCTGCCCGCGGGCGCCGCGGGGGCGGCCTTTATGATCTTCCCCAATTTCGCGGTGATCGAGCGCTATAACACCGCGGATGCCTATGTCATCGGTGTGGGCCATCTGGCCGACCGTATCGGCGGCGCGGGCGAGATACAGCAGGACTGGCCGCGCGAAGACCGTGCACTGAGTTTTGATGAGCGGATCGAATTGCAAACCCTGCTGACCGAAGCGGGCTTTGATACGCAAAAGATCGACGCCAAGATCGGGCCGCTGACCGTCAATGCCGTGCGCAGCTATCAAAAGTCTGAGGGGATCGCGCCCGATGGCTATGCCTCCCCCCGGCTGCTGGCCCGACTGCGCGCCGAGTGAGGGGCCGCCCCCGATTGGGGGCAGCCCGATGTTTTAGGACGCGGCTTTGAGCATGTCCTTGTCTTTCAGGTCAGCATAGGTCGCATCCAGCGCCTTGGTCGCCCGTTCGGCGAAGATCTTGATCTCTTCCGGGGTGATAATCAGCGGCGGAGAGATGATCATCCGGTCGCCGACATGGCGCATCACCAGATTGTTGGCAAAGCAATGTTCGCGGCAAATGTACCCGGCGGTGCCGCTATCGTCGAATTTTGCACGGCTTTCCTTATGCGGCGTCAGCGGGAGGGAGGCCATCAGGCCCGATACGTTCACCCCGCCCACCAGCGGATGCTCTCCCAGCTTGTCCAACGCCTCTTTCAGCGCGGGGGCGGCGACGTTTTGCACATGACCGACAATGTTCTCTTCCTGCATGATCCGCAGGTTTTCCAGCGCCACGGCGGCGCAGACCGGGTGGCCGGAGTAGGTGTAGCCGTGGTTGAACTCGCAGGCGTTGATGACCTCAGCCACCTCGTCGCAAACGATCGACCCGCCGATGGGCGCGTAGCCCGAGCTCAGCCCCTTGGCGATGGTCATGATATGCGGCTTGATGCCCATGGTCTGCGAGCCGAACCAATTGCCCGTCCGACCAAAGCCGCAGATCACCTCGTCAGCGATCAGCAGAATGTCGTGTTTGTCGCAAATGCGCTGAATCTCGGGCCAATAGGTGCTGGGCGGCACGACGACCCCGCCCGCGCCTTGAACCGGTTCGGCGATGAAGGCTGCGACCTTGTCCGCGCCCAGCTCGACAATCTTCGCTTCCAACTCCTGCGCGCGTTTCAGGCCGAAGTCTTCGGGCGACATATCCCCGCCTTCGGCATACCAATCAGGCTGGCCGATGTGGTGGATGCCGGGGATCGGCAGCCCGCCTTGCTCATGCATATAGGTCATGCCGCCCAGACTGGCCGAGCCGACGGAGGAGCCGTGATAGGCGTTCTTGCGGCTGATGATATGGCTCTTTTCAGGTTTGCCCTTTTGCGCCCAATAGGTGCGGACCATGCGCAGGTTGGTGTCATTCGCCTCTGACCCCGACCCGGCAAAGAAGACGTGGTTCAGATCACCGGGGGCCAGATCGGCCAGTTCCTTGGCCAGCGCGATCGCGGGCACATGGGTCGTTTGGAAGAAGGTGTTGTAATAGGGCAGTTCGTTCATCTGCCGCGCGGCGACATTGCCCATCTCTTCGCGGCCATAGCCAAGGTTCACGCACCACAGCCCGGCCATCGCGTCGAGAATCTCATTCCCCTCGCTGTCGGTCAGGTAGATGCCCTTGGCCCTTGTGATGATGCGCGCGCCCTTGTCGCCCAATTCATCATTGGTGGTGAAAGGATGCATGTGATGCGCCGCATCCAGCGCCTGAAGATCTGCGGTGGGGAGGTGATTCGTGATGGGCGGCATGGGTGTGCACCTTCTATTTGCATGAAAAATGAGCTTCGCCGCAGAATATGATCAAATTATAGCATGTCAATCGAATCAACGCGGAACGGGCAGACCATCAAGGGCTGCGCGAATTTGGGTCATTCCTTGGGCAACATCGCCCGCCATGACCTCACCCGCCAAAGCGGCGTTGCCCTCGGCAAAGGCTGCCAAAAGCTCTGCGTGTTTATCGGGCAGATTGCTGGTGCCGTATCGCCCGCAAACCACCCGAAGCGAGGGGCCGAAACGCAGCCACAGACGGTCCACCGTCGCGGCCATGATCGGCGCTTCGGCAAGGTCGTAAATCATTCGGTGAAAGCTGTAGTTCTGCATCAAATAGCCGCCGACATCGCCCCGGTCGATGGCATGGTTCAGCGCGTTGTCACAGGCTTTCAATGCGTTCAAACGCTCATCCGTCATGCGGTTTGCAGCGCGTTTGGTCAGTTCCGGCTCTAGCGTTTCCCGCATGAATCCCAGCTCTTCCAGCCCCGCATGGGTCAGTTCCGGCACGGTGACCCGGCGGTTGCCCAAATGGGTCAGCGCCCCTTCCGAGATCAGGCGGCGGATGGCCTCGCGCACCGGCGTCATGCCCGCATCCAAAGCGGCGGTCAGACCTTGGATCGTGACCCCCTGTCCGGGGGCCAGATCGCCGAAGAGAATCATTTTGCGCAGGCGTTCGTAAACATGCTGATGGATCGGTGTCTTGGCCGCCGCATCGGCGGCGGGAAGCAATCTCGGATCGGTTTTTTCTGAACCCATGGGAGCGGTCTTTCCGTCTTGTTTCGCCGTGTCTTGCAGCATTTCATTCTGCATGAAAGCATAAACCATCTTGCCCGAAGAGGCAAAACTTGATCAAATTGACGAAAGGTGGGGATCAACCCGACCTGTCTAACGGGAGTATGAAATGAAACATGTGCTACTAAGCAGCGTCGCCGTTGCCACCTTGATGGCAGGTGCCGCCACTGCAGAAACGGTCCGGGTCTACAACTGGTCCGACTATATCGACGAATCCTTGCTGGATAAATTCGAAGAAGAGACCGGCATCGAATTGGTCTATGACGTGTTCGACAGCAACGAGGTGCTGGAGACCAAAATGCTTGCCGGTGGCTCGGGCTATGACGTGGTCGTCCCCTCGGGCACCTTCCTGCAGCGCCAGATCACGGCCGGTGCATTCCAGCCGCTGGACACGTCCAAACTGCCCAATCTCGAAAACATGTGGGACGTGGTTTCCTCGCGGACCGAACAATATGATCCCGATAACGCCCATTCCATCAACTATATGTGGGGCACCACCGGCATCGGCGTGAACGTTGGCAAGGTGAAAGAGATCCTAGGCGAAGACGCCCCGATTGACTCTTGGGACTTGGTTTTCGACCCGGCCAATATGGAAAAACTGGCCGACTGCGGCGTGCATTTTCTTGATGCCCCGGCAGAGATGATCCCCGCCGCGCTGAACTACATCGGCGAAGACCCAAACAGCCATGACCCCGATGTGATCGCCAAGGCCGAAGAGGTCTTCATGCCCGTCCGCCCCTATATTCAGAAGTTCCACTCTTCGGAATATATCAACGCTTTGGCCAACGGTGACGTCTGCGTCGCGGTGGGTTGGTCCGGTGATATCCTGCAGGCCCGTGACCGCGCGGATGAAGCCGACAACGGTGTTGAAATCGCCTATAATGCCCCCTCCGAAGGCGCGCAGATGTGGTTTGACCAGATGGCCATCCCGGTTGACGCGCCGAACCCCGAGGGCGCGCATAAGTTCCTGAATTTCATCATGGACGCCGAGAATATGGCCGCCGCGTCGAACTATGTGTACTACGCCAACGGCAACAAAGCCTCGCAAGAGCATCTGGTCGAGGATGTGATCGGCGACCCGGCGATCTACCCCTCTGAAGCGGCGCTGAACAACCTGTTCACCACCACACCTTACCCGCCGAAAGTGCAGCGCGTGGTGACCCGGCTCTGGACCAAGATCAAGTCCGGTACCTGATCTGAGACAGGGGGTGCGGCCAGTCTGGTCGCGCCCCTTTTTCTTGCCCCGCGACCCGATCAAAGCCTGAGCAAAGCCCGATCAAAGGATCTCTCAACCGTGAGCCCAACCGTCTTCGCCCCCTGGAACAACCCCGACGAAAAGCCGCTCATTCGCTTTGAGAATGTGACCAAGAAATTTGGTGAATTCGTCGCCATCGACGATCTGTCTTTGGATATCTACGCGCAGGAATTCTTTGCCCTGCTTGGGCCTTCGGGCTGTGGCAAGACGACGATGATGCGCATGTTGGCGGGTTTCGAAAGCCCGACCACCGGGCGCATCGAATTGGCGGGGCAGGACATCGCCCCGGTGCCCCCGAACAAACGCGCGGTGAACATGATGTTCCAATCCTACGCGCTGTTTCCGCATCTGAGCATCTGGGACAACATCGCCTTCGGCCTGCGCCGCGACAAGATGGAGAAGGACGCCATCGCCGCCCGCGTGGCCGAGATGCTGAAGCTCACCCGGCTAGAGAAATTCGCCCGCCGGAAACCGCATCAGATTTCCGGCGGCCAACGGCAGCGTGTGGCGCTGGCGCGCTCACTGGCCAAAGCGCCCAAACTGTTGCTGCTCGATGAGCCCTTGGGCGCGCTTGATAAGAAGCTGCGGCAAGACACCCAGTTCGAGCTGATGGACATTCAAGAATCCACCGGCACCACCTTTGTCATCGTGACCCACGACCAAGAAGAGGCGATGACCGTCGCCTCCCGCGTGGCGGTGATGGACGAGGGGCGCGTGATTCAAGTGGCCACCCCCGCCGAGATCTATGAAGCGCCGAATTCCGTCTATGTCGCTGACTTCATCGGTGACGTGAATATCATCGAAGCCAGCACCAAGGCCATTGGCCAAGATCAATACCATCTGAACTGGATCGAGGGGCAGCCGCCGCTGACCGCCACCTCTGCCGCGCCGTTCAGCGAAGGGCAGCAGGCCCATCTGGCGATCCGGCCCGAGAAAATCCGCATTTCGACCGAGAGGCCTGAGGATGCGCCTAATGCGCTACAGGGCAAAGTGCTCGACATCGCCTATTTGGGGAACCTCTCTACCTATCACGTCGAACTGCCCGGCGGGCAGGTGATCAAGGCGCAGACGGCCAACACTCGCCGCATCGCACGCCGTGACATCACATGGGAAGACCCGGTCTGGATTTCATGGAGCGCCACCGCAGGCGTTTTGTTGGCGCAATGAACATGCGTCGTTTCGCCCTGATCGCGGTCCCGTACCTCTGGCTGCTGGCGCTATTTCTGGTGCCTTTCCTGATCGTTTTCAAAATCTCCCTCTCCGATACGGCGCTGGCGATCCCGCCCTATACGCCGACGATCAAGGACGGCATCAGCGCCCTGATCGCCCAGTTGGATTTCGAGAATTTTACCTTCCTCGCCTCCGACGATCTTTATTGGAAAGCCTACCTTAGCTCCCTGCGCATCGCCGTTGTATCGACCGCGCTGACGCTCTTGGTCGGCTATCCCATCGCCTATGGCATGGCCCGCGCCCCCGAAGAGTGGCGCGCCACTTTGATGATGTTGGTGATCCTGCCGTTCTGGACCTCCTTCCTGATCCGCGTCTATGCGTGGATGGGCATTCTCAGCAACGAAGGGCTGCTGAACCAACTCTTGATGGGGTTGGGTCTAACGGCAGAGCCTTTACAGATCCTTAATACCAATACGGCAGTCTATATCGGCATCGTCTATACCTACCTGCCGTTCATGATCCTGCCGATCTACGCCGCGCTGGACCGCTTGGATGAATCCCTGAACGAGGCGGCGGAGGATTTGGGCTGCTCGCGTTTGCAAGCCTTCTGGCTGGTGACGATCCCGTTGTCTCGCAACGGCATCGTGGCGGGCAGCTTCCTTGTCTTCATCCCCGCTTTGGGTGAATTCGTGATCCCCTCGCTCTTGGGCGGGTCGGGCACGCTGATGATCGGCAAGGTGCTGTGGGAGGAGTTCTTCAACAACCGCGACTGGCCGGTGGCGAGCGCGGTGGCGGTGATCCTGCTGCTGATCCTGATCATTCCGATCATCCTCTTCCAGCGCAACCAGCAGAAACAGGCGGAGGCTGAACAATGAAGCGGATGACATGGTTCAACGTGACCTCGCTCACCTTGGGCTTCGCCTTTCTCTACCTGCCGATGATCATTCTGGTGATCTACAGTTTCAACGCCTCGAAACTGGTGACGGTCTGGGCCGGATTCTCGACCCGCTGGTACGGCGAGCTGTTGCAAAACGAAGCCTTCCTGAACGCAGCATGGGTCACGCTGAAGGTCGCGGTGATCTCGTCGTCCATTGCCACGGTGTTGGGCACGATGGCGGCCTATGTGCTGGTGCGCGGCGGGCGGTTCATGGGGCGGACGTTGTTCTCCGGCATGATCTACGCGCCGCTGGTGATGCCCGAGGTGATCACCGGTCTGTCGCTCCTCTTGCTCTTCATCGGCATCGGGCTGGACCGGGGCGTGCTGACCATCGTGCTGGCGCATACGACCTTTTCGATGTGCTATGTCTCGGTCGTCGTCTCCTCGCGGCTGGTGTCCTTCGACCGTTCGTTGGAAGAGGCCGCGCTCGACCTCGGTTCGTCCCCTTGGGAGGCCTTCCGCCTCGTGACCCTGCCGATCATCGCGCCTGCGGTGATTTCGGGCTGGCTTCTGGCCTTCACGCTCAGCCTTGATGATCTGGTCATCGCCTCCTTCACCGCGGGGCCCTCGGCGACGACGCTGCCGATCAAGATCTTCAGCGCCGTGCGTTTGGGGGTTTCGCCTGAGATCAACGCGCTGTCGACGATCATGATCGCCATCGTGACCGTGGGGGTCATCACCGCATCGCTGGTCAGCAAACGCTCAAGCCTGCGCGCGCAGGAGGAGGCGCGCGCGGCGGAACGGCCCGCCGCATGAAGCGTATCTACGCGGATTTCGCCTATTCCGAAGCGCCGCGTGCGGGCTGCTGGTGGGACCAGACCCATGGCGCGCCGGAGCGGCCGGCGCTGCAAGGCGCGGCGCAGGCCGATGTGGTGATCATCGGTGGCGGTTTCACCGGCCTTAACGCCGCGCTGCATCTGGCGCAGGCCGGGGTCGGGGCCACGGTGCTGGAGGCCGAACGCGTGGGCTTTGGCGCCTCGGGCCGCAACGGGGGCTTTTGCTGCTTGGGCGGCGGGATGCTGGATGACGCGGCGCTCGACCGGAAATTCGGGCGGACAGAGCGGCTTGGCTGGCGGCAGGCCGAGGTGGCGGCGATCCGACAGGTGGAGGATTTCATCGCCGCCCGTGGCATCAATGTCGACCGGCATTCCCAAGGGGAAACCCAGCTGGCCCACCGCCCGCGCGATTTCGAAGAGATGCGCGGGAGGCTCGATTACTACGCGGAGAATTACGGCGTCACGGCGCGGCTGACCGAAAAGGCCGATCTGGCCGCCGAGGGGCTGAACGCAGGCTTCGAGGGCGCGATCACCGTGCCGATTGGCTTTGGCCTCAACCCCCGCAAATATGTGACCGCCCTCGCGCAGGCCGCAGAAGAGGCGGGGGCCGCGATCTGTCACAACAGCCCGGCCACCGGGGTGACAGGGCGCAAGGGCGCGTTCGAGGTCACGACGCCGCAGGGCCGCATCTGCGCAGAGCGGGTGATCATCGCCACCAATGGCTATTCCTCCGAAGACCTGCCGCCATGGCTGGCCGCGCGCTACATGCCGACGCAATCCAGCGTGATCGTGACCCGCCCGATGACTGAGGCAGAGCTTTCCGCCCAGGGCTGGACCAGCCAACAGGCCTGCTATGACAGCCGCCATCTGCTGCATTACTTCCGGCTGATGCCCGACAATCGTATGTTGTTCGGCGTGCGCGGCGGGCTGATGTCCAACCCCAATTCCGAGCGGCGCGCGCTGGCCCGGGCCCGGGCGGATTTCGAGGCGATGTTCCCCGCGTGGCGTCATGTCGAAACGCCGCATGGCTGGTCGGGCATGGTCTGTATCGCGCGCAATCGCATGCCTTTCGTGGGGCAGGTGCCGGATCAGCCGGGGGTGTTCGCGGGGCTGTGCTACCACGGCAATGGCGTGGCGATGGCCAGCTATTCCGGCGCGCTCTTGGCTGATCTGGTGCGCGGCAAAACGCCCGAGCGGCCCTATCCCGCCCCCATGCGCGCCCCGCTTGCGCGGTTCGAACTGGGTCGTTTTCGCCGGGCGGTCATGCCCTTTGCCTATGCGGGTTTCGCGCTATCGGATCGCTGAGGCGGGCGGTCAGCCCTCTTCCCGGGCCGCGCGTTCCTTGGCCAGCGTGATCTGGCGCTGGCGTTCGCGGAACCGTTCCTTATCCTCTGCCGAGGTCTCATCCACGCATTGATGACAGGACACTCCGGCCTCATAGGCGGGGTGCTGCGTGTCCTCAGGCAGGATCGGGCGGCGGCAGCCATGGCAAAGCATATGCGGCCCCTCGCGCAGCCCATGGCCGACGCTGACGCGGTTGTCGAAGACGAAACAGTCGCCTTCCCATGTGCTTTCCTGTTCGGGCACCTCTTCGAGGTATTTCAGGATGCCGCCTTTGAGGTGGAAGACATCCTCGACGCCCTGACCGATCAGATAGTTGGTCGATTTCTCGCAACGGATGCCGCCGGTGCAGAACATCGCGATCTTCTTATTGTGGAAGCGGTCTTTGTTCGCCTCCCACCACGCGGGGAATTCACCGAAACTCTCGGTCTCGGGGTCGACCGCGCCTTCGAAGGAGCCAATCGCCACTTCGTAGCTGTTGCGCGTGTCGATCACCGCCACATCGGGGGAGCGGATTAATTCGTTCCAGTCCTTCGGGTCGACGTAATGGCCCACCTTGGCGCGGGGATCGACATCGGGCTGGCCCATCGTCACGATCTCGCGCTTGATGCGCACCTTCATCTTGCCGAAGGGCGGCTTGTCACTAGTGGCCTCTTTCCACTCCAGATCCGCGCAGCCGGGCAGGGCGCGCAGATGGGCGATCACCGCGTCGATCCCGGCGCGCGGCCCGGCGATGGTGCCGTTCACCCCTTCGGGGGCCAGCAGCAGCGTGCCCATGACTGATTGCGCCTCGCAAAGCGCCAAGAGCGCGGGTTTGAGCGCGGCGGGATCGTCGAAGCGGGTGAAGTGATATAGGGCGGCGATGGTATACATGAGCGTCAAATAAGCGCTTCGGCGGCAAAGCTCAATCCGGCGCGTGCCATTGACCTACCCCATCCGCAGCCCTACCCCTTTCGGTAAGGAGAATGCCCATGACCCATGCCCTGATCGTGATCGACGTTCAAAATGATTTCTGCCCCGGCGGCGCGCTGGAAGTGCCGCAGGGCGATGAGATTCTGCGCGGCATCAACGCGCTGACGCCCGAGTTTGACGCCGTGATCCTGACGCAGGACTGGCATCCGGCGGCGCATTCGTCTTTTGCCTCATCGCATAAGGACAACGGGCCTTATGAGGTCATCACCATGCCCTACGGCCCGCAGGTGCTTTGGCCCGATCACTGCATCCAAGGCAGCATTGGCGCGCAGTTCCACCCCGAGTTGCAAACCGACCGCGCCGATCTGATCATCCGCAAGGGCTATAACCCCGACATCGACAGCTATTCGGCGTTTTTCGAGAATGACCACCGCACGCCCACGGGGCTCGAAGGCTACCTGCGCACACGCGGGATCGAGCGGCTGACCATGGTGGGGCTGGCGCTAGATTTCTGCGTGAACTTCTCGGCTGTGGACGCGGCGAAGCTGGGGTTCAAGGTCGACGTGCGCGAAGATCTCTGCCGGGCGATTGATCTGGACGGATCGCTTGCCAAGGCCCGCGAAGGCATGCGCGCGGCGGGGGTGACGCTGGCCTGATCCGCCGCTTTCCCCTTGCCCATCTGTCCGCCCCCTTGGCATGAAGGGGCACGCAATAAGGAACCTCCCATGGTCGACATCGCCACCCGCGTCTATAACCACAAGTGGAAGATCGACCCCATTGTGCGGTCGCTGATCGACACGGATTTCTATAAGCTCCTGATGTGCCAGTCGGTGTTCCGCAACAAGCCGGACACGCAGGTCACCTTTAGCCTGATCAACCGCTCCACCCATATCCCGCTGGCCAAGCTGATCGACGAGGGGGAGTTGCGCGAGCAACTCGATCACATCCGCTCGCTCAGCCTCAGCCGGGGGGAGAGCACATGGCTGCGCGGCAATACCTTCTACGGCAAGCGCCAGATGTTCCGCCCCGATTTCATGGAGTGGTTCGAGGGCATGCGCCTGCCGCCCTATCATCTGGAACGGAAGGGCGATCAATATGAGCTGACCTTCGAGGGCAAGTGGCATGAGGTCATGCTTTGGGAGATTCCCGCGCTGGCGGTGTTGATGGAGCTGCGCAGCCGCGCCGCGCTCGACCCGATGGGCAAGTTCGAGCTTCAGGTGCTTTACGCCCGCGCCATGACCCGCGTTTGGGAAAAGATCGAAGCGCTGCGCGAGGTCGACAACCTTTCAATCGCGGATTTTGGCACCCGGCGGCGGCATTCCTACCTTTGGCAGGATTGGTGCGTGCAGGCGATGCATGAGGGGCTGGGCGATGCCTTTACCGGCACCTCCAACTGTCGCATCGCCATGATGCGCGAACTTGAGGCCATTGGCACCAATGCTCATGAATTGCCCATGGTCTATGCCGCTTTGGCCGAGGATGACGCCGCCCTTGCCCGCGCGCCCTATGACGTGCTGTCGGATTGGCATGATGAGCATGAGGGCAATCTGCGGATCATCCTGCCCGATACTTACGGCACCAAGGGGTTTCTCGATCACGCGCCGGATTGGCTGGCGGGTTGGACCGGCATCCGCGTCGACAGCGGCGATCCGGCCACGGCGGCGCAGACGGCCATCGACTGGTGGCGCGCCCGTGGCGAGGATCCGACGACCAAGCGGGTGATCTTCAGCGATGGGCTGGATGTGGACAAGATCAAGGAGTTGCACGCGCAGTTTGCGGGCAAGGCCAAGGTCTCTTTCGGTTGGGGGACGTTGCTGACCAATGACTTCCGCGGGCTGGTGCCGAATGATGCGCTGGCGCCCTTTAGTTTGGTCTGCAAAGCGGTCAGCGCCAATGGGCGGCCCACGGTCAAACTCTCGGACAACCCGAACAAGGCGATGGGTCCGGCGGATGAAATCGCGCGTTACAAGCGTGTTTTCGGGGTCGGAGAGCAGGCCGCACAGCAGGTGATCGTCTGACGGTCAGCCTTCGCCAAGGGCGGCCACGGGGAACTCCGCCGTGGCAATCAACCCTTCGGGCTGCCAATCGTAGTGCAGGGTGCCACCGACCGCGCGGGTCAAGGACTGGATGATCCGCGAGCCGCTGTTGCGCGGAGATTTGATGACCTCTGGCCCGCCGGTTTCGCGCCAAACAAACCGCAGGCGCGCAGGCTCCTGAAGGATGGTGATATCCAGCGATACCCGCCCGGTATCGGAACTGAGCGAGCCGTGTTTCACCGCATTCGTCGCCAGCTCGTGCAAGGCCAGCGTCAGGGGGGAAACGAGGCGGTGCGAGATCAGCGGATTCGCCCCGGTGAGGTTGATCTGATCCTCGGTGGCCGAGGTATAGGCCCGCATGATCGGCCCCATCAGCGTCTCGAAATCCACCTCATGCTGGTCGCTGCGGCCAATCGTGTCGAAATGCGCCGCGCCCAAGGCGGCAAGCCGCTCGATCACCTTGTCGGCAAAGGCCGCGGGGGTCGGCTCCTCACGGGCGGTCAGTCGCACCACGGCGGTCATGACGTTGACGATATTGCGCAGCCGGTGCAGCAATTCGTCATCGGCCAATTGCCGGTGCTCACGTTCCACCCGGCGGCGTTCGGAAACGTCGAGTTGCGAGCCGAAGAAGTAGATCAGATTGCCATCTTCGTCATTGATCGGCCCCAGTTGCAGGGCGTTCAGGAAGCGGCTGCCATCCTTGCGGTAGTTTACGATCTCAACCGTATCGACCCGGCGCGCCAGTAGGATTTCGCGCACCGCATCGACGCTTTCGCGCGTGGTTTCCGGGCCTTGCAGGAAGCGGCAGTTCTGGCCCACGATCTCATCCAAGCCATAGCCGGTGAGATCGGTAAAAGCGTCATTCACATAGACGATGGGATTGTCCGGCAGGGTCGGGTCGGTGATGCACAGCGGCAGGCGGGCATAGCGCACGACCTTGCCTAGAACGTCTTCGGTCAGGGTCTGCCGAGCGACGGAGACCGTGTTGTCGTTCATGAATTCCCGCCCCTTGATCGAAACTGGCCGTCAATGTGCCCTGCACGTGGCTTTTGGGTCAACCCGCATACTGGGGGTTGGGGCATATTTATCTACTAAATGCTGTATGCGCCTTAAGGTTTCGCGAGGTTCGATAAATGCGGCTTGTCAGGAAGGGCCGAAAATGCGTAATTGAGGGCGCTTGGTGTCCCGAAAAGCGCCTTTGAGTGTGGGACCGAAAAGGGAATTCAGTAAGGGGTCGCCCGACCCTGAAGCCGAAGCCGCCCCCGCGACTGTAAGCGGTAAGCCAATGCCCCTCGTGCCACTTGTCCTTTCGGACGGGGAAGGCGGGCAAAGGCCACGACCCGCGAGCCAGGAGACCTGCCAGGCAAATGAAACGCTAGATGCCGTCGGGTGTGACGGTAAGGAGATTGAAGATGACGACGATGATTAAGACCGCCGGTGCCACGCGCAGCAAACTCGTACCGGCGCTGTTTGCCGCCGTATTGGGTGTGGCTCTGATGGCGCTGACCGGCCATGTGCAGGCCGCAGCACTGCATGATGCCGCCCATGACGTGCGCCACGCGACAGGCTTTCCCTGCCACTAAGCGCCGCGTTCGGTATCACAGGGGTCCGGGCTGCCATGCCGCAGTCCGGCAGTCTGTGATTCTGGCTTTCTTTCCATGCCCGCCTCTTGCCGTTTTACCTGCCTCCGCCCTTTACCGTGTGGGCAGTGCTTTGGCGCATCTTGAGGCTGGCTGATGGCTCGGCCCGCGTTTCGCGCGGCGCCGGGTGTTATTTCGCATCCAAGGATCATTGCGATGTTTTCACGTTTTCTGACTTCCGCCCTGTTTGCCGGGGCCTCTGCCGGCCTGTTGACCGGCTTGCTGCAACTCTATTTCGTGCAGCCCGTGCTGCTTCATGCCGAGCTTTATGAGACCGGCGCGCTGGTGCATTTCGGGGCCGACCCCGTCAGCGCGCATCCCGATTTGCCCGGTTTCGATGCCGTCCGCGATGGGCTGAGCCTGATCTTCACCATGCTCACCTATACTGCCTATGCGCTGATCCTTCTGGCCGCGATGAGCCTTGGCGAAGAGCGCGGCGCGGTGATCGATGGCCGCTGGGGCATCCTTTGGGGTGTCGCCGGTTTCGTGGCCTTCCACCTCGCGCCGGGGTTCAGCCTTGCGCCCGAAGTGCCCGGTGTGGCCGCAGCGGACATCACCGCGCGGCAAATCTGGTGGTTCGCCACCGCAGCGGCAGCGCTGGTGGCGCTTTGGCTGCTGGCCTTTGGCAAGGGGTGGGGTGCGTGGATCGGGGCGGCGGTCCTGCTGATGGCCCCCCATATCATCGGCGCGCCCGAGCCCGAGAGCTTTAGCGGCCCGGTGCCGACCGAGATCGGCGCGCTTTTCGCCGCGCGTGCGCTTGGCATCGGTTTGGCCGCATGGGTGTTGCTGGGCAGTTTCGCTGGGTTCTTTTGGCAACGTGAAGGCGCGCAGAGCGCCTGAGGGAGGTCGAAATGGACAGATCACTGGCGCTATTCGCCATTGGATTGGTCTTTGGCGGTGGCATCGGTTTTGCCATCGCCGCAAGCAACGGGGTGACCTTCGACGGCCATGACCACGGCGACCCTGCCGCCCATGGCGGCGGCGGGCATGCGGCCATGGATCACGGCGGTGCGGATCACGCGCGGATGCATGGCCAGCCCATCGCGCTGGCCGCCGAAGAGGCCCCCAGCCTTGCCATCCGCGTGACCCCCGACCCGATGTCGGGCCACAACCTTTTTGTTGAGACCGAAGGCTTCGCCTTTGCCCCGCAGAACGCCAGCGGCGCAAATCAACCGGGCGAGGGCCATGCCCATGTCTATGTCAACGGTGCCAAGATCGGGCGGCTTTATGGCCCATGGCTGCATCTGCCAAATCTGCCCAAAGGCGAGGTCACGGTGGAGGTCACGCTCAACGCCAATGACCACCGCCCCTTGGCGGTGAACGGTGCGCCGATTACGGCCCGCGAGGTGCTGACGGTTGAATAATCGCACCGCCTCCCCTTTTCATGGCGGGCCGAAGCGCATACCCGGCACGCATAACCCGATGGGACAAGATCAATGAGCGCAACCCTACATGTCTGCATGACCTGCCGCGCCGGTGAGGTGCTGGAGGAAGACGCCCCGCGCCCCGGCGCGCAGCTTCATGCCGCCCTCGACGCCGCAGGCGCGCCCGAGGGCGTGACCATCGTGCCGGTGCAATGTCTTTCCGCCTGTTCGCAGGGGGCCGCCGTGGCGCTGTCTGCGCCGGGCAAATGGTCCTATGTCTATGGCCGCTTGACCAAGGAAGACGCCGCCGACATCCTTGCCGGAGCCGCCGCCTATGCCGCCACCCAAGACGGGCTGGTGCCATGGCGCGAACGCCCGGTCATCTTTCGCAAGCAAAGCCTTGCGCGTATCCCCCCTTTGACCCTGCCGCAGGAGCCTACAGCATGAGCGATCTCGCCAAAATCCCCGTTACCGTCATCACCGGCTTTCTCGGCGCGGGCAAGACCACGTTGATCCGCCACCTGATGACCAATGCAGGCGGGCGTCGCCTTGCCGTTTTGGTTAATGAGTTCGGGACCGTGGGGGTGGATGGCGACATCCTGAAATCCTGCGCCATCGACGACTGCCCGGCGGAGAATATCGTCGAGCTGGCCAATGGCTGCATTTGCTGCACCGTGGCGGATGATTTCATCCCCACCATCGAAGCGTTGATGGCCCTGCCCACGCGCCCCGATCACATCCTGATCGAAACCTCTGGACTGGCCCTGCCGAAACCGCTGCTCAAAGCCTTCGACTGGCCCGCGATCCGGTCCAAGATCACCGTCGATGGCGTCATCGCGCTGGCCGATGCAGAAGCCGTGGCCGCTGGCACTTTCGCCGCCGATGTCGCCGCCGTGGACGCGCAGCGTCTGGCCGACGACAGCCTCGACCACGAAACGCCGCTCTCCGAAGTGTTCGAAGATCAGATCTCCTGCGCCGATATCGTGCTGATGTCCAAGGCCGATCTGGCCGGTCCCGATGGCCTCGCCAAGGCCCGCAAGGTGATTGAAGAGGAAAGCCCGCGTGAGATTCCGATCCTTGAGATGACCGAAGGCGTGATCGACCCCAAGGTGGTGCTCGGCCTCAACGCCGCCGCCGAAGACGACCTCGCCGCGCGCCCCTCGCATCATGACGGCCACGACGATCACGAGCATGACGATTTCGAAACCGTGGTGATCCCGATGCCGGAGGTGTCGGATGTCGATGCGTTGGTGGCCTCGATCGAGCGGCTCGCGCGTGAGCAGAACATCCTGCGCGTGAAGGGCTATGTCGCGGTCGAGGGCAAGCCGATGCGCCTGTTGGTGCAGGCCGTGGGCGCGCGGGTGCGTCAGCAGTTCGACCGCCCTTGGGGCAGCGACACGCGCGCCGGGCATCTGGTGGTGATCGCCGAGCATGACGACATCGACCTTGCCAAAATCCGCGAGATTTTGGGAGCCTGACCGCCCATGCATGTCGTCTTTCGCGAAAGCCACGGGTTGGAGGATACCGACACCCCCTATGATCCGGGGCAAACCCCCGCCGATCTGGTGATGCTGTCGTTTTCCGACAGTGACCTCGGCGCTTTCGCGGCAGGCTGGCATCGCGGCGGCGGCAAGGAGGGCAAGCTGCCCTCGCTGCGTCTGTGCAACCTCGTGGCGCTGCGGCACCCGGCCTCGGTCGACAACTATATCGAACAGACGCTGACCGGGGCCAAAGGCATTCTGATCCGCCTCATCGGGGGGGAGAATTACTGGCCCTACGGCATCATGCAGGTCCAAGACTTCGCCCGCCGGAAAAACATCGCGCTGGCCGTCTTGCCCGCCGATGGGCGCGAGGATCCGGGGCTCGACGCGCATTCGACTTTGCCGGTTTCCACGCTGCGCCGTCTTGCGCATCTTTGTGATGCGGGCGGGCCGGTGGCGGCGCAGGCCGCGCTGGCGCAGATGGCGCTGGCGGCGGGCTTTTACGCCGGGCCGGTCATGGGCACGAAAACGGTGCCTGATTGCGGCTATTACGACCCCGATCAAGGGGTGCTCCCCCTCGCCGACGCGGCGGGGCAGACTGTCGCGGTTACCTTTTACCGCAGCTATCTTCTGGCCGCCGATACCGCGCCCGTCGATGCGCTGATCCGGGCGCTGCGGGCGGCGGGGCTGAACGCCATCGGGCTTTTCGTACCCTCGCTCAAATCCGATCCCGCGCGGCGCTTTCTGGACGATGCCTTGGCGGCGATGAAACCCGTGGCCATCGTCAACGCCACCGCCTTTTCGGGGCGCGGGGATGATGGCACCTCCCCGCTCGACGCGCCGGGCTGCCCGGTGTTTCAAGTGGCCCTCTCTACCGCCCGGCGGCGCGATTGGGACGAGAGCGAGCGCGGCCTTTCCCCCGCCGATCTGGCGATGCATGTGGTCTTGCCCGAGGTCGATGGCCGCATCTTCGGCGGCGTCGTCAGCTTCAAGAGCCCCGGAAAGCGCGACCCCGATCTGCAATATTCCCGCTTTGCCCACCGCGCCGAAGAGGCGCGGATCGAGGCTGTCGTCGCCCGTGTGCTGGGCTGGCATCGGCTGGCGCAGACCCCGGCGGCCACGCGCAAGCTGGCACTGGTGCTCTCGACCTATCCGGGGCGGGACGATCAACTGGCCCATGCGGTCGGCCTTGATGCGCTGGCCAGCGTCGAAGACATGCTGATGCGGCTGGCGGGTGAGGGCTATGGCGTCACGCCGCAGATCGGCTTTGGCCGGAGCCTGACCGAGCAGCGCATCACTTGGCCCCTTGCCGACTATGAGGCGGCGCTAGCCGCTCTGCCGCAGGCGCTGCGCGATGACCTTCGCGACGCGTGGGGCGCGGCGGCGGATGATCCGCTGGTGCAGGACGGTGCCTTTCACTTCGCCGCGCAAACCTGCGGCAACGCACTAGTCGCGCTGCAACCCGAGCGGGGCGATCTGCAAGACCGCGAAGACAGCTATCACGACCTCGCCCGCACGCCGCGGCATTCCTATGTGGCCTTCTACCTCTGGCTGCGGGATCAGGGCCATCACGCGCTGGTGCATATCGGCGCGCATGGCACGCTGGAGTGGCTGCCGGGCAAGGCGGTTGCCCTCTCGGGCGATTGCTGGCCCGAGGCGCTGACCGGCGATCTGCCGGTGATCTACCCCTTTATCGTCAACGATCCGGGGGAGGCGGCACAGGCCAAGCGGCGCATCGGGGCGGTGACGCTCGGCCATCTGCCGCCCCCGCTGAAAGACAGTGAAACACCCGATGGGCTGTTGCGGCTGGAACGGCTGTTGGACGAATATTCCACCGCCGACGGGCTCGACCCCGCGCGCCGCGACCGGCTGGTCGATACGATCCGGGCGGAGGCGCAGGCGGCGGGGGTGGAAGATGACCTCGGCCTCGATGCCGCCAGTTCCTCGGCCGAGGCCCTGACCCGGATCGACGCCTTCGTTTGCGACATCAAGGAAAGCCAATACGGCGATGGCCTGCACGTCTTCGGCGCGGGGGCGGGCGAATGGGACGGGCTGCTGACCGCGCTTTCGGGGCGGCGCGTCACCTCCGGGCCTTCCGGCTCGCCCTATCGCGGGCGGTCCGATGTGCTGCCGACGGGGCGCAACCTCTATGCCGTCGATCCGCGCGGGGTGCCCAGCCGGGCCGCCCATGCGCAGGGGGTGAAACTGGCCGAGGAACTGCTCAGGCGGCATCTGCAAGACAATGGCGACTGGCCGCGCGGGCTGGTGATCGACCTTTGGGGCTCGGCCACCATGCGCACGGCGGGCGAAGAGGTCGCCATGGCGATGCATCTCGCCGGGATCGCGCCGAAATGGGACGAGGGCAGTGAGCGGGTTTCGGGCTTTGAGGTAATCCCGTTGACCCTGCTGGACCGTCCGCGCATCGACGTGACCCTGCGCATCTCGGGCCTGTTCCGCGATGTCTTTCCCGGCCTCGCGCAGCTTTTCGAAGCCGGGGCGGCGGCATTGGCCGAACGCGAAGAAGCGCCGGATATGAACCCCTATCTCACCCGCACCCCCCGTGTCTTTGGCCCCAAGCCGGGCCTTTACGGCGTGAATATGGAAGCGGCCTTGCAAGACTATTCCGACGCCGGTCGCGCCGCGGCGGGCGAGGCGTGGCTCGCGGGGTCGGAATGGGCGATCAACGCCCAAGGCGAGGCGCATCAGGACCGCGCCGCGCTGGAGGCGCAGTTGCAGCGCGCCGATGGCTTTGCTCATGTGCAGGACTTGGCCGAAAGCGATATCCTGCTCGCCTCGGACTATGCCAGCCACGAAGGCGGCTTTGCCGCCGCGATGGCGCATCTCGGCGCGCAGAAACCGGCGATGTACCACCTTGACCACACCCGCGCAGGCAGCCCCCGCGCACGCTCCATGCCCGAGGAGATCGCCCGCGTCGTCCGCGCCCGTGCGGCCAATCCCGGCTGGGCCAGCGGCATGATGCGCCACGGTTTCCGCGGCGCGGCAGAGGTGGCGGCGACACTCGACAACCTTGCCGCCTTTGCGCATCTGACACGCGAGGTGCCTGCGCATCTCTTTGACCTCTACTTCGACGCCACGCTCGGGCGCGATGATCTGGTCGCCTTTATGGAGGCCGAGAACCCCGCGGCCTTGCAAGCCATGCGCGACCGTTTCGCGGCGCTGCGCGAGTCCGGCCTCTGGCTGACCCGCCGCAACTCGATCTCGGCCACATTGGACGGGGTGACGTGAGCGCGGCCCCGGCGATCAAGGGCTGGTGCCCCGGTGCGCTGCGTCCGATGCTCTCGGGCGATGGGCTGGTGGTGCGTCTTCGGGTGCCGCAGGGGCGCTTGACCCCGGCCCAAGCCCGCGGCGTGGCGGGGCTGGCCACGCGCTATGGCAATGGCATGCTCGACCTGTCGAACCGGGGCAATCTGCAACTGCGCGGCGTCGATCCCGCGCGGCACGAAGGGCTGATCGACGCGCTGCGCGCGCTGGCGCTGATCGACGTGGATGAGCGGACGGAGCGGCGGCGCAACATCATGGTCAGCCCCTTTTGGCAGGCGGGCGATGATACGGATTTCCTTTGCCAAGCCCTCTCTGCCGCCGCGCAGGCCCATGCGCTGCCGGATGTCTCCGCCAAATTCGGCTATGCGGTCGACGCAGGGCCGCAGCCGGTGTTGCAGGCCGATCCCGCCGACATCCGGTTCGAGCGCTCGGCGCAGGGGCAACTGCTGCTCTGCATTGAAGGGGCTATGCGGGGCAAACCCGTGACCCGTGCGACTGCGGTGACCGAAGCCATCGCGCTGGCCGAATGGGTGCGCGCGCAGGGGGTGACCCGCGCCGCGCGCGCCACGGCCACGGGGGCGCCGCTTCCCGCCGGTTTTGACTGCCCGCGTCAGGCGGGGCAGGGCACACCCGCCCCCGGCCTCTACCCATCCGGGGCGCTTGTCGCCTGTGCTTTCGGGCAGATGGAGGCCGAGACGCTTGCCGCGCTCGCGGAGCTTGGTCCGCTGCGCCTGACCCCGTGGCGGCGGGTGCTGATCGAAGGTGCCCCGCGCCTGCCTGATCTGGCCGGTCTCATCACCGCCGCCGATGACCCGCTGTTGCGCGTCGTTGCCTGTATCGGCGCGCCGGGCTGTGCACAGGGCCGGGGTGAGACGCGCGGGCTGGCCAGTCGCCTTGCCGCCGTGGTGCCGAAGGGGCAACGCCTGCATGTCTCCGGCTGCGCCAAGGGTTGCGCCGCGCCGCGCGCTACCGACCTCACCCTGACCGCCACCGCGCCAGAGCGCTATGACCTCATCCACGATGGCCGCGCCGATGCCATCCCTGATCTGCGCGGGCTGACCCCCGCCGCCATCGCCTCTCACCTTAGAAAGTCCGCCGATGCCCCATAGCTATATCACCGACGGTGCCGAGATTTACCGCCAGTCCTTTGCCACCATCCGCGCCGAAGCGGCGCTAGCGCGTTTCACCCCGGAGGAAGAGATCGTCGCCGTGCGCATGATCCACGCCGCGGGCATGGTCGGGCTGGAGGAGCACATCCGCTTTTCCGAAGGCATGGCCGTGGCCGCGCGGGCGGCACTGGAGGACGGCGCGCCGATCCTTTGCGACGCCTATATGGTCAGCGAAGGTATCACCCGCAAACGCCTGCCGCGCGAGAATGAGGTGATCTGCACCCTGCGCGACCCTTCGGTGCCAGCACTGGCCGCGAAGATGAGCAACACCCGCTCTGCTGCCGCGCTGGAACTGTGGCGGCCCCATCTGCAAGGCGCCGTGGTGGCCATCGGCAATGCGCCCACGGCGCTGTTTCACCTGCTCAACATGCTCGAAGACCCCGATTGCCCGCGCCCGGCGGCGATCATCGGCTGCCCGGTGGGCTTCATCGGCGCGGCGGAATCGAAAGAGGCTTTGATGCAGGACCTGCCGGTGCCCTCGATGATCGTGCAGGGGCGTTTGGGCGGCTCGGCGATCACCGTGGCGGCGGTGAACGCATTGGCCAGCAGGGTGGAATGAAGATGGGCAAGGTTATCTGCGCGGGCCTTGGCCCCGGCGACCCCGAACTGATGAGTGTGAAATCCGACCGTGCCATTCGCTGCGCGCGGCATCTGGCCTATTTCCGCAAGAAAGGCCGCGCGGGCCAAGCGCGCCGGATCGTCGAGGGGATGCTGCGCGACGACGTGGTGGAATATGCGATGGAATATCCCGTCACCACTGAGTTGCGCTTTGATTCGCCCGAGTATCGCGCCCAAATGGTCGCCTTTTACGAGGAATGGGCCGACCGGCTAGAAGCCTTGGCACGCGATCACGAGGTCATCGTGCTCTGCGAGGGTGATCCTTTCTTCTACGGCTCCTTCATGCATCTGCACACCCGGCTTCAGGGCCGCGCCGAGGTTGAGGTGCTGCCCGCGATCCCCGGCATGGTGGGCTGCTGGAACGCGCTCGATACGCCCTTCACTTGGGGCGACGACGTGGTAACCGTCTTGATGGGCACGCTGCCCGAGGCCGAGTTGACCGATCACATGAAGCGCGCCGATGCGCTGGTGGTGATGAAGACGGGTCGCAACCTGCCCAGCGTGCGCCGCGCGTTGGCGGCGGCGGGCAAGTTGGAGGACGCTTGGCTGGTCGAACGCGGCACCATGCCCGACCAGCGGGTGGCGCGGCTTTCTGACGTGGCGGATGACGACTGCCCCTATTTCGCGATCATCTTGGTCCATGGCCAAGGCCGCAGACCGGAGGCGGAGACATGAGCGGCATCCTTCATATCGCGGGCCTCGGCCCTGGTGATGACGCGCTTGTCACACCCGAGGTGACCGAGGCGCTGGCGCAGGCCACAGACGTTATCGGCTATATCCCTTACGTCGCCCGCGTCGCCCCGCGCGAAGGGCTGACCCTCCACCCCAGCGACAACCGGGTGGAGTTGGACCGCGCGACCCATGCGCTGCAACTGGCGCAGGCGGGCGCGCGGGTGGTGGTGGTGTCTTCGGGCGATCCGGGCGTCTTTGCCATGGCCTCGGCCGTGTTCGAAGCGGTGGAGCGGGATGGGGCGTTTGAAAGCGTCGACATCCGCGTGTTGCCCGGCATCACGGCGATGCTGGCGGCGGCGGCGCGGCTTGGGGCGCCCTTGGGCCATGATTTCTGCGCGATCAACCTCAGCGACAACCTCAAGCCCTGGGCGATGGTGGAGCACCGTTTGCGGATGGCCGCGCGGGCGGATTTCGCGATGGCCTTCTACAACCCCCGCAGCAAATCCCGCCCGCATCAATTCACCGAGGCGTTGGAGATTTTGCGTGCCGAATGCGGGCCGGACCGGCTGATTACCTTCGCCCGCGCCGTGACCACGCCGGAAGAGGCGTTCAACACCGTCACACTGGGCGAGGCGACGCCTGAAATGGCGGATATGCGCACCGTGGTGATCGTCGGCAATTCCGCGACGCGGCGGGTCGGGCGCTATGTCTATACGCCGCGCAGCGCGGTATGATGTAGCCAATGCATCACTTCGGTCACATCATTGGCGGCCACTTCGCCCGGCAGTTTCGGCCGCTCGGCCAAGATCACCGGCAGGCCAAGGCTGCGGGCGGCATCCAGCTTGGCCCGCGCGCCAGCGCCTCCGGCGTTCTTGGCGACGACATGGGTGATCGCATGGGTCTGCATCAGCGCGGTATCCCCCGCCACGTCAAAAGGCCCGCGCGCCAGCACGACCGTCGCCCGCGGCAGCGGCAGCGGGTCGCGTGGCGGATCGACGAGGCGCAGGAGGTAGCGGTGCTGCGGTTTCGCGGCGAAAAGCGCCAGTTGCTGCTTGCCGATGGCCAGAAACACCCGCGCCGGGCTGTCGGGCAGGGCGGCGGGCAGCGCGGTGAGGTCGGGCACGAAGGTCCAGTCGTCCCCCTCCTGCGGCTCCCAAGCGGGGCGCTCGAACCGCACCAGCGGCAGGTCCTGCCGGGCGCAGGCAACGAAGGCATTGTTGCTCATCCCTGCGGCGAAAGGATGGGTGGCGTCGACGACATGGGTGATCGCCTCGGTCTCAAGATAGGCCACCAGCCCCGCCACGCCCCCGAAGCCGCCGACGCGGGTGGGCAGGGGCTGGGCCACGGGGCTGTCTGTGCGTCCGGCATAGGAAAACACCGCGTCGATCCCGGCTTTGGCCAAGGCGCGGGCCAAGGCGCTGGCTTCGGTGGTGCCACCCAAAAGAAGGACGCGCATGATGGGTGATCCTTGGCTCAGCATCATCGGAATGCCCGACGATAGCGCGGATGCCTTGCCCGCGGCAAGCCGCGCGGCGCTGGCAGAGGCCGAGGTGATCTTTGGCGGGCCGCGTCATCTGGAGCGGGGAGGCGCAGGTGCGCGCGGGCGCGCTTGGCCGGTGCCTTTCTCGGTCGAGCCGGTGTTGGCCGAGCGTGGCAAGCGCGTGGCGATGCTGGTGTCGGGCGATCCCTTCTGGTTCGGCGCGGGCGGCAGCATTGTCGGCGCGTTGCAGCCCGACGAATGGCACAGCCTGCCCGCGCCCTCGACCTTCTCGCTGGTGGCCAATGCGCTTGGCTGGCGGTTGGAGGAGGTTACCTGCCACGGGCTTCACGCCGCACCGCTGGCGCAGCTGCGCGGTGCCCTGCGTCCCAAGGGGCGGATGATCTGCCTGCTGCGCGATGGGGAGGCCCCTGCGGCGTTGGCGGAGTTTCTTTGCACACAAGGCGGGGGCACGGCCACGCTGTATGTGGCCGAACGGCTGGGCGGCCCCGATGCGCGGGTGCGGGAGGTGCAGGCGGATGGCTTCGATCTGACGGATGTGCAAGCGCCGGTGGCGGTCGGGGTCGCGCTGCCCAAGGGCATCGGCCTGCCGCGCACCCCCGGCCTGCCGGATGACCATTTTGCCAGCGACGGCCAAATCACCAAGGCGCCGGTGCGGGCGCTGACGCTGTCGGCCCTCGCCCCTCGGCCCGGCGAGTTGCTGTGGGACATCGGCGCGGGGAGCGGCTCGGTCTCGGTCGAGTTCTGCCTCGCCGGTGGGCGCGCCATCGCCTTTGAGCAGCACGCCGCGCGGGTCGAGAATATCACCCGCAATATCGAAGATTTCGGCCTGAACGCGCGTATGCAAACAATTCATGGCCGCGCGCCAAAAGTCTGGGCGGGGCAGCCTTTGCCGGATGTGGTCTTTGTCGGCGGCGGCGGGAACGCGGCGCTTTACGATGCCCTCCTGCCTGCGCTACCAGCGGGCACGCGGCTGGTCGCCAACGGTGTGACGCTGGAAACCGAGGCGCTTTTGGCGCAGCTTCACGCTGCGCATGGGGGCAGTCTTTTGCGGATCGAACTGGCGCAGGCCGCCCCGCTTGGCACAATGCGCGGCTGGCAGCCGCTGCGGCCCGTGGTACAATGGAGCGTGACTTTATGAGGATGGCCGGGATCGGATTTCGGGGCGCGGCAAGCGTCGCCTCGCTGCGCGACGCGCTGGCGCGGGCCAACCCCGATGGCACCAAGATCGACGCGCTGGTGACCGAAGCCGCCAAGGCCCGCGCCACCGTGTTCCGCGAATTCGCGCAAGAGTTGGGCGTGCCGGGGCTTGGCATCACCACCGAAGACTTGGCCCGCATGATAACTCCCACGCAATCGGCTCGGATCGAAGACCGTTTCGGCACCGGCTCCCTGTCCGAGGCCGCCGCATTGGCCGCCGCCGGGCCGGGGGCGGTATTGGTTGCCGAACGCGTCGTTTCGGGCGATGCCATGGCCACCGCGGCGATTGCCGAGAGGAAAGGATAGATACCGTGACTGTACATTTCATCGGGGCCGGGCCGGGGGCGGCGGATCTCATCACCCTGCGCGGGCGCGACCTGATCGCGGCCTGCCGGGTCTGCCTCTACGCCGGGTCGCTTGTGCCCGAGGCGTTGCTGAGCCACTGCCCCGAGGGGGCGCGGATCGTCAACACCGCGCGGCTGTCGCTGGACGATATCATGGAAGAGATCGCCGCCGCCGATGCCGCAGGACATGACGTGGCGCGGCTGCATTCGGGCGACCTGTCGGTCTGGTCGGCGATGGGCGAACAATTGCGCCGCCTGCGCGAGATGGGCATCGCCTATGACGTGACGCCGGGGGTGCCATCCTTTGCAGCCGCCGCGGCGGAACTGGGGGCCGAGCTGACCCTGCCGGGCGTGGCGCAATCGGTGATCCTGACCCGCACCTCGGGCCGCGCCACGGCGATGCCCGAAGGCGAGACCCTGGCCAATTTCGCCCGCACTGGAGCGACGCTGGCCATCCACCTGTCGGTGCATGTGTTTTGATAAAGTCGTCGAAGAACTGACCCCGCATTACGGTGCCGATTGCCCCGTCGCCGTGGTCTGGCGTGCAAGCTGGCCCGATCAGCGCATCGTCAAGGCGACGCTTGCCACCCTGCGCACTGAAGTGGGCGAGGAAATGGCCCGTACCGCGCTGATCCTCGTGGGCCATGCCATCGGGGCCGAGGATTTCGGCGAGAGCCGCCTTTACGCCGCCGATTATGACCGCCGCTTCCGCCCTGTCGGGGCCGAGCCGCGCTTTCCGGAGACTTCCTCATGATCCCGCCCGGCCTGCTGATCTCCGCCCCGGCCTCCGGCACCGGCAAGACAACCTTGATGCTGGGGCTGCTGGCCGCGCTGCGCGCCGAAGGTGTCGCGGTGCAGCCGTTCAAAAGCGGCCCTGATTACATCGATCCGGCCTTTCACACGGCCGCCTCGGGCCGGGCGTCTTTCAACCTCGACAGTTGGTCGATGGACCGCGCGCGGATCGAAGGGCTGGTCGGCAATGCCGATGGGGCCGAGTTGATCCTTGGCGAGGGGTCGATGGGACTGTTTGACGGGGTGGCCAAACCGGGGGCCTGTGGCAATGGCGCCAGCGCCGATGTCGCGGCGCTGATGGGCTGGCCGGTGGTGCTGGTGCTCGACGTATCGGGGGCGGCGCAATCGGTGGCGGCCACGGCGCTCGGCTTTCGCGAGATGCGGCCCGATGTGGAACTGGCGGGCGTGGTGTTGAACCGCGTCGCCTCCCCCCGGCATGAGACGCTGGTGCGCGCGGGGATGGGGGCTGTCGGGATCAAAGTCTTCGGCGCGCTGCCGCGCCGGGTGGAGATCGAAATGCCCGAGCGTCACCTCGGGCTGGTGCAGGCCGGAGAGCAGGAAAACCTGCCCGATCTGCTGGGGCAGGCGGCGGCATTCGTCGCGGCCCATGTCGATGTCCCCGCCCTGCGGGCCGCCGCGCGGGGCACGTTGCAGAACCCGCCCGCTCCGGCGCAGATCACCCCGCCCGGGCAGCGCATCGCGCTGGCGCAGGACAACGCTTTCGCCTTTGTCTATCCGCATCTTTTGGCCGGGTGGCGCGCGGCGGGGGCAGAGGTTCTGCCCTTCTCCCCGCTCGCCGATGAAGCGCCGGACGACAGCGCCGATTGCTGCTGGCTGCCGGGCGGCTACCCGGAACTTCACGCCGGCAAGCTCGCTGCCGCCGCGCAATTCCGCGACGGGCTGCGCGCCTTTGCCGAGACCCGCCCCGTGCATGGCGAATGCGGGGGCTATATGGCGATGGGCGCGGGCCTCATCGACAAAGAGGGCGCCCGGCACGAGATGGCGGGGCTTTTGGGGCTCGAGACCTCTTTCGCCAAACGCAAGATGCATCTGGGCTACCGTCAGGCCGACCTCAACGCGCCGATCCCCGGCCATTCCGCACGGGCCGAATTGCGCGGACATGAGTTCCACTATGCCACGATCCTTGCCGAGCCGGACGCCCCGCTGGCCCGGATCACCGATGCCAATGACCTTGAAGTGCCCGAGACCGGCTCGGTCCGCGATTTCGCGGGGGGTGGGCGTGCCACGGGCACCTTCTTTCACATGATCGCGGCGCTGTGATGGGGGGATTCGTTTCCTTCGTCTCCTCCGGCCCCGGCGACCCGGAGCTCTTGACCGTCAAGGCCGTGGCGCGGTTGCAGGCGGCGGATGTGGTGCTGTTCGATGACCTAAGCGCGGGCCCAATTTTGGAGCACGCGCGGCCCGATGCGGACCTGATCGGCGTCGGCAAACGGGCCGGGCGCGCCTCGCCCAAGCAAGACCATGTGAGCCGCGTGCTGGTCGATCATGCGCAAGCCGGGCTGAAGGTCGTGCGGTTGAAATCCGGCGACAGCGGCATGTTCGGACGGCTGGAGGAAGAGATCATCGCCCTGCGCACGGCGGATATCCCTTTCGAGATCGTGCCGGGCGTGACCGCCGCCTCTGCCGCCGCCGCCACCGCAGGCATCCCGCTGACCCGCCGCATGACCGCGCGGCGCGTGCAATTCATCACCGGCGCGGATGTGACCGGAGGGTTGCCGCGCGACGTGAACATGGCCGCTTTGGCCGATCCGATGGCGACCACCGTGGTCTATATGGGCAAACGCACCTTTGCGGGCCTTGCCGCACGATTGATCGAACACGGGCTGCCAGGCCACACGCCCGCGCTGCTGGCCGAGGCGGTCTCGACCCCGGCGGAGAAAGTGCAGCGCTTCACGATTGAAACGCTGGCGCGCCATCTGGAAAGCACCAGCAGCACCACGCCGGCGCTGATCTTTTACGGACCATTGGCCGAGTTCGAGACGTGAAAGCGTTCGTCTGCACCTCTTGCACCGCCGATGGCGGCTTTCTGGACGTGGTCCGCGCAGGCCTGTCCGAGGTGGAGGTCGAAGGCATCGACTGTATGTCAGGCTGCACGCGGGCGCAGACCGTCGCCTTTCGCGCGCCGGGCAAGGTGGCCTATCTGTTCGGCGAAATCACCGAAGCCGACATGGATGATTTGCGCCGTTTCGTGACGCTCTATGCCGCCTCTGCCGACGGAAAATTCGCCGATGCGCGGGTGCTTGGCGGGCTGCGTTTAAAGGCAATCGCGAGGATACCGGGATGACTGATCTGGAACTGACTTTGATCGGCATCGGCACCGGCAACCCTGAGCATCTGACCCTGCAAGCGATCCGGGCGATGAACGCGCAAGACCTGATCTTGATCCCGCAAAAGGGCGCGGGCAAGGATGATCTGGCGGGGCTGCGGCGGAGCATCTGCGACGAGGTGTTGACCAATGAAGCGGTGCAGATCGTCGGCTTCGATCTGCCCGTGCGTGACCCGGCGATCGAAGATTACCGGGCGCGCGTCGACCACTGGCATGATGCGATTGCCGAGGCATGGCGCGGGGCGATGGCCCAGCATCCGACCGCCCGGCGGGTGGCGCTGCTGGTCTGGGGCGACCCGTCGCTATATGACAGCACCCTGCGCATCGCCGCGCGGCTGGAACCTGCGCCCCGCATCACCGTGATCCCCGGCATCACCTCATTGCAAGGGCTGACGGCGGCTCATGCGATCCCGCTGAATGAGATCGGTGCGCCCTTCATGGTGACCACCGGGCGGCAGTTGCGCGATCACGGTTGGCCCGAAGGGGTCGATACGCTGGTGATCATGCTCGATGGCGATGGCGCCTTTCAGGCGTTGGACGCGGAAGGCGTGACGATCTGGTGGGGCGCCTATGTCGGCATGGCCGAAGAGATCATCCGCCATGGCCCGTTGGCCGAGGTTGCCGAAGACATCATCGCCACCCGTGCCGCCGCCCGCGCGGCGCATGGTTGGATCATGGACATCTACCTGCTCCGGCGCGGCTGATTCTTAACCGTCGGGATCGACCTTGCCGCGCATCGCTTTGACCTCGCCGCGCACCTTCTTGGCCTTGAGGCGGCGCTTTTTCGACCCCAGCGTCGGGCGGGTGGCGATGCGGCGTTTCGGCGGGGTGAGGGCGCGGCGGATCAACTCGGCCAGACGCTCGCGCACCAATTCGCGGTTGCGGGCCTGACTGCGGGTCTCGTCACATTGCAGCACCAATGCGCCTTCGGTGGTCCAGCGCCGCCCGGCCAGACGGCGCAGCCGGTTCTTGACCGGTTGCGGCAGGGAGGGCGAGGTGGCAGCTTCGAACCGCAATTCCACCGCCGAGGAGACCTTGTTCACATTCTGCCCGCCGGGGCCGGAGGCACGCATGAAGCTTTCCGTCAGCTCCCAATCCTGAATGGCGATGTCATCGTTGATGTGCAGCATGGGCTCTCCTTGCCCCCGCAACATGCCAGCCCGCGCGGTGAGGGTGAAGGGGGAATGCGAAATGGGCCGCCCCTTGCGGAGCGGCCCAATCGAATGGTTTCAGGAGGGGGATCGGTTAGACCGACGTCCACCAGGTGGTTGCATTGCCAGGGGCTGCCCTAGCAGGAAACCCCGCTGGCTGTTCCGACACCTCGCTCCAATACCTTTCTTGACACTGGATCACCTCCTTTACATTTGTTGAACTCACCCTGAGCGTTGCACAGGTTTTGAAATTCGCAAAGCGTTTTTTTTTAAGGGGCGCGGCGGCAGGGGGTGGCCCCCTGCGCCGGTATCATGCGCGGGCGGTCAGCCGTGCGGTCAGCAGCCGGAAGGGGATCAGCGCGAGCAGCGCGATGGCCAGTTTGACCGACCAATCCGCCACGGCGAGCGAGACCCAAAGCGGCGCGCGCGGGCCCGTGCCCAAAAGCGGCAGCGTCTCGGCGGCCCAAGCCACATCGGTGGCGGGGTGGATGAACGACAGGCTGGCCGAAAAGGCGATGGAGAAAAACAGCGCCGTGTCGATCGCGCTGCTGATCAAGGTGCTGACCAAGGGCGCGCGCCACCATGCGCCATCGCGGAAACGGTTAAAGATCGTCACGTCCAACAGCTGCGCCACGAGGAAGGCGGTGCCCGAAGCCACGGCGATGCGGATCGTCACCAGCGGGCCGAACTCGCCCATGATCTGCGTGCCAATGAGCGAGCAGATCAGGCCCACGACAAAGCCCACCAACACGACCCGGCGCGCGGCAGAGGCGCCGTAGAGACGGTTCATCACATCGGTGACGAGGAAGGCCAGCGGATAGGTGAAAGCCCCCCAGGTCAGCCATTGGCCAAAGAGAAACTGAACAAGGATATTCGAGGCCACGACGATGGCGGCCATGGCAAGAATGCCGGGAAGATAGGTGCGTGTCATATGTGAACCGTTTTGTGCAAGGGTGCGGCGACTTGGCCTGCGGGGATCGCAGACCGGACGGCTTTAGCCCTCGGAACCCGGTTTGGCAAGGATCAGCTCGACCACCTCATTGCGCTGCATGACGAAGAAGTTGTCGTCCGACAGCAGGGTCAACCGGGTTTGCCCCGCCGCATCCTGCCACGCGCTGAGCGCTTCGAGGTTGTCATATTGACCGGGGCCGGAGGTCAGCAGTGTCTCTTCGCCAAGCGCAGGCGCGGTGAGGTTAAAGCTGCGGATGCGGCTGCGAAACCCCAGCGGCGTGATCGTCCGCTCCAGCAGGTAAAGCGTGCCGTCCTCGGCAAAATCGGCATCCACCGGCAGGAACGGCCCCCGGCGCGGGATCTCTGCGGTGATCGTCCAACTGCTGCCGTCAAAGGCATAGAGCGGGAAATCACCCGAGGCCGGGCCGCCGCCTTCGGGGGTCGCAAAGAGCCGCCCATCGGGGTGGGCGGCCAAAGTCTCCATCCCCGCGTTTGGCTCGAACTTGGCGAAGTCGTCATGTCTGGGCAGCGGGGTGGTGACGCCGCTCTCGGGCGACAGCCGCGCGACATGGTGGTCGTGCTCGAATGAGACGTAGAGTTGCCCGCTGCCGTCAAGCGCCAGCGCTTCGGCATCGCGCATCTTGTCGCGCAGGGGCTTGCCGTCGGCATCTTTGAGCGGAGCATCCTCCACAATCTCAAGCGCGACCAAACGGCCCGCCTCGCGCAGCATGCGCGCTTGCACCACGCGGCCCCGGTCCGACACCGCCGTGAGGCGGGTGCCATCGGCATTCACCTCGACCCCGGAAAAGCCGCCGAACCACGGCGCCGGATGGCGCCATGTCAGCACGCTGTCCACCTGCACCACCGGCCCTGTCTGCGCGGCGGGGGCCACGCAGGCGATGAGCAGAAAGAACGGGAGGCAGGCGCGGATCAGTTTGCGTTCAGAACGGCGTTGCATTGGGCAGGCAGGTCCGCAAGCAGGATATCGCGCTTGGGCTTGGGTTTTACTTTGGGCGCGTTCGGATCCGGTTTCGGTGGGTTCAGGATGTTGGCCTGCCACTGGCGCGCATCGGCGCAGCCGTCACCGGGCGGGGGCGGGGCCTGATCCACACAGCCGCGCGCGCCTTTGGGGCAGCTGATGCGGATGTGGAAGTGATAGTGATGCCCGTACCAAGGCCGGATTTTGCGCAGATAGCTGCGGTCGCCTTTCTCATCGGCGCACATCTGCACCTTGGCGCCGGGGAAGACGAAGATACGCGCGGTGCGGGGGTCTTGGGCCGCAGCCTTGATCACCTCGTGATGCGCAGGGGTCCAAGAGGAATTCACATAGGCCCCGCTCGCCCGGCGCATGGAGATCGAGGAGATATTCTCGCGCTGCGCCCGGCTGAGGTTCAGGGATTTGGGCGGCAGCATCCAGATGTCGGCATCAAGCCCGATCTGGTGGCTGGCGTGACCGGTCAGCATCGGCCCGCCGCGCGGCTGGCTCATATCGCCGACATAGACGCCTTCCCAACCGGGCTGCTGCGCGGCCTTCCGGCTGAGCTTTTTAACCATGTCGATCATCTCGGGGTGGGCCCAGTTGCGGTTGCGCGACAGGCGCATGGCTTGCCATGTCGGACCCGTCTCGGGCAATTGCTCGGCCCCGGCAAGGCAGCCTTTGGAATAGCTGCCGAAAGCCGCCGGAGATTGCGCGGAGGCAAAGCTCTTGGCCCCGAAAAGCCGCTTGGCCTCGACCGTGCTCAATGCGCCGCCCGAAGAGCCGATGGTCGGCAGGGCGACCTTCTCACCGCTGATGTCGGTCTCGGTCCGGCCGCCCCCGCAAGAGGCAAGCGCAAAGGCCAGCGCCACGGAGGTGAGGGTGCGAAGCAGCGTCATGTGGCGAAATCTCCCTTGGGTTTGACCCAGGCTAACAGGATCACACCGACGATGAAAAGCCCTACGACAGGGGTGATGCCAAGCCGTTGGCTGCCGGTGAGGTCGCTGGTCAGGGCAATCAGCGCCGGTGCGAGAAAGGAGGTGGCTTTGCCCGAGAGGGCGTAGAGGCCAAACGCCTCGGTCATCCGATCGGGGTTTCCCTGCCGGGTCAGCATGTTACGCGATGACGCCTGGAGCGCCCCACCCGCCGCCCCGATAGAGGCCCCGGCGACGTAGAACAGAATATCGGGCAGGGCGGAGCCTTCGGGCAAAGAAACGCCCATGACCGAATTCGGCCCCAGCGAGATGATCAGGCAGGCGGTGGCGATGAGGATGACGCAGCAGGCCACGATCACCGGCATCGGCCCGATGCGCCGGTCGATCCGCCCGCCCAACACGCAGAACACCGCGCCCGAGATGGCCGCGAGGATGCCGAAGATGCCGATCTCTTGGATCGACCAATCCAGCACCCCAAGCGCATAGACCCCGCCAAAGGTATACATCCCGTTCAGCGCGTCGCGGTAGAACATCGACGAGCCGAGATAGGCCAGCAGAGACGGATGCTTCGGCAGCCCCCGCAGGGTGCGCGCCAAATCCGCAAGACCCGCGCCCACGCGATACTGCACGGCCCCGGGTTTCGGCCTGTCGCGCACATAAAGAAAGAAGGGGGTCATAAAGACCGCGTACCAGATGGCCGTCAGCGGCCCGACGATGCGGGTGTCGGCCTTTGTCGCCGGGTCGAGCCCGAAAAGCGGCGTCAGCCCCGCCATGGTGCGCCCATTCGCGCCGCTTTGAAACAGGGCGATCATCGCGATCAGCGCCAGCACCCCGCCCGCATAGCCAAAGGCCCAGCCATCGCCGGAAATGCGCCCCCGCTCATCCGCGTCGGGGTGCAGCTCGGGCAGGTAGGCATTGGTAAAGATCGTCGCGAACTCCATCCCGACCAAGCCGATGCCGAAAAAGAACAGCGCCCAAAGCAGAGAGAAATCCGCCGGGGCCGTCCACCACAGCGCGCCCGCGCCGACCACATACATGGCCGAGAAGAGCCGGATCCAAGGCATCCGCCGCCCCGAGGAATCCGCCACAGCGCCCAAGATCGGCGCCAGCACCGCAATCGCGACGCCCGCCAATGCCAGACCATAGCCCCAGTATGCCTGCGCTTGGGCTTTCGCGGCGCCAAGCTCCATCCCGCCTTCGACCAGCGCATTGGTCGCGGTCTGGGCAAAATAGGGGCCGAAGATGAAAGTCAAAAGCAGGGTGTTGTAAGGCTGGCTGGCCCAGTCAAAGAAATACCATCCCCAGATGCGCTTGCGCCCGCCTGTCTGTGCCATGTTGCGCCCCTTCGCGGCCTGCCCTTTTTCAAGTTAGAGCAGGGCAGGGCGCAAGGCGCAAGCGTCAGTAAGGGCAGGGGGCGAGGCAGAGGAGGGCGGTCGGCTCAGGCCGAAAGCGGCCCTGCCGCATCGGGGGTCGGGGCCGCGTCCTGCATTGGCGGCCAGGGGCGGTGCGCATCGGCGCGGATCCATTCGGCCACCCAGCCCGGCACCTCAGGCGAAGCTTGCTGCCGTCCCATCGCTTGCAAGACCTTTTCCGGCGGGATCAGCCCGTTACGATCGGTCACGGCGGAACGGTAGAGCACATGGCTCGCGCATTCGCCGTTCTTCTTCCACATGGATTGCTCAAGGTAGATGAACTTGTCGTCCCAACACAGGGTCCGGCTGCGCATCTCGAACTTCTCGAACATGCGGATGCGGCGGCGGAACCGCGTGCTGGATCCCGCGATGGTGATCGCCCATTTGTTCTGCCGCAGCAGCGTGATCAGCCCGGCCCGCTGCGCCATGGCGGTGCGGCCCAGATCATAGAGCGAC
Source organism: Sulfitobacter sp. 15WGC (assembly GCF_005068605.1). Lineage (NCBI taxonomy): Bacteria > Pseudomonadati > Pseudomonadota > Alphaproteobacteria > Rhodobacterales > Roseobacteraceae > Sulfitobacter > Sulfitobacter sp. 15WGC. The sequence continues at coordinate 201,935 of NZ_SZNL01000003.1, read as the reverse complement.
AGCGCCCGCCCGTTGTTCAACTCCATCCAGATATCGAGGTCATGCGGCCAGCAGATGTGGTGGCTGACATGGGTGTCGGTCAGATTGTCCAGCGGCGCCTGCCGCGCGGCGACGATGACGTCTTTGGCCATGCGGATGATCGGGAACATGGGGCTTTCCTTTGTCGTGACGCCGCGGATCTGCGGCGGAAGCGCTGCGCGGTCAAGCATATACGTCGCGGCACTCTTGCCCTTTGAGGGCGGGGCGCTTAACTGTCTTGCGTCAAACCAAGGGGATATTCCATGACGTCGCTGTTCCAGATCCTGATGCTGCTTTTGAACATCGTTTGGTTCATCGTCATCGCCCATGTCATCATGTCTTGGTTGATCAACTTTCAGGTGCTGAACCTGCGCCAGCCGCTGGTGGCGCAGATCTGGGACGGGCTGAACCGCATTCTTGAGCCGGTCTATAGCCGCGTGCGCAATGTGATCCCGCCGATGGGTGGCCTGGACCTCGCCCCCCTGATCGTGCTGATCGCCGTCGCCATGGCGCGGATCGTGCTGACCAACAACGCAGCGGCCTTCTACTGACGCGTGGCTCGGCCCGCCCGCGCGCCGATGTCGCGGGCATCTGGCCTTGTTCACGCTTTGTTAGTGTGGGAGTCTGCATAAAAAGAGCAGACAATCTTACAGGTTCTCCATGACAGGCGCTGCCACGCTTCTTCGTGATGTATTCGGTTTCGACGGGTTCCGCCCCGGCCAGCAAGAGATTGTTGAGGCCGTGACCGAGGGCGAGAACGTGCTGGCCATCATGCCCACAGGCGGCGGCAAATCCCTGTGTTTCCAATTGCCTGCCCTGATGCGCGAGGGGGTGACGGTGGTCATCTCGCCGCTGATTGCCCTGATGCGCGATCAGGTCCGCAGCCTGCAAGAAGCAGGCGTTGCGGCAGGGGCGCTCACCTCAGGCAACACGCCCGAAGAGACCGATGCGGTTTGGGAGGCGTTGGAAGCTGGCACGCTCAAACTGCTCTACATGGCGCCGGAACGGCTGGCGGCAGGCTCCGCCATGGGGATGCTGCGCCGGGTTGGCGTGAACCTCATCGCCGTGGACGAGGCGCATTGCGTCAGCCAATGGGGCCATGACTTCCGCCCCGATTACCTCCGCATCGGTGAGCTGCGCCGCACGCTCGACGTGCCGCTGGCGGCCTTCACCGCCACGGCGGATGCCGAGACTCAGGCCGAGATCGTTGAGAAGCTGTTTGACGGCACCCCGCCGCGCGCTTTCCTGCGTGGTTTCGACCGGCCCAATATCCACCTCGCCTTTGCCGCCAAGAACAAGCCGCGCGACCAGATCCTCGCCTTCGCCGGGGCGCGGCGCGGCCAGTCGGGCATCGTCTATTGCGGCACCCGCGCCAAGACCGAGGGGCTGGCCAAGGCGCTGCGCGATCAGGGGCAGGAGGCGCTGCATTACCACGGCGGCATGGAGGCTGAGGACCGCCGCATCGCCGAGCGCCGCTTTCAGCAAGAGGACGGGCTCATTGTCTGCGCCACCGTGGCCTTTGGCATGGGGGTCGACAAGCCCGACATTCGCTGGGTCGCCCATGCCGATCTGCCCAAGTCGATCGAGGCCTATTACCAGGAGATCGGCCGCGCCGGACGCGACGGCGCGCCCGCCGAGACGCTGACGCTTTTCGGCCCTGACGACATCCGTCTGCGCCGCGCCCAGATCGACGAGGGGCTGGCCCCGCCCGAACGCCGCGCCGCCGACCACGGGCGGCTCAACGCGCTTTTGGGTCTGGCCGAAGCGCTGGAATGCCGCCGCAAGACCCTGCTGGGCTATTTCGATGAGACCGAGGTCACCTGCGGGCGCTGCGATCTGTGCGACAATCCGGCGGAGGTTTTCGACGGCACCACGGCGGTGCGCAAGGCGCTCTCGGCCATGTTGCGCACCGACGAATGGTTCGGCGCGGGCCATCTCATCGACATCCTCTTGGGTAATGAGACCGAGAAGGTCCGCCAGCGCGGCCACCAATCGCTGCCGACCTACGGCGTGGGCGGGGAATACAGCCGCAACGAATGGCAGGCGGTGTTCCGGCAGATGATGGGCCATGACCTCGTGCGCCCGGATGCCGAGCGTCACGGCGCGCTGCGCATGACCGACGCCGCCCTGCCGATCCTGCGCGGCGAGGCCAGCATCAACCTGCGCCGCGATACGATCAAGGCGGCGGGCGCGAACCGGCGGCCCGCGGTCAAGGCCATGGTCAGCGACGAGGATGCGCCGCTGCTCTCGGCGCTCAAGGCCAAGCGTCGCGCGCTGGCCGAGGCGGCCCGCGTGCCCGCCTATATCATCTTCACCGACCGGACATTGATCGAAATGGCCGAGGCGCGTCCGCAAGACCTCGACGCCATGGCGCGGATCGGCGGGGTGGGTGCCAAGAAGCTGGAAAATTACGGTGCAGCCTTCCTCGAAGTCATCAACGGCGAGGCGCAGCCGATGCACAAGGCGCGGCGCAAGCTGGCGGGGCGCGAGGCGGGCAATGTCTATGACCAACTCTTGCAGGTGCAGGCCGACCTCGCGCGCGGCGCGCAGGGCACCGAAAAGCCGCTAAGCTGTTCTGCCGCGATGCTGGCAAAGGTGGCGCAACTGCGCAGCGCCGACCCTTCGGCCATCGAACGATTGCTCGGCGACAAACGCGCCGAACGCTTTGGCCCCGCCTTTCTGGACGTTCTGCGCGACGCGGGCTAGATCACCCCGAAACGCCCCAAGGAGACTGCCATGCTCGTCGTTATTTCCCCCGCCAAACGCCTTGATTGGGCCGCGCGCGATGTCGCCGTCACCCAGCCTGATTTTCAGGAAGACGCCGTCCGGTTGGCGACGACTGCGCGCAATCTCAGCTTGGGCGATCTTAAAAGCCTGATGGGGCTGAGCGACGATCTGGCGCGGCTCAACCGCGACCGCTTTCAGGCGTTCGAGGCTGAGCCCACAGCCGAGGTCACCCGCCCCGCCGCGCTGGCCTTTGCCGGCGACACCTATCAGGGGCTGGAGGCCACGAGCCTTGATGCCGATGAGATGACCTATGCCCAAGATCACCTGCGCATCCTGTCGGGCCTTTACGGCGTGCTGCGCCCGCTCGACGCGATCCAAGCCTACCGGCTGGAGATGGGCAGCAAGCTGAAAACACGCCGTGGCGGCACCCTCTATGACTACTGGCGCGACAGTCTATCCAAAGCGCTGAATGCACAGGGTGAGGCGACCGGCAGCGATGTTCTGGTGAATTGCGCCAGTCAGGAATACTTTGGCGCGGTGGACCTCAAGGCGCTGAAACTGCGGGTGATCACCCCGCAATTCATGGAAGATAAGGGCGATGGCAAGGGGCCGAAGATTGTCAGCTTCTTCGCCAAGAAGGCGCGCGGTGCCATGGCCCGCTACATCGTGCAGCACCGGGTGAGCGACCCAGAAGGCTTGCAGGATTTCGACAGCGGCGGCTATGCCTATCAGCCCGATGCCTCGACGCCCGAGCGTCCAGTCTTTGTCCGGCCCTACCCGTCGAACTGATCCGCGGGCGGGGCGGCGATGCGCGCCTTCCCGCCGTGCGCCGCCCGCCGGGCGATTGCCGCGCTTGGCGAAGGGGCGTAGACCTAGCGCCATGAAGTACCCGCTCGTCACCGCCGCTGTCATCGCCTGCGCCACGCCGCTTGGCGCGCATCCGCATATCTTCGTCGATACCGGGTTCGAAGTGATCGTCGATGCCGAGGGACGGTTGACCCATCTGCGGATCACATGGGCCTATGACGAATTCTACTCTCTCCTGGTGACCGAGGATCGCGGCCTCGACCCCGATTACGACGGCGTGTTGACGGAGGCGGAAGTCGCCTCTCTCAACGGGTTCGACATGCAGTGGATCGAAGGGTTCAACGGCGATACGGTCTTGCTGGAGGGGGGCGAAGAGGTCGCGCTCTCGGGGCCGCAGGACGTGGAAACCCGCTTTGCCGAAGGCCGGATCATCACCAGCCATCTGCGCGCGGTCGAAGACCCGGCACCGGCGGCGGATGGGTTGGTCATCAAACCCTATGATCCGACCTATTACACCGCCTATGAGGTGACCCAGAAAGTGACCATCCAAGGCAGTGACACCTGCCGTGCGCGGGTCAAGATGCCGGATATGAATGCCGATCTGCGCGCCCTTCAGCAGGACTTGAGCGCGTTGGACGCCAATACCGACCCAAGCGATGTGGGCCTCCCGGAGATCGGCGAAGCCTTGGCCAATGAAGTGGTGATCACATGCGACGCATCATAGCGCTGGCGGCATTGGCGACCCTTCTGGCGCTGGCGGCGCTGTGGTGGTCGGGCGGGTTCAACGCCCTTGCCCATTGGGCCGCAGGGCAGCAGCGCGGGTTTCAAAACAGCATCGCCAGCGGGCTGCGCGCCACGCGGGGCGGCGATACGGCGGCGTTCTGGACGGTGCTTTTGGCGTCTTTTGCCTATGGCGTCGTCCATGCGGCGGGGCCGGGGCACGGCAAGATCGTGATCGGCGGCTATGGGTTGGCGCGGGCGGTGCCGGTGCTGCGGCTCTCGCTGATCGCGCTCGCGGCGTCCTTGGGCCAAGCGGTGACCGCCGTGGTTCTGGTCTATGCGGGGATCCTCCTCTTGGGTCTTGGGCGGGAGGCGCTGGTCGGCGTGACCGAAGACATCATGGCCCCGGCGAGCTATGGCGCGATTGCCCTTATCGGGCTTTGGCTGATCTGGCGCGGGCTGCGCCATGCGCGGCAGGACAGATCGGCGCATTCCGGTGAAGTATGCAGCCATTGCGGCCATGCCCATGGGCCCAGTCTGGCGCAGGTTCAGCGCGCGGGCAGGCTGCGCGACGCGCTGCTCTTGATCGGTGGGATCGCCATCCGGCCCTGCACCGGCGCGCTTTTCGTGCTGGTGATCACTTGGCATATGGGGATCGGCGGGGTCGGCATCTTGGGGGCCTTTGCCATGGCGCTCGGCACCGGCTTGATCACCATCGCCACCGGCTTGGCCGCAACGGGGCTGCGCGCCGGGGTCTTGGGCGGGCTGGCCGGATCGCCGAGGCTGGCCCAAGCCGCGGCGGTGGCCGAGCTGACGGCGGGCTTGGTGGTGGTGACACTGGCGGGCGGTTTGCTGCTGCGGGCGCTTTAGCGGCGGCCCTCGCGCAGCCATGCGGCGGTGATGAAGAGCGCCGAGAGCAAGAGCACCAGCCACCCCGGCAGCAGCGGCGTTTGCCGCACATCGCGCGTCTCGTAAGCGCGCGCGGGGTCAGCCCCAGCCAGCCGCGCCCGGCGGCGGGGCGGCCAAGGCGCACGTCGCGCAGACGGGGGAGCCCATCCTCCACCCGTGCCACCCCACCGCGCAGGCTGTCGATTGCCGGGCGCAGGGCCGCATCGCTGGCGATGGTCTCGACAAACTCGCGCGGGGCGGCGGGGCCGAGGCCGATGACGGTCACTTCCTCGCCGTTCTCCAGCCGGTAGAGGCCGATCTCTTCGCCGGTATATTCCGCCTCGAACCGGCCCGGCCCGGCGGGGGCGAGGGGCAGTTCGGTCGTGCTGCCATCGGGGGCGGTGATCGTGACGGGGGGCACGGTCTCGTCCAAGGTGCGTCGGGTGATGCGCATGGTCCGGCCTTGGGCAGAGGCCATCAGCGCCTCTTCCTCAAGCTCGGGTTCCTTCATCATCCAATGGGCCAGACGGCGCAGCAATTCCAACTGCGGGCCGCCGCCCTCATAGCCGCGGTTCCACAGCCAAGCGTGGTCAGAGGCGAGCAGCGCCACGCGCCCCTCATCCACCCGGTCCAGCACCAGAAGCGGGCGGTCGTCCGCGCCGGTCATGACCACGTCACCGCTGTCAGTCGTCACGTCGATCTGGCGTAGCCAGCGGCCCCAGTCGCCCTTGCCGGGCAGGTCGGCGGTGACGGGATGGCGCTGGCCGATGTCGGTGACGACCGGGGGGAAGGCTTCCTCCAACACCCGCGCGGTGGGGGTGGCGGGCAGCACCGTGCCGAGCGGCGACCGGTAGAGACTGTCGGCACTGGCGAAATCCGGCCCTGCCGCGACCAGCACCGCCCCGCCCTTGCGCACATATTGCGCCACATTGTCGAGGTAGAGCGCAGGCAGGATGCCGCGCCGTTGGTAGCGGTCAAAGATGATGAGATCAAAGTCGTCGATCTTTTCCATGAACAACTCGCGCGTCGGAAAAGCGATAAGCGACAGCTCGTTCACCGGCACCCCATCCTGTTTGTCGGGCGGGCGCAGAATGGTGAAATGCACCAGATCGACCGCGCTGTCGGACTTCAGCAAGTTGCGCCACGTGCGCCCGCCGGGATGCGGCTCGCCTGAGACCAAGAGCACGCTGAGCCGGTCGCGCACGCCGTTCATCTGGATCAGCGCGGCATTGTTGCGGTCGGTCAACTCCCCCTCGGCTTCGGGCAGGGAGAAGCGGATCACGTTGCGCCCGCCGTGGGGCAGGGCCACGGGCAGTTCGAGGTCTTGGCCAATCGGCACGTTGAAGCTTTGTGGTTCTTCCCCATCGACAGAGATATCAAGCTGGGTCAGCCCGCCGCCCTCGGGCGCGGCTCCCAGATCGTCGATGCGCAGCGTCAGGGTCACCGGCTCTCCGATGATGGCAAAGGCCGGGGCGTTGCGCACGGTCAGGCGGCGGTCCCAATCCTCGGCCCGGCCGGTTTGCAGCAGATGCAGCGGCGCGGGCAGGTCGAGCGGCAGGTCCGCATCATGCACCCGGCCATCGCTAAGCGCCAGAATGCCCGCGATCCGCGCGCGTGGCTCTTCGGCCAGCGCATCGGCCAGCGTGGTCATCAGCCGGGTGCCGGCATCCTCGGCCCCATCCGGCACGGTGATCCGACGCAGCTCGGTGTTGGGGCGGGCGGCGATGCGGGCAGAGAGCGCCTCTGCCGCCGCGTCGGTCTGTGCGGCGCGGTCGGAGAGCCGCTGGCTGGCGCTTTCGTCTTCCAAGAGCAGCACGATGTCCGACAGCGGCGCGCGGTCTTCGGTCTGGTAGGATGGCCCGGCGAGCGCGGCCAGAACCACCGCCGCCGCCAAGCCCCGCAGGGCCCAGCCCGACAGGCCGCGCCACAGCGCCAGTAGCAGGCCGAGCGCGGCCAGCACCGCAAGGCCAATCAGCAGCGGCAATGGGATCAGCGGGTCGAAAAGCACGGTTCCGGTCATTGGCCCAACCTATCCAGCAGCGCAGGCACATGGACCTGATCGGATTTGTAGTTGCCGGTCAGCACATGCATGACAAGGTTCACGCCAAAGCGGTAGGCCAGTTCGCGCTGCCGCTCTCCGGCAAAGCCGCGCCCGATGGGCAAAAGCGGCGCGCCATCGCGGCGCACGGCCCAAGCGGCGGCCCAGTCGTTGCCCCCGATCACCACCGGCGTCACCCCGTCATTGAGGTTGCGAAAGGGCATCCCCTCGATCCGTTCGGCATCGGGCGGCGCGGCCTCGACCCAGACATCGCGGCTGCTGTAGCGTCCGGGGTAATCTTGCAGCAGATAGAAGGTGCGCGTCAGCACATGGTCGCCGGGCAGCGGCTCAAGCGGCGGAATGTCGAGCGGCGCGGCCAGTTCCTGCAGCTTGCGCCCATTCGGGCTGGCGGCACCGTAGCTGGCGATATCCGCGTCCCGCGTATCGAACAGGATCAGCCCGCCCGAGCGGAGGTAGTCGTTCAGCTTGCCATAAGCCTCGGACGAGGGCTGTGGTTGGTCGGGGGTCACCGGCCAATAGAGGATCGGAAAGAAGGCCAGTTCGTCCTGCTCAAGATCAACGCCGGTGGGCAGGTCAGGCTCCACCGTGGTGCGGAAATAGAGCGTGTCCGACAGGCCGATCAGCCCGGCGCGGGCGATTTCGTCAACGTCGCTGTTGCCGGTCAGCACATGGGCCAGCGTCACCTCCGAGGCCGAGCGTATGGCAAAGCTTTCGGGGTCATTCTCTTGCGCGTCGCCCATTTGCGGGGCGATGGCCAGCCCCAAAGCCAGCGCCAAGCTGCCGGTGGAGCGGCGCAGCAGCAGCCCCGAAAGGGCGAGGGAAGCCAGCACATCGGCCACGAGCAAGAGGATGGCGAGGCTCAGAAGCGCCCCGGCGAGTGGCTGTTCCGGCGGCAGGGCAAGGCCGCGCAGCGGCACATCGGCGGGCCATGTGGCGGGGGTGAGGGCAGTCTCGGCGGTGAGCACATTGCGCGCAAGCCGCCGGTCTTCGGCGCCGTAGATGCCGGGCGGCAGGGCGGGGCCTGCGGGGGCCGAGATCAGGTCAGGCCCCGCAACGCCCGGCAGGTTGCCCGCGTCCGACAGGCTGCCGAAACCGTCCATCACCCGCATCGGGGTCCAGGTGGTGCCCTCAAGGCTCTCGGCCTCGGGGGCGCTGGCACCCGATGACACGGCCAGTCGTTCCATCATCTGCACGAAAAGACCCGAAAGCGGCAGGGTGGACCATTCCGCCGTGGCGGTGACGTGGAACAGCACGATCTGCCCCTGACCCACGGCTTTGCGCGTGACCAGCGGGGTGCCATCGCTGAGCGCGGCGATCACGCGGTCAGCCAACGTCGGGTCGGGTTGCGCCACGACTTGGGCCGAAACGGTCACGTCATCGGGCACCGTCAGCCCGAAGAAAGGCGACCCGTTGCGGAAGGGGGCCAGCGCCTTGGGCTCCCCCCAAGACATCGCGCCGCCGACACTGCGGCCCCCGGCGCGCAGGCGCACGGGCATTAGCGGGTCTTCGTCGATGCGGCTGACATCGCTCGCCGCCACGCGCGGCCCGGCGAAACGGATGAGCATGCCGCCCGCGTCGATCCACTCTTGCAGCGGCTCGGCCTCAGCAGGGGCAAGGGTGGCCACATCCGCCAGCACGATCACATCGGGGTTGGCGGGCAGCACCTCGGTCAGGGTGCCGTCAATCAGATCGGCGCTCGGGGCCAGCGCCTGTTCGATGTAATGCAACGGCGAGAGCAGTTGCAGCCCCTCCTGCGCCCCGCGCCCCCGGATCAGCGCGACTTCGCGGCGGCGCAGCCCGTCATCGACCAAGCTGCGCGCCCCGGCGGAGCGTTGGCCCGCAATGTCGAAAGAGGTGAGCCGCGCGCGCATTTCGGCCGGCAGCGAAAGGGAGGTGCGGGCCTCGGTCGCGCCCGCTTCGAACGTCGCATTGGCGGTGGCGAGCACGCGGGCGTTGCCCGCCGGATCGCGGCCATGGGCTTGCACCACCGCCGCCCGTTCCGGTCCGGGCGCGGCGCGGCGCAGGGTCAGGTCGATCGCGCCGTCTTGGTAGACTGCGGGCGCGATGCCGATGACATTGCCCGCGGATTGGTGCACCTCGACCGCGCCTTTGGATTGCAGCGCGGCAAGCAACTCATCGCGGCCCGGATAGTCCAACCCGTCGCTGAACCACAGGGTGTCGAAGGCGGGCAGGGCCGCCATGATCTCGGTCGCGCGGGTCAGCTCTGCCGGGGCCGGTTGCCACGGCGCGGGGGTGAACCCGGCCAGACGGCTGCGCCACGCGTCGGCGGATTGGAAGGTCGGCACCTGCGGGTCGGTGAGGCTGAGGATACCCACCGTCCGCTCGGCCCGCCCGGCGCGGGTGAGTTGCGCGTCAACGGCGGCCATCTGTCGGTCCCAGCCGCTGGCCCCGGCCCATGAGCCGTCGAGCAGAATCAGCAAGGGGCCGCTGCCCTCTTCCGCCTCGGCCTGCGGGTTCAGCACCGGCCCGGCAAGGCCGATGATGATCGCGGCCACGGCCAGCATCCGCAGCAAAAGCAGCCACCACGGGGTGCGGTCGCTGGTGCTGTCGTCATCCGCCAACCCCAGAAGCAGCGCCACCCCGGGAAAACGGCGGCGAACCGGCGCGGGCGGCACGGCCCGCAGGATTAGCCAAAGGATCGGTAGCGCCAGCAGGGCCAGCAGCAGCCAAGGCGCGGTGAAACCGATGCCGCCAAAGACGCTCATGCCGCACTCCCCTGCCGCGCGTCCAGCGCGCCATAGAGCCAGAGCAGCGCCGACTGCGCCGTGGCGTTGGTGTGGTGCAGCCCATAGCGCCAGCCGGTCCGGGCACAGAGTTGCTGCAAGGCGCCTTTGCGCGCCGCCAGCCGGTCGAGGTAGCGATCACGCAGATCGTTCGCCTTGAGCGTCTCATGTCGCAGACTGCCGCCGACGCTTTCGAAGATGGTACGGCCCGCAAAGGGGAAAGCCTCCTCCGCCGGGTCGAGCAGGTGATAGAGCACGCCACGCACGCCGCGATCGGCGGCCTTGGTCAGGGCGGTCTGCACCGGGTCGAGATCGCCCATGAAGTCCGAGATGAAGACCGCCCGCGCATGGGGGATCATGCCGCGATGTTCGGGCGGGGCGTAGTCTTGGCCATCGTCTTGGCAGAGCAATTCGGCCAGTCGCAGCACCTGCGGATTGCCGCGCCGTGGGGGCAGGGCGGTGCCGGTCAGGCCCACACGCTCCCCCCCCGCGCAGCAGCAGGATTGCCAGCGCAAGGCCCAAAAGGCGGGCGCGGTCGGCCTTGTCAGGCAGCGCCTTGTCCGAGGCAAAGCGCATCGAGGCCCCCTGATCGACCCAGAGCATGACGGACTGCGCGATCTGCCACTCGCGCTCGCGCACGAACTCCTGATCGCCGCGCGCCGAGCGGCGGTGGTCGACCATGCGGCGGCTGTCGCCGATCTGTGCCGGGCGGTATTGCCAGAAATCATCCCCCGTCCCCGCGCGGCGGCGGCCATGGGCACCGGGCAGAACGGCACCGGCCAAATGCTCGGCCCGCGCCAGCAGGGCGGGCAGCCGGGCCGCTTCGCCCTCGGCGCTGGCTCTGAGGGACAGGGGGCTATGGGTCACGCGGCGGCCTTTTTCCCGATCAATTGACCGGCGGTGGCGTCGATCAGGCTTTGCAGGCTTTCGCCCCTCGCGCGGGCGGCAAAGTTCAGCGCCATCCGGTGGCTCAGCACTGGGCGGGCCATGGCGAGCACATCTTCGGCGGAGGGGGCCAACCGCCCCTCCAGCAGCGCACGGGCGCGCACGGTCAGCATCAGCGCCTGCGCGGCACGGGGGCCGGGGCCCCAAGCGACGCTGTCGCGCACGGGCTGGGTGGCCTCAGGCTCATCGGGGCGGAAGGCGCGGACAAGATCGAGGATCAGTTCCACCACGCTGTCGCCCACGGGCATCCGGCGCAGCAGGTTTTGGGCAGAGAGCAGATCTTCGGTGGTGAAGACCGGCCGCACAGTGCCCTCTTCGACACCGGTGGTGGCCAGCAGAATGTCCCGCTCTGTCGCGCGGTCGGGGTAGGCCACGTCGATCTGCACGAGGAAACGGTCAAGCTGCGCTTCGGGCAAGGGGTAGGTGCCTTCTTGCTCGATCGGGTTTTGCGTGGCGAGCACATGGAAGGGCTGGCCAAGCGGGCGGTCTTGCCCCGCGACGGTCACGGTTTTCTCTTGCATCGCCTGTAACAGGGCGGATTGCGTGCGCGGGCTGGCGCGGTTGATCTCATCGGCCATCAAGAGCTGACAAAAAATCGGCCCTTCGACAAAGCGAAAGGCCCGGCTGCCATCAGGCGCGGTGTCGAGCACTTCGGAGCCCAGAATATCGGCGGGCATCAGATCGGGGGTGAATTGCACGCGGTTGCCGTGCAGGCCCATGACCGTGCTCAATGTCTCAACCAGCCGGGTCTTGCCTAAGCCCGGCAGCCCGATCAGCAGGCCGTGCCCACCACAGAGCAGCGCCGTCAGCGCAAGGTCGACGACCTGCTCTTGCCCGACGAAACGCCCGGTGATCGACTGTTTCGCCGCGGCGAGCTTTTCGGTCAGCGCTTCGATTTGCGCGATCAGATCATCCGCTTCGGCCATGACATTTCTTTCCCCGGAGTTATATCTTTCAGGTGTAAGTGTATCGCGACCAAAGGGAATGGCAAAACCAATGAGCGGACAAAATACCGTGACACCCACGGCAGACAGTTTGATCGAAGCCGCCAAGGCCGCAAAAGCGCGCGGAACCCCGCCGCTTGAGAAGTGGAACCCGGAATTTTGCGGCGATCTGGACATGCAGATCAAACGCGATGGGACGTGGTTCTATCAAGGCACACCCATTGGCCGGATCGAAATGGTCAAATTGTTCGCATCGATTCTCTGGCGCGAGGGGGATGATTATTTCCTGAAAACCCCGGTGGAAAAGGTCGGCATTACCGTCGAAGATGCCCCATTCGTCGCCGTGGATTTCGAGGCCGAGGGCGCAGGCGAGGCGCAGCAGTTGCGGTTTTTGACCAATCTGGGCGATGTGGCCGAGGCAGGGCCGGCCCATCCGATCCGCGTGGTCCGCGATGAAGAGACGGGCGAACCTGCGCCCTATGTGCTGGTGCGCCGCAATCTTGAGGCGCTGATCGACCGCAAGAGCTTTTACCGCTTGGTCGATCTGGGCCAGCACCGCGATGGCTGGTTTGGTGTCTGGTCGGGTGGGGAATTCTTTGGCATCATCCCTTCGGAAGACCTGCCGTAAGTTCACCGAAAGACCCGAATGCCGATCACCGCCGCCGCCAACCTATCGCTGCTTTGGTCCGAACTGCCCTATCTGGACCGGTTCGACGCGGCGGCGGAGGCGGGGTTTGGCGCGGTCGAGGTTTTGTTCCCCTATGACATGCCCGCAAAAGAGACGCAGCGCGCCTTGCTGCGCAATGGATTAGCGCTCGCCCTGATCAACGCGCCGCCGCCGAATTACACGGGCGGTCCGCCCGGTTTCGCCGCCCTGCCGGGAGGGGAGGCGCGTTTCGCCCATGATATGCGCCGGGTCTGGCGCTATGTGGAGGCGCTGCGACCCAGAATGGTGCATGTCATGGCCGGGGAGGCCGAGGGGCCAGCGGCGGCAAAGGCTTTCGTGGCGAACCTGCGCCATGCCGCGGCAGAGACGCCGCCGGGGGTCACCTTGATGATCGAACCGCTCTGCCCGCAGGCCAAACCGGGGTATTTCTTGAACGACTACGCCCAGGCGGCGGAGCTGCTGGCGGCGGTAGATGCGCCAAATGTAGCACTGCAATTCGACAGTTTTCACGCGCAGATGATCCATGGCGATGCCGTGGCGGTTTTCGAGGAATATCGCTTCCTTATCCACCATGTGCAGCTAGGCGACGCGCCAGAGCGCGGGGCGCCGGGCAGCGGTGATGTCGACTTCGACGGGCTCTTTGCCGCGCTGCGGGCAGGCTATGACGGTTTTGTCAGCGGGGAGTATTTTTCGGGCGGCCCGACGGAGCAGTCCTTGGGGTGGGTGTCCGCCTTAGGGGAATGACACCGGCGTATCTTCGGGCTGCCATTGGGGGTATTTGTCCATCACGCTTTCAAAGCGGGGCGAGGCGAGGAAGCGGTCGAGCCAGCCGCGCAGCGCGGGCCAGTTCTGCGCGTCGAACCAAGCGCGGTCGATAAAGGCGAACTGCCGAACGAAGGGCAGGATCGCGTAATCCGCCAGCGTGGGGCGGTCAAAGATCCAGTCCCCCAGTTGCGCGTCGAGGTCATGGAGGAAGGTTGCCGCCTTGGCGCGTTGCTCTTCGGGGTCCGCCTCGGGGTAGCGGGTGGCGTATTTGGTGCGGTCCAGCGCGTCTTTGAACGGGCCGTCGGCGCGGGCGATCCAGTCGTGGCCTTCGGACGGCATGTCGCGCCAGCCTTCGGGATCGTTCTGGGCCAGCGCCCATTTCATGATGTCGAGGCTTTCGTCGATGGGGCCGGTTTCGGTGACGAGGCAGGGCACGTGGCGGTGGGCGAGGCGTCGAGGAAGGCTTGCGGTTTGTCGCGCAGGACGACTTCGCGCAGGTGGACAGGGGTTTGCGCGGCAGCAATGGCGAGGCGGGCGCGCATGGCATAGGGGCAGCGGCGGAAGGAGTAGAGGATCGGGGTCATGCTGCATGATCTAGCGCATGGGGGACGCGTGTACAAAGGGCCATCGCCCGAGAATGGAGGCGGCCCGGAATCAAGCCGCAGGCGCCGGGCCATCGCCTGCCCGCCCCACCGGGTAGGCGATTTGGTGAGGCTGGGCGTAACCTTGAGGCCCCACATCATGGCTGAGAGATAAAGTGGCAGGAACTGAGCTTGGATCGCCAACCCGCGGGCAGGCGATGGCCCTCCACCCTACTGAAACGGCGTCGGCGGCAGCCCCTTGCCGGCAAAGCGCGCCACGTCATCCACCCGCTTTGACCGCGCCGTCGTGGTCCGCGCCGCGTCGATCCACGCCAGCGCATCGGCGCGCAGCGCGTCGCTGTAGCTGTCCCAACCGGCCTGCGCGCCGGTCTCTTCCAGCGCTTGGGCGAGGTCTGCGGGAAGGGCCGCGTCTTCCATCAATGCGCCTCCGCCCAATTGGCACCCACACCGGCGTCGACGATCAGCTTCACGTCGAGCTTCACCACCGGATCGTTGGCATTCTCCATCACCTCGCGCGCGGCGGCGATCAGCGCATCTTCGGCACCCTTTTCGACCTCGAACAGCAGTTCATCGTGCACCTGCAACAGCATGGTCGCAGGCAGATCGGCGATCGCCTCGGGCATCCGCACCATGGCGCGGCGGATCACGTCGGCGGCGGTGCCTTGGATCGGCGCGTTGATCGCGGCGCGGGCGGCGAAACCGGCCTGCGGCCCCTTGGCGCCGATGTTGGGCGTGTTGATCTTGCGGCCAAAGAGCGTCTGCACATAGCCATGCTCTTTCGCAAAGGCTTTGGTGTCGTCCATATAGGTCCGGATGCCGGGGAAACGCTCGAAATAGCGGTCGATGAAACCCTGCGCCTCGGCCCGCGGAATGCGCAGGTTGCGCGCAAGGCCGAAGCCCGAGATGCCGTAGATCACGCCGAAGTTGATCGCCTTGGCGTTGCGGCGGATCTCAGGGGTCATCTGATCCATCGGCACGTCGAACATCTCGGACGCCGTCATGGCGTGGATGTCATCGCCACGGTGGAAGGCTTCCTTGAGCGCGTCGATCTGGGCGATATGCGCCAGAATCCGCAGCTCGATCTGGCTGTAGTCCAACGCCACCAGCACCTTGCCCTCGGGGGCGACGAAAGCCTCGCGGATGCGGCGGCCTTCTTCGGAACGGATCGGGATGTTTTGCAGGTTGGGGTCTGTCGACGCGAGCCGTCCCGTCGCCGCCCCGGCGATGGAATAGCAGGTGTGCACGCGGCCCGTCTCGGCGTTCACATGGTCTTGCAGCGCGTCGGTATAGGTCGATTTCAGCTTGGACAGCTGCCGCCAGTCCAGCACCCGGCGGGCGAGGTCATGTTCGGTCGCCAAGTCTTCCAGCACATCCGCGCCGGTAGAGTATTTCCCGGTCTTGCCCTTCTTGCCGCCCGGCAGCCCCATTTTGCCAAAGAGGATTTCGCCAAGCTGGGCGGGGGAGCCGACGTTGAAGCTCTCGCCCGCCAACGCGTGAATATCCGCCTCCAGCCCGGCCATTTTCTGGGCGAAGGCGTTGGACATGCGGCTGAGCGTATCGCGGTCGACCTCGATGCCTGACCGCTCCATCTGCGCCAAGACCGGCACCAGCGGGCGCTCCAGCGTTTCGTAGACCTTGGTCACCTCGGCGCGGTGCAGCTGTGGCTTGAAAAGCTGCCAGAGGCGCAGGGTGACATCGGCATCCTCAGCGGCATAGGGTACGGCATCGGCCAGCGGCACCTTGTCGAAGGTCACGGCGGATTTGCCGCTGCCCAAAAGCGGTTTGATCGGCATCGGTGTGTGACCGAGGTAGCGCTCAGACAGCGTATCCATGCCGTGGCCATGCAGGCCCGCGTGCATCGCATAGGACATCAGCATGGTGTCGTCGATGGGCGCGACTGCGATGCCCAGTTGGGCGAAAATCTTGCTGTCGTATTTCATGTTCTGCCCGATCTTGAGGATCGCGGGATCCTCAAGCATCGGGGTCAGCAGTTGCAGCGCCTCTTCGACCGGCATCTGACCGGGGGCCAGCCCCTCTCCGCCGAAGAGGTCATCGTCGCGGCTGGCTTTGTGGGTCAGCGGGATGTAGCAGGCCTGCCCGGGCTCCACGGCCAGCGAAACGCCGACCAGTTCCGCGGTCATCTCATTGAGGCCGGTGGTCTCGGTGTCCACCGCGACATAGCCCCGCTCGTAAATTCGGTTGAGCCAGACGCGCAGCGCTTCGGCGTCGCCGACCTGTTCGTACTTGCTGTGGTCAAAGGCCACGTCGGCCACCTGCGGCGCATCGGCCACGGCGGGGGCGGGCGCTTCGGGGATGGCCGGGGCCTCGCGGCCCAGCACCTCGGCCACGCGTTTCGACAGGGTGCGGAACTCCATCTCGGACAAGAACCCCAGCAGGCGGTCCGCATCGGGGTCGCGCACTTCGAGATCGTCGATGGTGAAGTCGAGCGGCGTGTTCTCATCCAGCAGGACAAGATTGCGGCTCAGGCGGATTTGCTCGGCGTGGTCGATCAGGGTCTGGCGGCGCTTGGGCTGTTTGATCTCGCCCGCGCGCTCAAGCAGCGCATCCAGATCGCCATATTCATTGATCAAAAGCGCCGCCGTCTTGATCCCGATGCCGGGCGCGCCGGGGACGTTGTCGACCGAATCGCCCGCCAGCGCTTGCACGTCGACCACGCGTTCGGGATAGACGCCGAACTTCTCGAACACCCCATCGCGGTCGATGGTCTTGTTCTTCATCGCGTCGAGCATTTCCACCCCGTCGCCTACAAGCTGCATCAGATCCTTGTCGGAGCTGATGATGGTGCAACGCCCCCCGGCGGCGCGGGCCTGTACGGCGAGGGTGGCGATGATGTCATCGGCCTCATATCCCTCAAGCTCTTTGCAGGCGATGTTGAAGGCTTCGGTCGCGGTGCGGGTCAGCGGGATCTGCGGGCGCAGGTCTTCGGGCATCGCATCGCGGTTGGCCTTGTACTGATCGTACATGTCGTTGCGGAAAGTATGGCTGCCCTTGTCAAAGATCACGGCAACATGGGTGGGCGCGTTGGGGCCGGTGTTACCCTCTACATAGCGGTGCAGCATGTTGCAGAAGCCCGCCACGGCGCCAATCGGCAAGCCGTCGGATTTGCGCGTCAGCGGCGGCAGGGCGTGATAGGCGCGAAAGATGAAGGCAGAGCCGTCGATCAGATGCAGGTGGTGGCCTTTGCCGAATGTCATAGGAATGCTCCGCTGGGTTGGCGACCCTTTTGCCACGAAGCATGGCCCACGGCCAGACGCCAATGCGCCGCGCGGGCAGGTTCGTGCCGTCGGTTCAGATGTTCAGATGGGGGCCGGGAAGGCTCAGACTTTGCCTTCGAAATCCGCATGGACGAATTTGCAGTCGCAATAGCCGCATTCGACCCAGCCGCGATCCTGGGGGATTTGCAGCCAGACGCGCGGGTGGCCAAGCGCGCCTTCGCTGCCGTCGCAGGCCACGCGCCAAGTGTTCACGATGCGGGTTTCGGGCGCTTGCAGGGTCATGGAGTTGGTCCTCGGCTCAGGCGAAAGTTGCCACTCGTTATGACCAAAGCAGCCGCGCGGGGCAAGGGCTCTGCGCGGGAATGGGGGGCTTGTGCACAAAGTGGTTCAAGTGCCAGCCCACAAGGGGTAAAAGGCGCTGAACAGCCACCAATCCGGAGCAACAGTCTGATGAGCGCCCCCAAACCTGTCGTATTGTGCATCCTTGACGGTTGGGGCTTGAGCGAGGTGCGGGAAGGCAACGCGCCCCTGCTGGCCAAGACGCCAAATTTCGACCGGATCATGCAGGCGGGGCCGCAGGCGCAGTTGATCACCCATGGCCCCGATGTGGGGCTGCCGCGCGGGCAGATGGGCAATTCCGAGGTCGGCCACACCAATATCGGCGCGGGCCGGGTGGTGGCGATGGATCTGGGGCAGATCGATCTGGCCATCGAAGAGGGCAGCTTTGCCAAGAATGAGCGCCTGCAAGATTTCATCGCCAAGCTCAAGGAAACCGGCGGCACCGCGCACTTGATGGGCGTCGTCTCGGACGGGGGGGTGCATGGGCATCTCAGCCATATGATCGCCGCCGCCTGCGCGCTGGATGCGGCAGGGCTGCCGGTGGTGATCCATGCGGTGACCGATGGGCGCGACGTGGCGCCGTCCTCAGCCCTTGGCTATTTCGAGACGCTGAAGGCGGCGCTGCCCGAGGCCGTGAAGGTTGTCACCGTGACGGGGCGCTATTTCGCGATGGACCGCGACAACCGTTGGGACCGGGTCGGCAAGGCTTCGGCGGCGATCCTGCATGGCGAAGGGGAGAGGTTCCCCGATCCCCGCGCGGCGGTTGAGGCGGCCTATGGGCGGGGCGAGACGGATGAATTCATCACCGCCAGCGTGATCGAGGGCTACGCGGGGGCGGCTTCTGGCGACGGGTTCTTCTGCCTCAACTTCCGCGCTGACCGCGCGCGGGAGATTATGGCGGCTTTGGGCGATCCGGGCTTTGACGCCTATGACACCGGCCCGCGCCCCGATTGGGCGGCGCAGATGGGCATGGCGGAATACTCCAAAGACCACGCCGCCTATATGACCACGATGTACCCCAAGCCGGACATCAAGAACACGCTGGGCGATTGGGTGGCGCAGCAGGGGCTGCGGCAGTTCCGGCTGGCCGAGACCGAGAAATATCCCCATGTGACCTTTTTCCTCAATGGCGGGGTTGAGACTCCGGCCACGGGGGAGGACCGCAACATGCCCAAATCGCCTAATGTGGCGACCTATGACATGCAACCGGAAATGTCCTCTGCCGAGGTGACGGATCAATTCGTACAGGCGATCGAGGCGGGCTATGATCTGATCGTGGTGAACTACGCCAACCCCGATATGGTCGGCCATACCGGCGATCTGGAGGCGGCGATCGCGGCTTGTGAAGCGGTGGATGCGGGGCTGGGCCGGGTGCTCAAGGCGCTGGAGGCCGCAGGCGGCGCGATGATCGTCACCGCGGATCACGGCAATTGCGAGATGATGATCGACCCCGAGACCGGCGGGGCGCATACGGCCCATACGCTCAACCCCGTGCCGGTGGTGGCGGTGGGCGCGCCCGAAGGGGCGGCGCTGCGCAATGGGCGGTTGGCCGATCTGGCACCCACGGTGCTTGATTTGATGGGCCTGCCGCAGCCCGAAGAAATGACCGGGAAAAGCCTGCTTTCATGAAACATCTTGCCGCGGCTGTCCTTTTTGCCTGTCTGCCCCTGATGGCACAGGCACAGGCCGATGAGGCCGCCGCGGAGGCACGCGCAGCCGCGACCGCCTTGGAGGCGGCATCGGCGCGGCTGGACCAAGCCGATGGCGCGCGCGACCGGGTCAAGGCGCTGACCGAGACGATTCAGGCGTTTGAGGCAGGTCTGGCGGCGATGCGGGCCGGGCTGCGGCAGGCGGCGATCAACGAGGCGCAGCTCAGCCGCAAGCTACAGGCGCGCGAGGGTGAGGTGGCGCAGTTCTTGGGCGTCTTGCAAAGCATCGGCGGTGACCCGTCGCCCGTGGTGCTGCTGCACCCCGATGGCCCGATGGGCACCGCCCGCGCGGGCATGTTGCTGGCTGAATTGACGCCTGCGCTGAACGCCCGCGCCGATGCGCTGCGGCAGGACTATGAGGACATCAAGACCCTGCGTGCGCTCCAAACCGACGCAGCGCAGCGCCTGCAAGACGGGCTGACCGAGCTTCAGGCCGCGCGCACCGCGCTCAATCAGGCCATGGCCGCCCGCACCGATCTGCCGATGCGTTTTACCGAAGATCCGGTGCGCACTGCGATCCTTATCGCCTCGACCGAGACGCTGGACGGCTTTGCCAGCGGCCTGTCCGAGATCACCACCGGCGCGGTTGAGCCTGCGCCGGTGAACCTCGACGGGCAGGTGGGCGATCTGCCCTTGCCCGCACAGGGGCTGGTGATCCGCAAGGCCGGAGAGACGGATTCGGCGGGCGTGACGCGGCCCGGTATGATCCTTGCCACCCGCCCGCGTGCCATCGTCACCAGCCCCTCGGCGGCGACGATCCGCTATGTTGGGCCGCTGCTTGATCTGGGCAATGTCGTGATCCTTGAGCCGCAGGTCGACACGCTTTTCGTGTTGGCGGGGCTGGATGTGGTTTACGGCCAAGCCGGGCAGGTGATTGCCGGTGGCACCCCCATCGGGTTGATGGGCGGGCCGGAAAGCGGCACAACTTCTCAGATGTCACCAAATGGTGAAGCCACTGGCACTGACCGGACGGAAACGCTCTATATAGAAGTCAGGCAAGACAACACACCTCAGGATCCGGCAGACTGGTTCCGCACCGACAAGGATGGATAGCAGATGAAGAAATTCGTGATGGCAGCCGTTGCAGGCACGGTGGCGGGGGTGGTCGCCACCACCCAGATCGCCGGGCCGCTGCTGGCGCAAGAGGCCGAGAAGACGACCAATGTTTACGAACAACTCGATCTTTTCGGTGATATTTTCGAACGCATCCGCGCCCAATATGTCGAAGATGTCGATCCCGGCGACCTGATTGAAGCGGCCATCAACGGCATGCTCACCTCGCTTGATCCGCATTCGTCCTACCTCTCGCCGAAAGACGCCGAGAAGATGCGCGAACAGACGCGTGGGGAGTTTGGCGGCCTTGGCATTGAGGTCACCCAAGAAGAGGGTTTTGTCAAAGTCGTCTCCCCCATCGACGGCACGCCGGCTGCTGAGGCCGGGATCGAAGCGGGGGATTTCATCACCCATGTCGATGGCGAAAGCCTGCTGGGTCTTGGCCTCGACGATGCGGTTGAGATGATGCGCGGGCCGGTCGGGTCCGAGATCCTGATCACCGTGGTGCGGGAAGGGGAGCCTGAGCCTTTTGACGTCTCCATCGTGCGTGACACGATCCAATTGACCGCCGTGCGGGCCCGCACCGTGGGCGATACCGCCGTGCTGCGCCTGACCACCTTTAACGAGCAGACCTATCCGAAGATGAAGGAAGGGTTGGAGCAGCAGATCGAAGAGGCGGGCGGCATTGAGAATCTCAACGGCATCGTCATCGACATGCGCAACAACCCCGGTGGCCTGCTTAATCAGGCAATTGCCGTCTCGGATGCCTTTCTTGAGGAAGGCGAGATCGTCAGTACCCGGGGTCGGGATATCGAAGACGGTGACCGGGTGAACGCCACGCCGGGTGATCTGGCGATGGGCAAGCCGATTGTCGTGCTGATCAACGGCGGTTCGGCCTCGGCTTCCGAGATTGTCGCGGGCGCTTTGCAAGACCACCGCCGCGCCATCGTCATCGGCACCAAGAGCTTTGGCAAAGGCTCGGTCCAGACCGTGATGCCGTTGCGCGGGGACGGGGCCATGCGCCTGACCACGGCGCGCTACTACACGCCCTCGGGCCGGTCGATCCAAGCGCTTGGCGTATCGCCCGATATCGTCGTGGCCCAGCCTCCGGTCACGCCAGAGACTGAGGAAGATGACGACGCATTGTCGGCACGCCCCCTCCGCTCCGAAGCCGATCTGCGGGGCCGGTTGAACAACGACAGCCTGACCGACGATCAGATCAAGCAGATCGAAGACGACCGCGAAAAGGCCCGCAAAGCGGCAGAGCTGCGCGAAGAGGAT
The DNA here is from genome assembly GCF_005068605.1 of Sulfitobacter sp. 15WGC. NCBI lineage: Bacteria > Pseudomonadati > Pseudomonadota > Alphaproteobacteria > Rhodobacterales > Roseobacteraceae > Sulfitobacter > Sulfitobacter sp. 15WGC. The sequence goes on along the minus strand of NZ_SZNL01000003.1, from coordinate 180,431 downwards.
TACCAGCTGGCCTATGCCATCGACATCCTCAAAGGTCTGTCGGCTCTGGGTCCGAACGAGTGATCTCTTTCACATAGATGCACAAAGCCCCGCTGGAGACAGCGGGGCTTTTTGTTGGGTGCGGTGCCTGCGGGAGGGCGTTTCGCTTATTCCGTCTCGCGGCAATGCCGCCGAAAGGCGCGTTTCAGCATGTCGAGTTCGGCGCGCAGCAGGTCCATCTCGGCCCGTATGTCATCGCCGAGCGCTTCATCCGCGATCAGGGTCACATGACCCAAATGCGCTCCGCTGGCCATTTCGGTAATGACGAGGGTCTGGACCCCATCGGCAATCGCCTCTGCCGGGACCGGGAAGGAAAGATGCCAGCGCCCATCGGACCCTTCGGCCTTTAACGTGATATCTGTCACCTCCTTGCCTTCATGGGTCACGCTGATCTGCGGCGTGTCTGCCCCCTCTTTGGCGGTCAGCAGGCCCTGCCAGACGCCTTGGCGCAGCACGGTTTTGGTCAGGTCATATCGGCTCATCACGGGGTCCTAGATCTGGGCGCGGGGGGAGCGGGAAAAAGTGAGGTCGCGCAGCACGACTTGGTTCATCTCCGGCCCTTCAAAGATCAGGTCGACCCATGCCGCCTCGATCCGCTTCTCGTTGAGCTTGCTATAGGCCAGATCGAATTCGACGCTGATGCTTTCCTGACCGGCGGGCAGTTCGCGGACGATCTGTTCGGTGTTCGGCCCGTGGCGGATGTTGAGCCGGGCAAAGATCTCCAGCGGGTGCTCCAATTCCACAATCGTATCCATGCGGATCAGGTGGCGGCGTTTCAATCCGGTGATCGCCTCGGTCGGCAGATCGACCACCAGCGACAGGAATGACCCGTCGAATTTGAACACGTCGAGTTGCAGGCCAAAGGGGGCCAGATCGGCCTCGCGCAGGTTGCGCAGTTGGCGCAGGGTCAGTTCCGACTGCGCGCAATCGTGGAACAGGGTCACCTCTTCGCCCAGTTTGGATTTGGTCGCGACCGAGGACAGCCCCGGCGTGGCAAGCGGGCCGCGCCACAACTCGGGCCGCCATGCCCAATCGGCGTTATGTGGTTTCGGGAAGCCGCTGGCCCCGATGGCAGGCAGGGCAAGGCGGTCTTCGGCGCGGTGGATCAGCCGGTTCAGTTCGGCGCGCAGCAGCCGGGCGCGGCTGCGTTGGCGGCGCAGGGTGGCAAGGTCAGCCGTGGCCGCTTTGCGGGCCGCAACCGCCCAGCGTTGCAGCGCGCGGGCAAAGAGCTTGCCCTCAAGATAACCGCTGCGGAAGTTGACCATGGACCTGCGCCTCTCGTTTGCTCGCAGTCTATGCAAGGCGGGGATTTCGTTCAAACGAATAGCCCCCGTGATTGTTTCCGGCCCCGGGCAGTGTTGCCGATTTGGAAACAAAGGCCGGTCAACTGCCGGGGGCGGTGGGCGTTGCGCTTTTGCTGCGGCTTTGCTGGATCAGCTCTGCCACCAGCGCGCGGCCCTCTTCGGAAATGGCGCGGCTTTGCGGCGCGCCATAGAGGGTGACGCTGGCGACATGGCCGCCGATCCGCGCTGTGCCGCGCCAATGGCGGGGGGACATGCCCTCGGCGGGCACCGGCCCTTGAGCCACAAAGATTGATGCCCCTTCGATGCGACCGGCCTCTTGCAACTGGCTTAGCCCCGCCGCTTCGGCAACCTGTTGCGGGGTCGGCAGGGGCGCGTCGGCCTCGGCTTCGATCAGCGCGAGGGTGAGAATGCCGCGCGGCGCGGCGCTGACCGCATCAGGCAGGCCAAGCGCATCGCAACGCGCCATCAGCGCAAAGCGACGTTTGAGGCTTTTGGGGTCGATGCAATAGCCCTGCGGCGGCACCACCTGCACCGCGCCCCCGGCCAAAGCTGTTTGCAGCAGCGGTTTCTCAGGTGTGGCGGGTCTGCCGCCAAAGGAAAAACCCTGACCGCCTTCGCAGGCGGACAGGGTGAGCATCGCAAGCGCCGCAAGCGGGCTTTTAGAGGTCCATGTAATCATGGGTCTCCGCCTTGGCGCCGGGATGTGTTACCGCGCCAAGGTAGGTGGGGCCGACGAGTTTCGCGTATTTCCACAGCGCGCCGCTTTCGTAGTTGGTGGCACGCGGGCCAGCCCATGCCTTGCGGCGCTCGGCCAGTTCCTCGTCCGAGAGGTCCACGGTGATGCTGCCCTTGACCGCGTCGAGGGTGATCATGTCGCCGTTCTTCAGCAGCGCGATCGGGCCGCCATGTGCCGCTTCGGGGCCGACGTGGCCAACGCAGAAACCGCGCGTCGCGCCAGAGAAGCGTCCGTCGGTGATCAGCGCCACCTTCTTGCCCATGCCCTGACCCGAAAGCGCCGCTGTGGTCGCCAGCATTTCGCGCATCCCGGGGCCGCCTGCAGGGCCTTCGTTGCGGATTACGAAGACGTCGCCTTCCTTGTAGGCGCGGTTTTGCACCGCCTCGAAGGCGTCCTGCTCGCATTCGAACACCAGCGCCGGTCCGGTGAAGACGATGTCTTCCTCGGCCATGCCCGCGATCTTCACGATGGCGCCTTCGGGGGCGAGGTTGCCTTTCAGGCCCACGACGCCGCCGGTCTTGCTGATCGGGGTGGCGACCGAGTGGATCACCTTGCCGTCGGCCTCGCGGTCGATGCGGTCCAGTTCTTCGCCGATAGAACGGCCCGTGGCGGTCAGACAGTCGGTGTGCAAGAGGCCCGCCTTGCGCAGCTCCTTCATCACCACCGGCACGCCGCCGGCGTCGTAGAGGTCCTTGGCGACGTACTGACCGCCCGGCTTCATATCGACGAAGTAAGGCGTGTCGCGGAAGATCTCGCAGACGTCTTCGAGGTAGAATTCGATCCCCGCCTCATGGGCCATGGCCGGCAGGTGCAGGCCCGCGTTGGTGGACCCGCCGGTACAGGCCACGATGCGCGCGGCGTTCTCAAAGGCTTCGCGGGTGCAGATGTCGCGCGCGCGGATGTTCTTCTCAATCAGGTTCATCACCGCCGCACCCGAGGCCTCGGCATAGGCGTCGCGGCTCTCGTAGGGCGCGGGCATGCCGGAGGAGTTCGGCAGCGCTAGGCCGATGGCTTCGGAGACGCAGGCCATGGTGTTGGCGGTGAACTGGCCACCGCAGGCCCCGGCAGAGGGGCAGGCGACGCGTTCGAGCACGTCGAGGGCAGCCTGGGACATGGAGCCGTTCTGGAAGCGGCCCACGGCCTCGAACATGTCCTGCACGGTCAGGTCGCGGGTGGCGAAATCTTCCGGCACATCGGCGCCCGCAGGGGCTTTGCCCGGCAGGATCGACCCGCCGTAGAGGAAGACCGACGGCACGTTCAGCCGCAGCATCGCCATCATCATCCCAGGCAGCGACTTGTCACAGCCCGCCAGCCCGACGATCGCGTCATAGCAGTGGCCGCGCATGGTCAGTTCCACCGTGTCGGCAATCGCCTCGCGCGAGGCCAGCGAGGAGCGCATGCCCTCGTGCCCCATGGCGATGCCGTCGGTGACGGTGATGGTGGTGAACTCGCGCGGGGTGCCCTGTTCGGAATGCACGCCAACCTTCACCGCCTGCGCCTGACGGTTCAGCGCGATGTTGCAGGGGGCGGCTTCGTTCCAGCAGGTGGCGACGCCCACCAGCGGCTGGTGAATCTCTTCTTCGGTCATGCCCATGGCATAGTAGTAGGACCGGTGCGGCGCGCGGGCGGGGCCTTCGGTCACATGGCGGCTGGGCAGCCGGGATTTGTCGAAGCGGGGCGTGGTGGACATCGGTGGGCTCCTTGAAACGTCTTGAATGGAATAGTCGGGCGGCGGCTATGCTGCAAGGCTTTGGCGCGTATGAGGCGGGGGAACTGTTGTATTGCAGCGTGTTAGGGCATAGGTTCTGACCTTCTGGCGCGGTCGGTTCGGCCCGCCCGCAAGCGTGAAGGCCCGGCATATGCTCTGCAAGCACCACCCCCGATTTGAACGGCGCCGCTGATGAACTGGCGGCCCGATTACAGCGCCCACGCGGCCTTTGTCGCGCCCGCGCGCAAGACCTCGGCACTGTGGCGGTTTTTTCTGGGGCTGTTCGTGGCCGTGGTGGCCTATGTCGCGCTGAACGAGCTTTACTTTCAGACGGTCTATGGGCTGGCGGGATCGGCGGCCCCGTCGCTGCATGGCGATCTTCTGAAAGGGGCCACGCCGCAGGCGATGTATCTGCTGCTGTTCAGCTTTGGCACCATGGCGATGGCCGTCGCCGTGACCGTGCGGATCGTGCACCGGCGCAGCGCGGGGAGCCTTTTTGGCCTGCCGGGGCGGCTCTGGCCCGGTTTTCGCGCGGTTTCGGGGGCGATGTTGCTGCTGGGCGTCGCATTGGCGGTCCTGCCGCCTTGGGACATGGGCGGTGAGTTGACGCCGAACCTGCCCTTGGGCCGCTGGTTGCTGCTTTTGCCGCTGTCGTTGCTGGCCGTGTTGGTGCAGGTCAGCGCCGAAGAGATCGTCTTTCGCGGCTATGTGCAGCAGCAACTCGCGGCGCGGTTCAACGCGCCGCTGATCTGGATGGTGCTGCCGTCGGTACTGTTCGCAGCGGGCCATTACCTGCCTGCCGAGGCGGGGGAGAACGCGCTGATGGTGGCGCTTTGGGCCGGGGTTTTCGGCATCCTGATGGCGGACCTCACCGCGCGCTCCGGCTCGCTTGGGCCCGCCATCGCGGTGCATCTGTGGAACAATGTCTCGGCCATTCTCATTGTCTCTTTGCCGGATGATCTTTCGGGGCTGGCGCTTTATCTCACGCCCTTTTCGATGGATGACGCGGCGGCGTTGCGCTCATGGTTGCCGGTGGACTTCGCCTTGATGCTGGTCTCATGGCTGGCGGCGCGGCTGGCGATACGCCGCTGATTGCAATTTCCCCATGCGGGGATTATCTGGGACGGAACCACAGCAGAGGCCTGCCAATGAACTGGATCACGAACTACGTCCGCCCGCGAATCAACTCGATCTTCTCGCGCCGCGAGACGCCGGACAATCTGTGGACCAAGTGCAACGAATGCGGCACCATGCTGTTTCACCGTGAGTTGGCGGACAATCTGAACGTCTGCACGAACTGCGGCCATCACATGCACATCAGCCCCCGCGCGCGCTTCAAAGCGCTGTTCGACGGTGGCATCTTTACCGAGGTGAAGGTCCCGGCGCCCACACCCGACCCGCTGCATTTCAAAGACCAGAAGCGCTATCCCGACCGGATGAAGGCCGCGCAAAAGCAGACCGGTGAGCATGAGGCGATGCTGGTCGTGACCGGCGATATTGGTCGCACGCCGATCGTCGCCTGCGCGCAGGACTTTTCCTTCATGGGTGGGTCGATGGGCATGTATGTCGGCAATGCAATCATTGCCGCCGCCGAGGAAGCCGTGAAGCTGAAGCGCCCGCTGGTGCTGTTCTCCGCCGCCGGTGGCGCGCGGATGCAGGAGGGCATCCTGAGCCTGATGCAGATGCCGCGCACCACCGTCGCCGTGCAGATGCTGAAAGAGGCGGGGCTTCCTTACATCGTCGTGCTGACCCATCCCACCACCGGGGGCGTCACCGCGTCCTACGCGATGCTGGGCGATGTGCAGATCGCCGAGCCGAATGCGCTGATCTGTTTTGCCGGGCCGCGCGTGATCGAACAGACCATCCGCGAAAAACTGCCCGAGGGCTTCCAGCGCGCGGAATACCTGCTCGACCACGGGATGCTCGACCGGGTGACCAAGCGGACCGAGATGCGTGATGAGTTGATCACCATCACCCGCATGCTGATGGGCCTGCCCCCTGCCGTGCGCGGCGACTTGCCCGCCCCCGAAGAGCTTGAGGTGGCCGAGGCCGCCGCCGCCGTTCAGGCCGCAGCAGATCTGCCCGCCGACACGCCAGAGAAGAAATGAGCACGCCTTCATCCGACGTCATCCTTGAACGGATGATGGCGCTGCACCCCAAGATCATCGACCTGACGCTCGACCGGATGTGGCGGCTGCTCGATGCCTTGGGCAATCCGCAGAACGACCTGCCGGCGGTGATCCATATTGCGGGCACCAATGGCAAAGGCTCGACCCAAGCGATGATCCGCGCCGGGCTGGAGGCAGCGGGAAAGACGGTGCACGCCTATACCTCGCCGCATTTGGCGCGGTTTCATGAGCGCATCCGGGTCGCGGGGGAATTGATCTCGGAGCCGGACCTCGCCGCCGTGCTGGACGAATGCCATGCCGCCAATGGCGGCGAAGAGATCACCTATTTCGAGATCACGACCTGCGCCGCGATCCTCGCCTTTTCGCGGGTGCCTGCCGATTATACCCTGCTCGAAGTCGGCCTCGGAGGACGGCTCGACGCGACGAATGTGGTCGATCCCGCCTTGACCGTGATCAGCCCGGTCTCGGTCGATCATCAGCAATATCTGGGCGAAACACTGGCCGAGATCGCAGGGGAAAAGGCGGGTATCATCAAGCGGCTTGTCCCTTGCGTGGTCGGCAAGCAGGAAGACCCCGCGCTTGAAGTGATCGAAGACCGCGCTGCGAAACTTGGCGCACCGCTCTTGGCCTATGGTCAGCAGTGGCATGTCGCGCCCGAAGCCGGGCGCATGGTCTATCAGGATGAGCGCGGCCTGCTTGATCTGCCGCGCCCCAATCTGCCCGGCGACCACCAGATCATGAACGCCGGGGCCGCGCTGGCCGCGCTGCGCCAACTTGGCGTCGATGCAGAGGCCTGTGAGGCTGCCGTGACGCAGGCGCAGTGGCCCGCGCGGATGCAACGGCTGTCAGACGGGCCGCTTGCCGATATGGCGCCCGAGGGCGAGTTGTGGCTCGACGGCGGCCATAACCCGGCTGCGGGGGCGGCATTGGCGGCCACGCTGGCGGCCCTGCCGAAACGCCCGACGCATCTGATTTGCGGCATGTTGAACACCAAGGACATTGCCGGATACCTGCGCCCGCTGGCGGCAGAGGCGGCAAGCCTTACCGCCGTGTCGATCCCCGGCGAGGCGGCGACCCTGCCTGCCGAGACGACGGCGAAGGTGGCGCGCGATGTGGGGTTCGAGACCGCAGAGGCCGAGACCGTCACCGAGGCGCTCAAGGCGATCATCGCCCGCGAACCCCATGCGCGTGTGCTGATCTGCGGCTCGCTCTACCTTGCCGGTAGCGTGTTGCGTGAAAACGTCTAATTAACCATATTTGGGTGTGCCGCTGCTGCGAGGTGCAGATTTGGTATATCTTAGTCACGGAAGTCTCCCCTTTCGAATTTGACCGAGGTGTCCCCATGCGCAGTTTCAGCCGGTCCGCGCGTCACGATCAGGATAATGCACGGAAATTTCAATTTATCTTCATGGCCGTAGGTCTCGCAATTATCGCGGGTGGCCTGTGGTGGCTTTATGAGGTCGAACGGCCCTACCACCCTTTCCTGCAGGGCAATGACCTGCATATGCAGCCGGTCAGTGATTCCTGATCGGTTGGCCGGGGGCGGTCAGCGTCCCCAGTCTTCCCCCTGCATCTCCCGCAGGCGGGAGGCTGTACGCTCAAATTCAAAGGTGCCTTCACCTTCGAGGTAGAGCATTTCCGGCGCGGCGGCGGCGGAGCAGATCAGCCGCACCTTCGCCTCATAAAGCGCGTCGATCAGGGTGACGAAACGCTTCGCCTCGTTAAAATTCGACCGGCCAAGGGTGGGGATGTTGTCTAGCAGCAGTACCCGCACCGCCTGCGCCAGCGCGAGGTAATCCGCCGCGCCCAAGGGCTGGCCGCAGAGCGCGTGAAAACCGGCGCGGGCCATGCCGTTGTGATATTGCGGTATGGTCACTTCGCGGCCCTTGACGTGTAGGGTTAGCGGTTCGCCCTCGGCCCCTGCAAGATCGTCCCAGACCGCGTCCATCGCGGCGCGGCTTTCGGCGTTGACGGGTGTGAAATAGACTTGCGACCCTGCCAGCCGGTCTTGGCGGTAGTCGGTCGGGCTGGCCAATTCATGCACCACCATCCGCTCTTTGATGAGGTCAATGAAGGGCACGAAAACCTCGCGGTTGATGCCGTTTTTGTAGAGGTCATCGGGCAGGCGGTTCGAGGTGGTGACCACCACGACGCCCGCGGCGAAGAGCGCCTCGAACAGGCGGCCCACGATCATCGCGTCGGTGATGTCGGTGATCTGCATTTCGTCGAAGGCCAGCAGGCGGACGCTTTCCGCCACGTCGCGGGCCACGGGCGCGATAGCGTCATCCACGCCGGTCTTGCGGACCTCATGCATGGCGTTGTGGATTTCCTGCATGAAGGCGTGGAAATGCACGCGCCGCGCAGGCACGTCTGGCAGATGCGCCACGAACATGTCCATCAGCATGGATTTGCCGCGCCCGACGCCGCCCCATAGGTACAGGCCCTTGGGGGGCTCTGGGGCTTTGCGGAAAAAGCTTTTCTTCGGCGGGTTGGCCAGCGCATCGCGGATGCGGTCGAACTCGGCCATGACGGTTTCTTGGGCCGGGTCGGCCTGTAGTTTGCCCTCGGCGACAAGCCGGGCGTAGGTTTCGCGCATGTTGCTCATGGCGAGAGAGATAGCGTGCTGGTGGGGGAGAGGAAAGGTGGTCTTGTGAGAGGGCCATCGCCTGCCCGCGGGTCGGCGATCAGGCGGTATGGCGTTGCCACTTTATGGCTCAACCATTGTGTGCGTTCGCAAGGTCGTACCCAGCCTCGCCCAATCGCCTACCCGTCCGGGCGGGCAGGCGATGGCCCGGCGCCTACGGCTTGATTCCGGGCCAAGTGGCAATCGCGGCTGTTACCAGTCCGCCGGCCCCTTCTCGGCAAATTCATGCACCAGAAAGTCGATAAACGCCCGCACCTTGGGCTGCGTGAAACGGCCCGGCGGATAGACGGCGTAGATGCCCTGCGTCTCCAGCGGCAAATCGGGGATCGCGTCCTCGACCAGACCTTTCTCCATCGCCTCGGCGTAGAGGAAGCTCGGCAGGTAGGCGATGCCCAGCCCCGAAATCGCGGCGTTCAAAAGGCTCTGCCCGTCATTGACCGACAGCCAACCGGCGGTGCGCACCTGCCGCTTCTCGCCCGAGGGCGCGGTCAGTTTCCACACGTTGCCCGACGACTGGTTCGAGTAATGCAGCAGCTTGTGATTGTTCAGATCGTCGATCTTTTCCGGCCGCCCGTATTGCTCGAAATACTTCGGGCTGGCGATCATGCGTTTGGTGGTCTCGGTCAATTTGCGGGCGCGCAGGGTGCTGTCTTCCAGCTCCCCGATCCGCACGGCCATGTCGAAGCCTTCCGAGATCAACTCAACGTAGCGGTTGTTCAGCACCATGTTCACGGTGATATCGGGGAAGTCCTGCAAGAACTCCGACAGGGCGGGGGACAAATGATTGACGCCGAAATCCGTCGCGACCGAAATCCGCAGCAGCCCCGAGGGCGCGGATTGCATCGAAGTGACCAAGGCATCGGCCTCGCCCGCGTCGTTCAGCACCCGGCGGGCGCGGTCGTAGTAAGCAAGGCCAATCTCGGTGGGCGAGACGCGGCGGGTGGTGCGGTTCAGCAATCGTGCGCCCAAGCGCGCCTCAAGCGAGGAGACATGCTTTGAAACGGCGGATTTCGAGATCCCCATCTTCTTGGCAGCATCTGTAAAGCCGCCTTGATCCACCACAGTGGCAAACGCTTCCATTTCCGTAAGGCGGTCCATTGCCTGTCCCTTCGCATTGATCTTGTTGCGGTCAGGTATGGGCGCCAATTCGGGCAGGATCGGGGCGGAGGCAAGACAGTCCCGTGGTCTTTGCGGGGATCGTTCATGGCATGGAAACGGCAGAACAATCCGTTTCCCCGCCTGTCACAGCCAGCGCAGCCATTTCAGCACGGCCAGCATGATGGCGGCGAGGCCGACCATGGCGAGGCAAAGGATCGCGAAGGCCTGCGGATCGTCCACCCCGGGCATCCCGCCCACGTTGACGCCGAAGAGCCCCGTCAGGAATCCCAGCGGCAAAAAGACCGCGGCGGCGATGGAGAGCATGTAGCTGTGCCGCGCCTGTCGCTGCGCGACCTGGTTGTCGTGTTCGTCCTGCACCGTGACGATGCGTTCCTGTAGCGCGTCCAATTCCTCGACCACGATGGCGGTGCGGTTGGCCAGTTCGCGCAGCTTCATCGCGTCGACGTCCGGCACCAGCGGCAGGTCCAGCGTGGCCAGCCGCTCCAGCGCGTGGCGTTGCGGGGCGAGGTAGCGTTCCAGCCGGATCGCGCTGCGGCGGGTCACCGGCAGTTCCTTCGGCGGCGGTGTGCTGTGGTCTTCGAGGTCGGCCTCATAGAAGGCCGTCCGATCCGCCAGCCGCGCCACTTCGACCTGCACCCGGGCGGTCAGCCGAGAGACCAGCGCCTCGACAAAGGCCGAAGGCCGGGGTGGCGCGTTGTTCTCGGCAGCCAGCGCGCGCAGCTCATCTATGGCAAAGACCCGGCGCATCCGCACGGTGATCACCACCGCATCCGTCACCCACATCCGGACGGAGACCATTTGGTCGGCCTGTTGCCCTTCGTTTAGGTTGATGCCGCGCAGGTTCAGGATCAGACCGTCGTCATATTCATCACAGCGCGGGCGGGTTTCGGGCTGTAGCAATGCGCCCGCCGGGATCTCGGGCAGGTGTTTGGCCAGCCACGGCGCCAGCGCCGGATCGGCCATGTCGTAGTGCCACCAGCGGTAGCGCCCCGGCCCGGTGAGGTTGTCGTCGGAGGGCACCTGCGCGGTGCCGTCCTCATAGATGTCGAAGACGCAGAGGGGCATGGAGACCTTGGATCGTTTTGGCAATCCTGCGGCGATCTAGGGCGGGGCGCAAGGGGGCCAAGCGCCCGCCCCTCGCTTACAGCCCTGCGGCCAGCCGTGTGCCTTGGTTGATGGCGCGTTTTGCGTCCAGTTCCGCCGCCACATCCGCGCCGCCGATCACATGGCAGGTCTGCCCCCGCGCCTCCAGTGCGTCAGCGAGACTGCGCTCGGACAATTGCCCGGCGCAGAGCACGATGGTGTCGGCCTCGATCACCGTGGGGTTCTCGCGCGCTTCGCCAAAGGAGATATGCAGGCCCGCGTCGTCGATCTGTTCGTAGTTCACGCCGGCGATCATCTTGACGTTGCGCATGGTGAGCGAGGCGCGGTGAATCCAGCCCGTGGTCTTGCCCAAACCCTTGCCGGGCTTGCTGGTCTTGCGTTGCAGCATGGTGATCTGCCGCGCCGGCGCCGGGGGTTGCGGCCCTTCGGGGGCGAGGCCGCTGCGGTGCGCGCCCGGATCGGTAACGCCCCATTCGCGCATCCATTCAGGCAGGTTCATCGTGCTGCTCTCGCCGTCGTGGACCAGATGTTCCGACACGTCGAAGCCGATCCCGCCCGCACCGATCACCGCGACCCGCTGGCCGACCTTCGCGGTGCCGTTCAGCACGTCGATGTAGCTGACCACGTTGCCGCGGTTCTGGCCGGGAATCTCCGGGTCGCGCGGCACGACGCCGGTGGCGATGACGACCTCGTCGAAGCCTGAGAGCGCCTCGCTCGTGGCTTCGGTCTCAAGCTGCACGGTCACGCCGTGGACCTCGAGCATGGTGCGGTACCAGTCGACGAGGCCCCAGAACTCCTCCTTCCCCGCGACTTGTTTGGCGAGGTTGAGTTGCCCGCCGATCTCGGAGGCGCGGTCCATGAGGGTGACCTTGTGGCCCCGCTCCGCCGCCGTGATCGCTGCCGAGAGCCCGGCAGGCCCGGCGCCGACAACGGCGATGGATTTCGGGCTTGCGGCGGGTTCGATCCGCAACTCCGTCTCGTAACACGCCCGCGGGTTCACGAGGCAGGTGGAGATCTTGCCGCCGAAGGTATGGTCGAGGCAGGCTTGGTTGCAGGCGATACAGGGGGCGATCTGGTCGGCCTGACCGGCCTTCGCCTTGGCGAGGAAATCGGCATCGGCCAGCATCGGACGGGCGAGGCTGACCATGTCGGCGCAGCCTTCGGCCAGCACTTCTTCGGCCACTTGCGGCGTGTTGATCCGGTTCGATGTGATGAGCGGGATGCCCACCTTGCCCATCAGCTTTTTCGTGACCCATGCAAAGGCCGCGCGCGGCACCGAGGTGGCGATCGTGGGGATGCGCGCCTCGTGCCAGCCGATGCCGGTGTTGATGATATTGGCGCCCGCCTTCTCGACCTCTTGGGCCAGTTGCACGACTTCTTCGAAGGTCGAGCCGTTGGGCACGAGGTCGATCATCGACAGCCGGTAGATCAGGATGAAATCCTCGCCCACCGTCTCGCGCACGCGGCGCACGACTTCCAGCGGCAGGCGCATCCGGTTCTCGTAAGACCCGCCCCAGCGGTCTTCGCGCTTGTTGGTGTGGGTGACGAGGAACTGATTCAGGAAATAGCCCTCGGAGCCCATGATCTCGACCCCGTCGTAGCCCGCCTCGCGGGCGCGCAGGGCGCAGGCGGCGATGTCGCTGATTTGTTTCTCAATGCCTTCCTCGTCCAACGCCTTGGGCGCGAACATGGAGATCGGGGATTTCACCGCGCTCGGGGCCACGCATTCAGGCGTGAAGGCATAGCGGCCCGCGTGCAGGATCTGCATGGCGATCTTGCCGCCCGCCTCATGCACCCGCTGGGTGATGATGCTGTGGTTATCCACGTCCTTCTGGCTGACCATCATCGCCGCGCCATGGGCCACGGCGCCTTCGCGGTTCGGCCCGATGCCGCCCGTGACCATCAGCCCCACGTCGCCCCGCGCCCGTGCCGCATAGAACTCCGCCACGCGGTTCCAATCGCCCGTCTCCTCCAACCCGGTGTGCATCGAGCCCATCAACAGCCGGTTCTTCAGCGTGGTGAAACCAAGGTCGAGCGGGGCAAGCAGGTGGGGATAGTCGGACATGGCTTTACCTTTCTGGGTGGGCTGGGTCACTGTGACACCATCGGAAACGGCAGGGCAAGTCACGCGAAACGCCGCGTCAACGATGTCGCTGGCGAAACGTCATAGCCGCGATGTGATCGCTTTGAGCCGCGCCTTGGTCGTGCTAACTCCCAAATGAACGCCATTCAGGAGACCTGCCCCCATGACCCCCGAAGAGATTGCCAAACTGCCCTACCGCCCTTGCGTCGGCGTGATGCTGGTGAATGCCGAGGGGGAGGTCTTTGTCGGCCAGCGGCGCGACCGGGATCAGGACGCTTGGCAGATGCCCCAAGGCGGGGTCGACAAGGGCGAGGCCGCGCGCGATGCGGCCCTGCGTGAGTTGGAGGAAGAGACCGGCATCCCCAGCAATCTGGTGCGGGTCGAAGCCGAGACGACAAGCTGGCTGCCCTATGATCTGCCCCATGAACTGGTGCCCAACATTTGGAAGGGCCGCTACCGGGGGCAGGAACAGAAATGGTTCCTCATGCGTTTTCTGGGGCAGGACGATCAGGTCAATATCCAGACGGCTGAGCCTGAATTCTCCGAATGGCGCTGGATGCCCGCAGATCAACTGGTCGCGCATATCGTGCCGTTCAAACGTGCGGTCTATGCGGCGGTTCTTGAAGAGTTTGAGGAGAAGTTATGACACGGATCATCGCCTGCGCCCTCGCCACTTTGGCCCCGCTGCCCGCTCTTGCGCTCAGTTGTCTGCCCCATTCGGTCGAGGCGACCTATCAACGCGCGGCCAAGGCCGAGGAAAGTTATGTCGTGGTGCAGGGGCGTCTGACCTTTGACGCCAGCGCCCTGCCAAAGGGCGGCACCATCGGGATCAATCCGCCCGAAGAGACGCCGATCCGGGCGCAGATCAGCGGCAAGGCGCTATCCGAAGGGGGCTTTGACGTGCCCTTTGACCAGCCCTTGACGCTCAACGTTCAGTGTTTTGGCCCTTGGTGCGGCTCTGCCGAAGAGGGGGATGTTCTGGCCTTCCTCGAACGCAAGCCGGATGGGGCCTATGCGTTGGAAAGCAATCCCTGCGGGGGCGACCTTTTCGGCTCTCCGAAGCCTGCCATGGTGGATAAGGTGATCGCCTGTTTCCAAGGGGCGGAGTGCACGCCGGTTCGGTGATCCGGCGGCAGTCTTATGCCTCGATAAGCGGCACTTGCGGTGCCGCATCGCGGGGCAGCAGCCCTGTGAGACGCGGATCATCATCGATCTCAACCTGACGGCGCACCGGGATGAAGCCTGACCGCACATAAAAGCCAAGCGCCTGCGGGCTGTCGTTGGTGCAGGTATGCAGGTGCAGCCGGGTGATCGGCTTTTCCCATGCCAGCGTGATCGCTTGGTTCATCAGATACCGCCCCGAGCCGCTGCCGATCAGTGCAGAGGTCAGCCCGAAATAGGCCAATTCGCAGCTGCCATCTTCGGGGAAGTTCAACTCAAGCAGCGCCTCGTCCTTGCCATCGCGGGTCAGCGTATAAAAGTCCCGCGCCGGGTCTTGCAGCAGCGCAGAGAGGGCCGCGTCATCCAGTTTGAGCCGCCCGTACCAGAGCCAATCCATCCCGACACGCCGGAAAATGTCCCGAAACCAGTCGGGCGTCGGTGTGACCTTCCGAAAGGTGACACCCTCGGGCAGGGGCACCTCCCGCAGGCTGGGTTTGGCGTCCATCTCAAGATGGGTCACCACCACGGCCAGTTTGCCGGGCGGGACATCGTGAAAACCGTTCTCGATCATAGTCAGACCAGCCCTTCGGCCTTGAACAGGGCCATGATGTCAGTCTGGGGGCGGGGGCCGATGTGGCGGATCACTTCGCCCGCGCAGATGTTGCCCATGCGGCCACAGGTCTCAAGATCGCGGCCCGTGGCAAGGCCATAGAGGAAGCCCGCCGCGAATTGATCGCCCGCGCCCGTGGCATCCACCGGCACGACCTTTTCGACCGGCACGTCGACCCGTTCTGCGCCCCGGACCAGTGTGACCCCGTCGCCCGAGCGGGTGCAGACCACCAGCGGGCAAATCTCGGCGGTTTTGGCCAGTGCGGCTTCGGTGTCGTCGGTTTCCCAAAGGGCGCGAATCTCGGCCTCATTGCCGATGACATAGCCCAGATCGTTTTCGATCAGCGCGAGGAAGTCGTCGCGGTGACGCTCCACGCAGAAGGGGTCGGAGATGGCGATGCCCGCCATGCCGCCGCCCGCCGTCGCGGCCCGCGCGGCCTCGCGAAAGGCGGTTTTGCCGGCCTCATGGTCAAAGAGGTAGCCTTCGAGGAACATCAGCTTGGCCTTCTCAGTCACCGCCTGCGGCACATCGGCCGAGGTCAGCCCGGTCGAGATGCCGAGGTAGGTGTTCAGCGACCGCTCCCCATCGGGGGTGACGAAGATCATGCAACGCGAGGTCGGGTTCTCGCCCTCCGCCACGGGGGCGTTGACGAAGTCGATCCCGATATCGGTCATCGCCTTGGCATAGAACTGGCCCAACTCATCATCGCGCACCCGCCCGATAAAGGCGGTCTTGAGGCCCAGCGCGCCCGCGCCTGCGACGGTATTGGCGACCGAGCCGCCCGGCGTCTGCACCCGGTCTTGCATCGCGGCATAGAGGTCTTCGGCGCGGTCACGCTCGATCAACTGCATGATGCCTTTCTCGATACCGTTGTCGGCAAGGAAATTGTCATCGGCATGGGAGATCACGTCGACGACGGCGTTGCCGATGCCAACCACTTCGTATTGGGTCATTCTGTCTTGTCCTCGTATTGGCACAGGTCACGGATGATGCAGGTGCGGCACAGGGGTTTGCGGGCTTTACAGTGATAGCGGCCATGCAGGATCAGCCAGTGATGGGCATGGCGCTGGAAATCGGCGGGAATGTTGTCTTCGATGGCGCGCTCGACCGCGTCGACCGTCTTGCCCGGTGCGATCCCGGTGCGGTTGCCGACGCGGAAGATATGCGTGTCCACCGCCTGCGCGGGCTGGCCCCACCACATATTGAGCACCACATTCGCGGTCTTGCGCCCGACGCCCGGCAGCGATTGCAGCGCGGCGCGGGAATTGGGCACCTCGCCGTCGTAATCGTCGACCAGGATTTGGCTTAGCTTGATGACGTTCTTGGCCTTCTGACGGTAGAGGCCGATGGTCTTGATATGGTCGATCAGCCCTTCAAGCCCCAGATCGAGCATCTTTTGCGGCGTGTCGGCGATCTTGAACAGGTCGCGCGTCGCCTTATTGACGCCCGCATCGGTCGATTGCGCGCTCAGCGCCACGGCCACGACGAGCGTATAGACATTCACATGCTCCAACTCGCCCTCGGGCTCAGGCTCTGCCTGTTGGAAGCGGGCGAAGATCTCGCGGATGGTATGATAATCAAGTTGGCGGGCCATGGCTCAGGGTATGCGATGAATGGCGCGGCAGGGCAAGCGGGGGCGGGGCTTGGGGGGCGATGGCGCAAGAAACGGGTCGCACGGGGGCAGGGGCGCGGCTAATCTGGTGGCATGACACAGATCGCACAGCTCTCTCCCGCGCCCGAAGATCAGGGGTACCACTATCAGGTGATGCGCCGCGCCATCGCCCTGATCGACGAGGCCGAAGACCCAAAGCAACTCGATTGGATCGCGGGCGAGATGGGCATGTCCGCCGCGCATTTCCAGCGGCTTTTCTCGCGCTGGGTGGGGGTCTCGCCGAAGCGATACCAGCAGTATCTGATGCTGGATCAGGCCAAGGTCATGCTGCGCGACCGTTTCACCACGCTGGCGGCGGCGCATGAATTGGGGCTGTCGGGCAGCGGACGGTTGCATGACCTTTTCCTGCGCTGGGAGGCGATGAGCCCCGGTGAGTTTGCCCGCAAGGGCGCGGGGCTGACGATCTACTGGGGTTGGTTCGACAGCCCCTTTGGCCCGACACTGGTGATGGGCACCGACAAGGGCATCTGCGGGCTCGCGCTGTCGTCGGAAGTGGGGGAGGATGCGGCGATGGTGGATCTTTGCAGCCGCTGGCCGCTCGCCGATTTCGTGGAGGCCCCCGCGCGGTTGCAGGCATGGGTCGACGCGGCCTTTGGGCGGCGGAAAGACCCCGAGGCGAAGGCGCCGCTCTACCTCATCGGTGCGCCCTTTCAAATCAAGGTTTGGGAGGCGCTGCTGAGCATCCCCTCAGGGCAGGTGACCACCTATTCCGAAATCGCGCAGAGCATCGGCAGCCCCCGCGCCGTGCGTGCCGTGGGCACGGCAGTAGGGCGCAATCCGGTGAGTTGGCTGATCCCCTGTCACCGGGCGCTGCGCAAAAGCGGGGGCTTGGGCGGCTACCACTGGGGGCTGCCGGTGAAACGCGCAATGCTCGCCTTCGAGGCGGCACGGGCAGAGGCGCAAACAGCTCCCTCTGGGCGGGTTTCTGCCGAATAGCGGTTATATGTAATGTTTTTGGGAACTTTGCGTGCCTATATTGCGTTCACGTCAAGATGCCCCGCCCGAACGGGGCCGCAAACATGAAGGCAGTAGACATGATTTCTTCGAAGATGACTTTGGCCGCCGCTCTGGCTGGCGCGATGACACTGGGTGCCTGTACGCAGCCGATGCAGCCGGGCAATGGCGATCCCAACCAGCGGACCAAGAATGGCGCTTTGATCGGTGCGGGCGTCGGGGCCCTTGCCGGTGCGATTTCCGAAGGTGACGGCAAAGGCGCGCTGAAAGGCGCTTTGATCGGCGGCACGATCGGCGCGGGCGTCGGCTATTCGCTCGATAAGCAAGAGGCCGAGTTGCGCGCCGCGATGGACAGCCGCGTGGTGATCACCAACACCGGCGACCGTCTGATCGTGACACTGCCGCAAGACATCCTCTTTGCGACCGACAGCACCAGCGTATCGCCCGCCCTGCGTGACGATCTGGCCGCGCTGGCGCAGAACGTGAACATCTATCAGAACTCCACCCTGCAAGTCGTGGGCCACACCGACAGCGATGGCGAAGCGGCCTATAACCAGCAGCTTTCCGAGCGTCGCGCGCAGGCCGTGGGTAACATCCTGCTGTCCAACGGCGTGCCGCAGCAGCGTTTGCAGACATTCGGCCGTGGCGAAAGCCAGCCTGTGGCAAGCAACCTGAGCGCCGCTGGCAAAGCGCAAAACCGCCGGGTCGAGATCGTGATCCTGCCCAACGCGCGCTAAACCGCACCTTAGACAGTGACAGTGAACCCCGGCCAGTGGCCGGGGTTTTTTGTTGGCCTAGAGGTTGTCCTCGACCCTGAAACCCTTGGGGATGGCATCGCGCCCTTCGAGCAGAAGATCGGCCATGACCTCTGCCACTTTCGGGGCCATGCCGAAGCCGATTTTGAAGCCGCCATTGGCGATGTAATGCCCCGGCTTGCCGGGCCACGGCCCCAGCATCGGCGCGCGGCTGCGGCTGCGCGGGCGCAGCCCGGCCCAGCGTTCGACGACCGGCGCGTCTTGCAACGCGGGCACCGCCGCGCGGGCCTTGGCGATCACCGCGTCGAGTTGTGCATCGGTGTTGTCGGGGCTGTCGTACTCTCGCTCAGTCGTGCCGCCCACGGCTATCGTGCCATCCAGATGCGGGATCACATGGACCCCATCGGCAAAAAGCTGCGCCGCACCGCCCCGATCCAGCCGCAAGAGCGCGGCCTGCCCTTTGATGCCCGCGCCAACCAAACGCGGATGGCCCGCATTCAGCGCCTCCAGCCCCGCGACCCCAGTGGCCCAGAGGGTCAGACCTATATCGGGGGCCTCGGCCACGATCTCAGCGCCTTTGGCCGCCAGTGCCGCGACCAGTGCCGCGCAGGCGTGACGCGGGTGGACGAGGGCGCTTAGCGTGTCCCGGATCAGCCAGCCCGTGGGGCTCTGCGGGGCCCAATCGTCGCTCTCGGCGCGGATCAACTCCCACCGGGCGCGGCCTTGCCAAAGCGCGGCTGCCGTGTCCTGCCGTTGCCGTGCCAGCGCGAGGGCCGCGTCATCCGCCACCGGCTGCAAGCGCCCGCTGCGGATATAGCCGGGCGCGCGACCGCCCGCAGCCTCGACCTCGGCCCAGAAGGCTTCGGCGCTGAGTAGGCTCTCAAGCTGAAAGGCTTTCTTGGCGTTCCAATTTTCCGGCACATGCGGCGCCAGCGCGCCCACGATCCCGCCCGACGCCCCCGCCGCCGGTCCTGACGGATCGACCACGCGCACCACCGCCCCGCGCCGGACGCAGGCCCAAGCCACCGACAGGCCAAAAATCCCGGCCCCTCTTACGGTTACATCCACCATTGCCATTCCCTGCCAGCTTGCGCAGTGTCTGCGCGACTTCTTCCCCCTCTAGCAGGACGTGCCGTGCCAGACCAGAATGCCCAGATCACGTGGCGCGCGGGCCAAGTGCCCGTTTCGACCCAGTTCGATGACCCCTACTTCAGCTTGGAAGATGGCGCGGCTGAGACGGCCTATGTCTTTCTGGCAGGAAATGACCTGCCTGAGAGGTTCCGCCCCGGCTTTCACATTGCCGAGCTTGGCTTTGGCACCGGGTTGAACCTGTTGCTGGCATGGGATGCTTGGATGCGGGCGGGCCATGACGGGCCGCTGCATTTCACCAGTTTCGAAGCCTACCCGATGCGGCCCGAGGATATGGCGCAGGCCCATGCGGCCTTTCCCGCGCTCGACGGGCGGCGCGATGCGCTGACGGCGGCGTGGGATGGCGCGGGTGGCGTGTTGGAACTGCCCGGCCTGCGGGCCGAGATTATCATCGGGGACGCGCGCGAAACCCTGCCCGCATGGCAGGGTCAGGCCGATGCTTGGTTCCTTGATGGGTTTTCACCGGCCAAGAACCCCCAGCTTTGGGGCGATGATCTGATGGCCGAGGTGGCACGCCATACCGCACCGGGCGGCAGTGCCGCCACCTATACCGCCGCGGGCTTCGTGCGCCGGGCCCTCGCGGCGGGCGGTTTTGAGGTTTCCCGCATCCCCGGCTATGGTCGCAAACGCCATATGACCCGGGCGCGGATGCCCGCATGAGCCAGTCCAACAATATCCCGCTCGGCATCATGCTGATGATCGCCACGACGATGGTCTTCGCCGTCCAAGACGGGCTGTCGCGCCATCTGGCCGAGAACTACAACGTGCTAATGGTGGTGATGATCCGCTATTGGTTTTTCGCGGCCTTCGTGATCGCGCTGGCAATGCGCAAGGCAGGCGGCATCCGCCGCGCCGCCGCCACGACACAGCCCGCGGTGCAAATCCTGCGGGGGGTGCTGCTCTCGGCGCAGATTTGCATGATGGTGCTGGGCTTCACCATTTTGGGCTTGGTGGAGAGCCATGCGGTCTTTACCTGCTACCCGCTTTTGGTGGCGGCGCTGTCTGGTCCGATCTTGGGCGAGAAAGTCGGCTGGCGGCGGTGGGCCGCGATTGGTGTGGGCTTTGTCGGGGTGCTGGTGATCTTGCAACCCGGTCTTCGGGTGGTGGATCCTGCCGCCGCGATCCCGCTGGCAGGGGCGGCGATGTTCGCGGTCTATGGCCTGCTGACCCGCTATGTCGCGCGGCGCGACACGACGGCGACGAGTTTCTTTTGGACGGGCGTCACCGGCGCGGCGGTCATGACGGCGGTCGGCATCTGGTTTTGGGAGCCGATGACGCCGGGCAACTGGCTGTTGATGGGCACGCTTTGCATCACCGGGGTCACCGGCCATTGGCTGCTGATCCGCTGCTACGAGGTGGCCGAGGCCAGCGCGGTGCAGCCCTTCGCCTATACGCAGTTGATCTTTACCGTGATCATCGGCCTGTCGGTCTTTAACGAGGTGCTGCGCCCCAGCGTGGTGCTGGGCGCGGGCATGATCGTGGCAGCGGGGCTGTTCACCCTATGGCGCGAACGCCTTCAACGTCGACCCGGTTAACTCTGCGCTAAAGGGGATCGGCAGCGGGTCTTTGCCCAGACGGGCGCGATAGACCGGCAGGCTTTCGGTCACCCGCATGACGTAGTTTTGCGTTTCTCGAAAGGGGATCATCTCGATCCAATCGACGATGTCGATCTCACCCTTGCGCGGGTCGCCATAGGTCGACATCCAGCGGCGCGGACGGCTGGGGCCCGCGTTATAGGCCGCCGACATCATGGAGACATTGCCGTCGAAAAGCCCAGCCATTTGTGACAGATAGGTCGCGCCAAGCCGCGCGTTGTAATCGGGGTCGGCGGTCAGCCGGTCCGTCGTGTGCTGGCCTGAGATGCCCAGATCGCGCGCCACATCCCGCGCCGTGGCGGGCATGATCTGCATCAAGCCGCGCGCGCCGACGCCGCTTTGCACGTTCGGGTCAAACTCGCTTTCACGCCGCGCGATGGCGAGGGTCATCTCGGTCGCCATCGGCAGGTCTTTCTCCACCAGACTGTGCAGCGCGTAATAGGGGGCGGGCACCTCCAGCCCCCGCTGCGCGGCGCGTTTGCCGATCATCACCGCGATATGCGGCTGGCCCACGTCGATGGCGGCTTGCCCCAGCAGGGCGATGTCTTCGGGGACGAGTTGCTCGGCCAAATGGGTCCAGAACCGCTCGGCGGCGGACAGCTCGCCCGAGGCTTGCAGCAGCAGTCCGGCCTCGAACAGGGGCGCACGGGCCAGCGGAGAGGTGCGCCAGTCCTGATCAGGTGCCGGGCCCGCGAGCTTTTCGTCAAAGGGGATGCCGCCCCGTTCGGCGGCCAGCAGCCCGTAGAAGGAGGTTTGGTATTCCGCCCCCATGGCATAGGCTTTCGCCGCGCCCTCAGCATCGCCCATCGCCTCTAACGCGCGGCCCTGCCAATAGCCCGCGCGGCCTTGGCTGATGGGGGATTCCACGGCGTTGTCGTGGTTCTGGAAATGGCCCAGAGCGGTGGTGGGATCGTCCAAGAACCGCAGCGCGATATAGCCCGAGAGCCATTCGAGATCGGCATAATTCGAGCCATCGGTCAGAAAATGCTGCGACGCCAGCCGGTAGGCCCTCTGCGCATCGCCATTGCGCATTTCATCCCGCGCCAAGGCCCGGCGACGGTTGGCCCATCTGGGGGGCTGGCCGAGAGCCACAGCCGAGGTCGAGCGCGCCAGCATCAGATCCTTGGCATCTTCGCGCAGCCCCTTGCGGATGCGCCATTCAAAGCGGTCATGCGCCAGCCCCGGCGCATCGGATTTGGAGGCGGGGAGCGCGTCGATCTTGGCGTTCACGTCGCTTTCCAGCTTTTGCAGGGCGATGCGGGTTTCCGCCAGCGCCCTATCGGCGCTTGAGACCAGATCGAACATCTGCCGCGCTTCGGAATGTTCGCGCTGCCAGAGCATCTCTTCCAGCCGGGCCGCGTGGTGCGGGGCCAGAAGGCTGCCATGCGCCTCGGTGAAAAGGGCCTGACTGCTGGCGTTCATCGGCATGGTGCGCCACGCCAGAACGAGGTTCGCCTCGGCCTCACCGCGCTGGCCGCTGTTGATCAGCGCCTCCGCATGGGCCAGCACGCCGCGCGGGGTCTGCGGGGCCATGGCCGAGAAGAAATCCAGTATCTCGCTCTCACCCTGTTTGATGACCGCCGCTTCGCTCTGCCGGCGCAAATAAGCCTCACCGGGCCAGTCGGGTCTGCGGTTCAGGAAATCGCGCGTGTCGGCATAGGTGCCGCGCCCGGCGCGCAGCCGGTGCCATTCGATCACATCGGCGGCGACTTGCCCGTCACGGGCAGCCAGCGCCGCGGCGGCGTCCCAATTGCCGCTGCGCATCGCATCCATCGCCCAGCCCAAAGGCCGTGGCCGCTGCGCCTCCGCAGGCACGGTCAGGATAAAAACACTCATGAGGATCGCCATCAGGCGCGTCATCGCTTGCATTTCCCACGTCTCCGAGGCTAGAGCCTTGCAACATATGGCTCGGGCGCCGTTTATCAAACCGTAGCGCCCGCAAAAGCCCTCATCCAGTCCGGTTTTCCACCGGCCAGCACTTATTAAGGAGCGTGCACATGTTCAAAGGCTCTCTGCCTGCCCTCGTCACGCCGTTTCGCAACGGCGCGCTGGATCTGGATACGCTCAAGAAACTTATCGAATGGCACATCGGCGAAGGGTCGAGCGGGCTTGTCCCCGTCGGCACCACCGGCGAATCCCCAACGCTGAGCCATGCCGAGCATGAGACCGTCGTCGAAGAGGTGGTCAAAGCCGTCGCGGGCCGCATTCCGGTCATCGCGGGCGCCGGGTCGAACAACACGGTCGAAAGCATCCGCCTTGCCCGTCACGCCGAAAAGGTCGGCGCGGATGCGCTGCTGGTGGTGACGCCCTATTACAACAAGCCGACGCAGCGCGGGTTGGTGGCGCATTTCACTGCCGTGCATGACTGCTGTGAGTTGCCGATCATCATCTACAATATCCCCGGCCGTTCGGTGGTGGATATGATGCCCGAAACGATGGGCGAACTGGCCCAACTGCCGCGCATCGTCGGCGTCAAGGACGCCACCGGCGATCTGGCCCGTGTCTGCGATCAGCGCATCACCTGCGGCCCGGATTTCTGCCAACTCTCCGGCGAAGACGCCACGGCGCATGGGTTCAACGCCCAAGGCGGCGTTGGCTGTATCTCGGTCACCGCCAATGTCGCGCCGCGCCTTGTGGCGCAGATGCAGGCCGCCTGTCTTGAGGGCGATTATGCCAAAGCGTTGGAGCTTCAAGACCGTCTGATGCCGCTGCACAAGGCGATCTTTACCGAACCGGGGCTTGTGGGTGTGAAATACGCCATGTCGCGGCTCGACCTCTGCTCGGACGAGGTGCGTCTGCCGCTCACGGAACTGACCGACCCGACCAAGGAACTGGTCGATGCGGCCCTGCGCCATGCGGGTTTGATGAACTAAGCCTACTGTAAACAGGTTGGTCGATACGAAGAGGGGGTGGAGACACCCCCTCTTTTGCGTTCAGCGTTTGCCGTAATAGAAGCCGACCACATGTTCGGCTTGGGCAAAGAACAGCCAGCGCGCGGTCAGCACCCCTGCCGCATGGCTGAGCACCGCAAGACCGGCGGCAAGGTGGTGAAACACGGGCGAGAGCAACAGCAGAAGCGGCAGCAGCACCATCAGCGCAATCGCGATCACCCGCAGCTTCAGCGCATGTTTGCGCCCGATCTGATAGACGAATTCCCGTAGCAGATAGTTGTTGCCAGTATGGGGCGGGTCGAAGGCGCGGACGCTGCCCTGCGGCCCCAGCCGCGTCGCCGTCGCGATATCGCTGTTTGAGGCCGCAAGCGCCCGATCCCCGCGCCACCATGTGGCGATCTGCACCGCCCCGGCCAGCGCCAGCAGGATCATCGCCGCCGTCACCTGCCCCGCCAGCAGGGCACCGCCCGCGATGCTGAGCGACAGGAAATTCAGCGGCGTCATCACGCTATGCCAGCGCGGCACGGTTTTCATCTGGGTATAGATCATCGCCGTGGTCAGCACCGTCAGCAGCGACAGCGCCGCACCGATCACCCCCAAGGGCCAAAGCCGCGTGTCGTAAAACACCAGCCCCGCGCCATAGGCGGCCATGGTCAGCAAGGCCGCGACCGAGGCCCAAGCCTCCCGGCTGAGCCAAGAGCTGCGCCATTGGGTGAAGGCTTTGAGCGCACGCTCCGGGTGGCCAAGGTGGAAGGTCGAGGCGATGAGCCCGCCCACGGCCAAGAGATAGGCCAGCGCGAAGAAGACGAAAGCCACCCAGCCGGTCACCGCAGGCAGGCCGATCCCGAGCCACGCAAGCAGGCCAAATCCCATGCCCGACAGGCTGCTGAACAGAATAACGGAAGGCGCCGGATGCATCAGAGCTTCTCCAAAGTGCGGTCGAGCCAGCCGAGAAAACCCTTCGGCCCTTCGTCCACTGGGGCGAGGAAGGGGGCCAGCACGTCGATCTCGCCCTCGGGAGGGCCAAGCGTGTCGCGCGGGCGCGGCGGCAGGTATTTGTTGACCGGTTTGGTGCCCTGCTCGGGCATCAGGTCCACGCCGCCACGCTCGGCCACAAGCTGGCTGACAGCGCTGTCGGGATCGCCCAGATCGCCGAAATGCCGTGCGCCCGCGGGGCAGGTGCGCACGCAGGCGGGTTGGCGGTCTTCTTCCGGCAGGTTCTCGTTGTAGATACGGTCGACGCAGAGGGTGCATTTCTTCATCACACCGGCCGCCTGATCCATCTCGCGCGCACCGTAGGGGCAGGCCCAGGCGCAGAGGCCGCAGCCGATGCAATCGCTTTCGTTGACCAGCACAATGCCGTCCTCGACCCGCTTGTAGCTCGCGCCAGTGGGGCAAACGGTGACGCAGGGCGCGTCCTCGCAATGCAGGCAGGATTTGGGGAAATGGACCAGTTGCGCCGCGCCCGCCTCGGGCTGGACCTCGTAGCTGTGCACCCGGTTGAGGAAGGTGCCCGACGGGTCGCCGCCATAGGCGTCTTGGTCCGACAGCGGCGCGCCGTAGTTCTCGGTGTTCCATCCTTTGCAGGAGATCACGCAGGCATGACAGCCGACGCAGGTATCAAGGTCGATCACGAGGCCGAGTTTACGGTCGGTCTGTTGCGGAAGCGTGGTCATGTCTGGCGGTCCTGAAGGGTCGTTCTCACGGCGCGCGGGGCGAAGGGGGTCATTTGCCCACCTTCCACGCGATGTCGCGCGGCGCGGGCGGAACAGGCGAGCGTTGCGGCGGGATCTCCGGTTGTGCCTCGGCAGGGGCCGCGGTCTTTTCAATATGGACCTTGAGGTCGAACCACGCGGCCTGTCCGGTGATCGGGTCGGAGTTCGACCAGCGCAGGCCGTCGCCCTTGGGCGGCAGAAGCTCGTGGATCAGGTGGTTCAGCAGGAAGCCCTTCGTCGCCTCCGGCGCGTCGCGGTCCAGCGCCCATGCGCCTTTGCGCTTGCCGATGGCGTTCCATGTCCAGACGGTATGCGGGTTCAGCGCGGCCATCTCCATCACCGGCACGGTGATCCCCCCATGCGGGGAGGTGACGCGCGCCCAATCGCCGTCCTTCAGACCCTTCGCGCGCATGATCGCGCTGGGCAGGTAGAGCGGGTTGTGCCCGTGCAACTGCCGCAGCCAGGCGTTCTGGCTGCCCCATGAATGGTACATCGCCATGGGGCGTTGGGTGAGGGCGTGAACATCGTAGCCCTGTGTGCCCTCGGGGTCGCTTTCGTACCAATGGGGTAGCGGCGTCATGCACTGCTTGATGCGCTCGCGCAGGTGGTCCGGGGGCTGACGGTCGCCGTGGCCCTCGGCGGCCAGCTGGAAGCGGCGCAACGGCTCCACGTAGAGCGAGAAGAGATAGGGTTGCGGTGCGTCGTAAATCCCCATGCCCACGGCCCAGTCCTGATAGGCGGCGTTCCACGGCTTGTAGTACTGCGCCTCGGCGGGAATGTGGTGGGTCGAGAAGCCGCCGTTCTCGATGTAGCGCGCGATCTGGTCAGGGTTCGGGGCGCCGCGGCCGCTCTGGTTGCCGTCCTCCCCGCGAAAGCCGGCCAGCGGGCCGATGCCGGGGCGGCGTTCGTGGTTGGTGATGTAATCGGCGTAGTCGCGGTACTTTTGACTACCGTCCTCGGTCACGAAACCGGGCAGGTCCAGCCGCGCGCCAAGATCGCAGAGCACCGATTGGAAGCCACGCACGTCGCGGTTGGGTTCCACCACAGGCCAGCGGATCGCGTCGGCGGCGGCGTCGGCCTCGCTGATCGGACGGTCGAGGAGCGAGATGCAATCGTGACGCTCCAGATAAGTCGTGTCGGGTAGGATCAGGTCGGCATAGGCCACCATCTCAGACGAATAAGCGTCGGAATAGATGATGCGCGGGATCACGTAGTCGCCGTTCTCATCCGTATCGGTCAGCATCTCCATCACCCCGCCGGGGTTCATGGAGGAGTTCCACGACATATTGGCCATATAAAGAAACAGCGTGTCGATCTTGTAGGGATCGCCCGCATGGGCGTTGGAAATCACCATATGCATCAGCCCATGGGCCGACATCGGGTTCTCCCATGTGAAGGCCTTGTCGATCCGCGCGGGGCTGCCATCGGGGCACAGTGCCAGATCGTCGGGGCCTTGCACGAAACCCAGATGCGGCCCGTCGAGCGGCCCGCCGGGCGTGGCCTTGCAATGGGGTTTGGGATGCGCCGTGGCGGGCTTGGGGTAGGGCGGTTTGAAGCGGAAGCCGCCGGGCACTTCCACGGTGCCGAGGATGATCTGCAGCACATGCAGCGCGCGGCAGGTCTGGAAGCCGTTGGCATGGGCTGAGATGCCGCGCATGGCGTGGAAGGACACCGGGCGGCCGGTCATCTTCTCGTGACGCTCGCCGCGGAAATCGGTCCAGGGCTGGTCGATCTCGAAGGCCTCGTCGAAGGCCACGCGCGCCAGTTCGGCGGCGATGGCGCGGATGCGCGGCGCGGGGATGCCGCAGCGCTCGGCCACGGCCTCGGGGGTGTAGTCCTCGCCGAGGTATTCTTCGGCCATCCGGTGGAACACCGGGCGGTGGGTGATCCCGCCCGCGCGGTAGGTAGCCGATAGGTCGGGGCGCACGCCGGGCTGGTCGAAGGGGGTGAGCTTGCGGGTCTTGCGGTCGATCACGAGCGCTTTGCCGTCCGCGTCGCGCAGTTGCAGGCCAAACTCGGGCGACTTCGGGTCCCCGTTCAGCAGCACCGGCGCGTCGGTGTAGCGCGCGAGGTAGTCGAGATCGATGCGCCCGGCCTTCATCAGACAGTGGATCAGTGACAGGATGAACAGCCCGTCGGTCCCGGGCGTGATGCCGACCCAATCGTCGGCGATGGCGTTGTAGCCGGTGCGGATGGGGTTCACCCCGATCACCCGCGCGCCGCGTTTCTTGAGCTTGCCCAGTCCCATCTTGATCGGGTTGCTGTCGTGATCCTCGGCCACGCCGAACAGCATGAAGAGCTTGGTGTGGTCCCAATCAGGCTGGCCGAACTCCCAAAAGGCGCCGCCCATGGTGTAGATGCCCGCCGTCGCCATGTTGACCGAGCAAAAGCCGCCGTGGGCGGCGTAATTCGGCGTGCCGAAGGCCTGCGCCCAGAGGGAGGTGAAGCTTTGCGACTGGTCGCGCCCGGTGAAGAAGGCGAGTTTCTCTGGCGCCTCGCGGCGCAGCGGCTCCAGCCAGCCGGTGGCGATCTCAAGCGCCTCGGCCCAGCTGATGTCCTCGAATTCGCCCGAGCCGCGGGGGCCCACGCGTTTCATCGGGTTGCGCAGCCGCGCCGGGGAATTGTGCTGCATGATGCCTGCCGAGCCCTTGGCGCAGAGCACGCCGCGGTTCACCGGGTGGTCGCGGTTGCCCTCGATATAGGCGACCTTGCCCTTCTTCATATGCACGTTGATGCCGCAGCGGCAGGCACACATGTAACAGGTCGTGCGGCGGACCTCGTCCGAGACCTTGGGCGACAGATCGAGCGGCGGCTGGGAATGCGTCATGAGGGGGCGGGGGCTTTCAGCAGGGCAAGCGCTTGGCGCGCGATATGTTTCTCTTCGGCGGCGGGGATGACCCATGAGGGAATATTTCCCGCCCAGCGGAGGTTTGCAAGAACCTTTTCCCTCACCGCGGAATCGTTCTCGCCAATCCCGCCGGTGAAGGCGATGCCGTCGATCCCGCCCATGGCGGCGATCATCGACCCGGCCTGACGGGTGATCCAGTAGCAAAAGTGGTTGCGGGCAAAGCGGGCGCTTTCGCTGTCGCTTTCCGCCAATTGCCGCATGTCGGCGGTCTGGCCCGACAGGCCGAGCAACCCGCTTTCGTGGTGCAGCAATCTCTGCGCGGCTTCCAGTCCGAGATCGCCCACCAGATGCAGCACCGCGCCCGCGTCGATCTCTCCCGCGCGGGTGCCCATCGTCAGCCCGCCCAAGGGTGAGAATCCCATGGTGGTGGCGACCGAGCGGCCCTCGCGGATCGCGCAGAGCGACGCGCCATTGCCCAAATGCAGCGCCAGCAGGCGGTCGGGCAGGGGGGCGCCGGTTTGGGCGGTGAAATTCCGCACGAGGCTCTCGTAGCTGATGCCGTGGAAGCCGTAGCGGCGGAGGGCGGCGGTCTCGGACTTCTCGGGCAGCGCGTAGCGGCGCGCCACGTCCGGGTTGGTGCGGTGAAAGCCCGTGTCGAAAGCGGCGAATTGCGGCAGCTCCGGCATTAGTGCGGCAAGGGCGTCGATGGCGCTGAGGTGATGCGGATTGTGCAGCGGGGCCAGCGGTTGCGCCGCGGCGATGGCGGCGCGCACGGCGGGGGTGACTTCCGTCGTCTCGGCCAAGTCCGGGCCGCCGTGCACCACGCGATGCGCGGCGGCGCTGAGGTCGGCGCTCGCGATCCCCGCGTCACGCAGCCCCGCCAGAATGGCGGTGAAGGCGGTGCGGTGATCGGGCAGGGCAAGAGCCCGTGCCGGAGCCTTCCCCACACGCAGGGCGCCGGACTGGCTGATGCCCTGCGCTTCAATCCGCAGGGTCTCAGACAGCCCGCCGTCAAAGACCGCCGCCTTGATCGACGACGAGCCTGCATTGACGACGAGCACCAGCGCCATGGCTCAGACCCGTTGCGGGCGCATGTCATCCCGGCTGATCCCGGCGACGGAGACGGGTTTCTTCATCGCGTCGCGGCGGAAGGGCTCACCCAGTTCCTGGTTGAGCAGCACTTCGATGAAAGTGGTCTTGCCGTCATTCATCTGCGCCTTGATCGCGCGGTCCAAGGCCTCGGTCAGTTCCTCCATCGACGAGACCTGCACCCCCTCGACCCCGCAGGCATTGGCGATCCCGGCGTAACTTACCTCCTGCGCCAGTTCGGTGCCGACGAAGTTGTCGTCGAACCAGAG
Source organism: Sulfitobacter sp. 15WGC (assembly GCF_005068605.1). NCBI lineage: Bacteria > Pseudomonadati > Pseudomonadota > Alphaproteobacteria > Rhodobacterales > Roseobacteraceae > Sulfitobacter > Sulfitobacter sp. 15WGC. The sequence goes on along the minus strand of NZ_SZNL01000003.1, from coordinate 150,857 downwards.
CGTGGTGTTCCGCTTCTCCGCGCCCCATTGGTAGTTGCGAAAGATCACCATGGTCACGGCGGGCCAATCCTCGCGGTTCACGCTGACCATTTCGTTCATGGAAATGCCGAAGGCGCCGTCCCCGGCAAAACCCACGACGGGCGTATCGGGGCAGGCGATCTTGGCGCCGCAGATCGCCGGGAAGCCGTAGCCGCAGGGGCCGAAGAGGCCGGGGGCGAGGTATTTGCGGCCCGCTTCGAACGTCGGGTAGGCGTTGCCGATGGCGCAGTTGTTGCCAATGTCGGAACTGATGATCGCCTCTGTCGGCAGCGCCTTCTGGATCGCGCGCCACGCCATGCGGGGCGACATCTTTTCCGGCTCGCGGCTGCGGGCGCGCTCGTTCCACGTGGTGCCGGGGTCGTCGTCTTCGTGGTCCATCGAGGTCAGTTCCTGCGCCCATGCCGACTTGGTCTGGGCGATCAGGTTGCGGCGTTCCTCGCGGCCCGCGTCACCGGCGCTCTCGCTCAGCCGGTCGAGGAGGCTGCGCGCCACCTTGCCCGCGTCGCCGACGATGCCGACGCTCACCGGTTTGGTCAGGCCGATGCGGTCGGGGTTGATGTCGACCTGAATGATCTTGGCCTCTCGCGGCCAATAGTCGATGCCGTAGCCCGGCAGGGTCGAGAAGGGGTTGAGCCGCGTGCCAAGCGCCAGCACCACATCGGCTTTGGCGATCAATTCCATCGCCGCCTTGGACCCGTTGTAGCCCAGTGGCCCGACCGATAGCGGATGCGAACCGGGGAAGGCGTCGTTGTGCTGGTAGCCGCAGCAGACCGGCGCATCCAGCCGCTCGGCCAACTGCCGCGCGTCGTCGATCGCGCCGCCGATCACCACGCCCGCGCCGTTGAGGATCACTGGGAACTTGGCGTTCGAAAGCAGTTCCGCCGCCTCGGCAATGGCGGTCTCCCCGCCCGAGGGGCGTTCGAACTCGACGATGGCGGGCAACTCGATGTCGATCACCTGCGTCCAGAAATCGCGGGGGATGTTGATCTGGGCGGGGGCAGAGTGGCGCTTGGCTTGCAGGATCACGCGGTTCAGCGTCTCGGCGATGCGGCTGGGGTCGCGGACCTCCTCCTGATAGGCGACCATGTCGCGGAAGAGCGCCATCTGCTCGACCTCCTGAAAGCCGCCCTGACCGATGGTCTTGTTCGCCGCCTGGGGGGTCACCAGCAAAAGCGGCGTGTGGTTCCAGTAGGCGGTTTTCACCGGCGTCACGAAATTGGTGATGCCCGGCCCGTTCTGGGCCACCATCATCGACATCCGCCCCGAGGCGCGGGTGTAGCCATCGGCCATCATGCCCGAATTGCACTCATGCGCGCCGTCATAAAAGGTGATCCCGGCGGCGGGGAAGAGGTCGGAAATCGGCATCATGGCCGAGCCGATAATGCCAAAGGCCGTGTCGATCCCATGCATCTGAAGGGTTTTGACGAAGGCTTCTTCGGTGGTCATTTTCATCGCGCGATCCTTTGGGCATGGGGCAAAGCTATCGGCAAATTACGGGCAGGTGCAGGCCGAGGTTAGGGCCAGAACTGCGCCAGCCCTAAGGCCAGATCAGCGCAGGCGGTCAATCTCTTGCGCGATCAGCCCGACGCCCTCTTCGATCCGCGCGGCGGGGATCGAAGAATAGGCCAGCCGGTAGTAATTCGTGGCCTTCTCGGCCCCGGCGAAAAAGGCATGTCCCGGCTCCAGCAGCACATCCTGCGCGCGCAGGTTCTCGGCCAGTTCCGCCGTGTCCACGCCCTCCGGCGCGCGCATCCAGAAGGACGATCCGCCATAGGCCCCCCGGCCCGACACGCGCAGACCATGGGTCTCTAGCGCCGCGTCCATGACCCGGCGGCGTTCGTGCAGCGCCAGCCCCATGCGGCGGATCTGGGCGTCGTAATGGCCAAGCGACAAAAAA
>NZ_SZNL01000003.1:40015-148822 GCF_005068605.1 Sulfitobacter sp. 15WGC | reverse complement strand
CAAAAAATAGGCGGCGGTGCGCTGGATATGCCCCGGCGGGTGCCGCAGGACCGAGGCGCGCAGTGCGCGGGCCTCACGGATGAAGGGTTCGGACCCCACCAGATACCCCAGCCGCAGCCCCGGAAAGAGCGATTTGGAAAAGCTGCCGACATAGATCACCCGCCCCTCGTCATCGAGTGATTTGAGCGCGGGCGAGGCGGGTTTGAGAAAGGACATCTCGAACTCATAGTCATCCTCGACGATCAGCGCTTCCAGCGCGCGGGCGCGGGACAAGAGCGCGCGGCGGCGGTCCATCGGCATGGTCGCATTGGTCGGGCATTGGTGGCTTGGGGTTGCGAAAATCACATCCGTATCGGGGGGGATCGCCTCGGGCGGGAGGCCGTCTTGATCCACCCGCACGGGCGTGATGTGGCAGCGGGATTGGCTGAGAATACCGCTCAGCGCCGGATAGCACGGGTCTTCGAGCACGGCGCGGCGGCGTTGGGTCAGCAGTACCTGCGCGGTCAGCCAAAGCGCGTTTTGCGCGCCGAGGGTGATGAGAATCTGCTCGGGCTGGGCCGAGACGCCGCGCCGGGGCAGGATGTGGCGGGCGATGAACTCGATCAGCTGCGGGTCGTCCTGATCGTAGTAATCAGTCGTCATCGAGGTGAAATCGCGCTGGCCGAGGGCTTGCAAGGCGCAAAGCCGCCAGTTGGCGTGATCAAAGAGCGTCGGGTCAGCTTGGCCATAGATGAACGGGTAGCGGTAGCTGGCCCAATCCTGCGGTTTGGCGGCCAACCCATTGGCGCTGAACCGCTGCCCGATGGCGCGGGTCCAGTCGATGGCGTCCTCCGCCTCGGCCCGGGGGGCGAAAGCGGGCGGGGCGGGCGCGTTGTCCGAGACGAAATAGCCAGACCGCCCGCGCGAGGTAAGGTAATCATTCGCCAAAAGCTCGGTATAGGCGATGGTCACGGTGATCCGGCTGACGCCGAGATGCGCGGCGAGCCTGCGGGTCGAAGGCAGCTTCTCCCCCCGCTGGAACCGACCCGAGAGGATGCCTTGGGCGATCATCTGCTGGATCTGCTGTTGCAGGGTGCCTTGCGCATCGGGGCGCAGGAAAAAGGTTTCGACGGGCAGGGCCATGGGGCGAAGGTTAGGCTGGCCTTAGGGGGAGTTCAATCTGGCATTACGGCTTGCCGAATTTATCCCCGGGGCCGCGCCCGCACTTCCGTTCGCCCGGCCCCTCGCCTAGAATTATTGCATGAGCATTCCCGCCCCTCTCTTGATCGCCGTAGACGGCGGTGGCACCGGCTGCCGTGCGGCCATCGGCACGCAGCGCGGTGGCATCCTTGGCCGGGCCTCTGGCGGGCGGGCCAATATCGGCAATGACCCGGATCAGACCCTGATCAATATCCGCACCACGGTCGAAGCGGCGGCGGCCTCGGCGGGGCTGCCTGCCGAGGCGCTTGCCGGGGCCACCGCCTTTCTCGGCCTCGCCGGGATGAACGTCGCGCGGGACGCAGCGCGGCTGCGCGCGGCGCTGCCCTATGCCCGGATCATCGCGGAGGATGACCGCCCCGCCTGCGTGGTCGGCGCGCTTGGCGAAGGCGCGGCGGGCTGGGTCTTGGCCATCGGCACCGGCACGATCGTGGCCGCCACGGATGGCACGGCGTTTCGCTATGTCGGCAGTTGGGGGTTTCATCTGGCGGATCAGGGATCGGGCGCTTGGCTGGGCCGCGGCGCGCTGGATCTGGCGTTGCAATGTCATGATGGGGTGTTGCCCCACAGCAACCTGACCCGCGCTTTGATGGCGGATTTCGCAGATGATCCTGAGGCTTTCGTGGCCTTTAGCCTGACGGCGCAGCCGGGGGATTACGCGGCATTCGCGCCCAAGGTCATCGCGGCGGCTGAGGCCGGGGACCATCACGCGCAGGCGTTGATGCGGGAGGGCGCGGCCTATTACACCCGCGCGTTGAAGACGCTGGATTTCGCGCCCGGCGATCCGCTCTGTCTGCTCGGCGGGGTCGGCCCGCATTATGCGCCGTACTTGCCGGAAGACCATTTGGCAGGCCGGATCGCGGCGCGGGGCACGGCGCTCGACGGGGCGTTTCATCTGGCCTGCAAGGCCGCGGCGGAAGAGGTTCTGTGATGAGCGAGATCGCGAAGGTTTTCACCGAGGCCCAGATCCACGACGGCAAGCGGCTGCACCCCGGCAAGGTGCTGGCGCAGATGCAGGACGGCAGCCGCCGCATCCTCACCGCCGAAGAGGTGCCGCAGGGCATCGTGGCGGAGCCTATGGCGGGCGGCGTGCTCTGCCCCGGTTTCGTCGATCTTCAGGTCAACGGCGGCGGCGGGGTGATGTTCAACGACAGCCCCGATGTGGTGACCCTGCGGCGCATGGCCAACGCGCATCGCAGCACCGGTGTCGCAGCGCTGCTGCCCACCCTGATCACCGACACGCCCGACAAGACCGAAGCCGCCATAGAGGCCGCTGTCGACGCCATCGCAGAAGGGGTGCCGGGCATCATCGGGCTGCATCTGGAGGGACCGCATCTGGCGCTTTCGCGCAAGGGCGCGCATGACGGGGCGCTGATCCGCCCGATGCGTGAGGCCGACCTCGCCCTGATCCTACGCGCCGCCGCGCGTCTGCCGAATCTCATGGTCACCGCCGCGCCAGAGAATACCAGCACCGCGCAGATCGCCGCGATGGCCGAGGCGGGGGTCGTGGTCTCGCTCGGCCATAGCGATGCGGATTACGAGACCTGCGTGGCGGCCTTCGACGCGGGCGCGACCTGCGTCACCCATCTGTTCAACGCGATGAGCCAGATGGGCAACCGCGCGCCGGGGCTGGTCGGGGCGGCGCTGTCGCGGGATGGGGTGCATGCCGGGCTGATCGCCGACGGCATCCATGTGCATCCCGCCTCCATGCGCAACGCGCTGGCGGCCAAACCTTCGGGCATTTTTCTTGTCAGCGATGCCATGGCGACGGCGGGGTCGGATATCACGGGCTTCACCCTCAATGGGCGGGAGGTGTATCGCGCCGAGGGCCGGTTGACCTTGGCCGATGGCACGCTGGCGGGGGCTGATCTGGAAATGGGCCGCGCGGTCCATACGCTGACCCATGCAGTGGGGGAGCCGCTGGAGGTGGCACTCGCGCGGGCGATTTCGGGGCCGGTTGCGCTATTGTGCGATGACATGGGGCTGGGCCGGATCGAACGGGCGACCCACCCCTTGGTGCATTTCGATCCCGAAAGCGGCGCGGCGCGGGTGGTGGGTTAGCCCGCCCCGAGCCGCCAGACAAACACCGCGCTCATGCCGAACCCGATGGCGGCGATCAGCCAGCGCACGGTCTCTTTCGGCAAGGCCCGCGCCAAGGGCGCCCCGGCATAGCCGCCCGCCGTGGCCGCCAGCATCATCAGCAGCGCCTGCGGCCATGCAACCAGACCGGCCAAGGCAAAGACCGCCACGGAGATCGAGGAGAGCACGAAGCTCAGCCCGGTCTTGAGGCCGTTCATCCCGTGCAGATCGGTCATCCCCCAAAGCGCGAAAAGGGCCAGCAGAACGATGCCCAAACCCCCGTTGAAATAGCCGCCATAGACACTGACCGCAAAGAGGCCGAGCGCGCCTTGGGGTGTCACGGCGCGGGCACGGGCGGCCGCGAAGGTACGGATGCGGTCGCCCAGCAGAAACACCAGCGTTGCCGCGAGCAGTAGGAAAGGCACGACAACGGAAAAGGCCGCGTTGGAAGAGATCAGGAGCAAGCCCGAACCGACCACCCCGCCCGACAGCGTGATGAGGCACAGCCGCAGCAGCGTGCGGCGGTCGAAGCGGCCAAGCTCGTTGCGAAAGCCAAGAGCGCCTGCAAGGTAGCCCGGAAACACCGCCACGGCGCTGGTCGCATTGGCGGCCACGGGAGGCATGCCGGTAAAGACCAGCGCGGGAAAGGTCAGAAAGGTGCCGCCCCCGGCGATGGTGTTCAACACCCCCGCGCCGAAGGCCGCGATCAGCAAGATCGCGATATCGCTTATTGTGGTCATGGTTCCTCCCCGCGCCCTTGGGGCGCTTGATCCCTGTTAGGATCAATTCATGCCGGTGCCAAGGTGAGGGGAGAAGCGGAAACGAAAAAGGGCTCCGACCAATGGTCGAAGCCCCGATAACGCGAAATCGCGCGATGTCAGCCGTTTATGGGCAAGCTGCGGTGTAACGCTGGCCGTTGGCGTTCTGGTAAACGCATTTGCCGGACTGTGTCTGGCCGATGTAGTTGCCAGCCGCCGCACCTGCGAGACCGCCGATGATTGCGCCTTGAACCTTGTCGTCACCGCCTGAAACGGCAGCACCGGTGGCAGCTCCGAGAGCCGCGCCAGTCAGAGCACCTTGGTTGGAGGTGGTGCCGTCACAAGCGGCGAGGCCGGCGATCATCGGAATTGCGATAAGAAACTTCTTCATGTCTTTCTCCCAGTTTACTCATTTGCCAACGCGGGGGGATTGGAAGAGGTTCCCGCGAAGGCGTTACATTTTCAGAAAAATCCCGCGGGTTTCGATCCGCGGCGATCTTTCGGTGCGATGTCATGTTCGGGCAAGACAGGGGTTTAGATAGACGAAGGCGGCACCGGGTCAACCGATGCCGCCTGTCGCATGCCGCAAGACGCGGTTTTACGCCGAAGTGAAGACCCGGCCCAAGGCGCCATCGACCGCCGTGATGATCTCATCAATATCATCGCGGGTGGCGATCAGCGCGGGCGAGAAACACAGCGTGTTGTTCTTGCCGGGCAGGGAGCGGTTGGTGGCGCCGATGATCACCCCTTGGGCCATGCAATCGCCCACCACGGCCTGAATGCGCTTTTCCTCAACAGGGGCGCGGCTGTCGCGGTCCGTCACCAGTTCAGCGCCCAAGAACAGCCCCTTGCCGCGCACGTCGCCGATCACCTTGTGCTTGTCGGCCAGCGCGTGCAGCTGCTCCAGCATGTAGTGGCCCATGTTGGTGGTGTTCTCCAACAGGTTCTCACGCTCGATGATGTTCATGTTTTCGATGCCCGCGGTCGGCCCCGCGGTGCAGCCGCCAAAGGTCGAGATGTCGCGGAAATAGTTCAGCGGATCGCTGGCATCGTCCTTGAACATATCGAAGACCGCATCGGTCGTCACCAGACAGGCGATGGCGGCATAGCCCGAGGCGACGCCCTTGGCCATGGTCACCATGTCGGGCTGGATGCCGTAGTGCTGATAGCCGAACCATGTGCCGGTGCGGCCCACGCCGCAGACAACCTCGTCAATGTGCAGCAGGATGTCGTATTTGCGGCAGATTTCCTGCACGCGCTCCCAATAGCCCTCGGGCGGGCAGATCACGCCGCCGCCTGCTGTGACCGGTTCGAGGCAGAGCGCGCCCACGGTTTCGGGGCCTTCGGTGAGGATCACCTTTTCGATTTGATCGGCGGCCCAGACACCGTAGTTTTCCTGCGGCGCGCCGTCCTGTTCAAAGCTGCGGTATTCAAGGCAATGCGGCACCCGCACGAAGCCCGGTGCGAAGGGGCCGTATTGCGCATTGCGCTCGTCCTGACCGCCCGCCGAGAGACAGCCAAGCGTGGTGCCATGGTAGTCGCGGTCGCGGTAGAGGATCTTGTGCTTCTTGCCGCCGTAGCGCTTGTGCGCGATCTGGCGGACCATTTTGAAGGCTTTCTCATTCGCCTCGGAGCCGGAGTTGCAGTAGTAGACGCGGTCAAGACCCGGCATCTTGTCGAGCAATTTCTCGGCGAAATGGGAGCCGGGGATCGAGCCTGCGGAACCGGCGAAATAGTTCAGCTTGATCAATTGGTCGCGCACCGCATTGGCGATGCTCTCGCGGCCATAGCCGACGTTGACCGTCCAGACCCCGCCCGAGACGGCGTCGAGGTGTTCTTTGCCCTTTTGGTCCCAGACCCGGATTCCCTTGCCTTCGACGATGATGCGCGGGTCGGTGGTTTCATAGGGTTTGTGCTGGCTCAGGTGGTGCCAGATATGCGCGCGGTCGGCTTCGACAACGCGGGAGATGTCGTTCTCGTTGAAATTGCCGTCCATGGGGCAAACCTTTCTTTACGGGTGGGCGAGCCCACGAATGAAGCCCGCGCAAAGGCGGGGTAAACTGTTCCAAGAACACCGCGAATAGGCAAGATCCAGTAGTGCCAGTTTGCCCCCTTCGGTGAGGCCAGAGGGGGCGATTTCTTTGAAGAAATTGCGCCGGATGCAAAAACGCCGGGGTGAGGCCCCGGCGTTTGGTCTTACTTCGATTTCGGGCCACCCTTGCCGCCCTGTTTGCCAATCTTATTCGGCGGGGTGAAGCGTTTGGACGGGTCGGAGGCCCGTTTGTAGGTCTTTTCGCCGCCCGGCGTGGTGGCCGAGGTGGTCGGTTTGCCTTTGCCCTTGCGCGGCGCAGCGCCCGCGGGCTTTTCCTTTTTCCAAACGGCCTTTGCCTTGGGCTTGCCGCTCGTGTCGCCGCCCGATTTGGGCTTGGGCGTCGCGCCGGGTTTCATCGGGCTACGCTCGGTCTTGTGTGACTTCGGCGGGCGTTCGCCCTTGGGCGCGCGGGGTTTATCGAACTTGGGCTTGTCGTATTTCGGCTTGTCGAAAGACGCAGCACCGGGGCCGTCGCTGGATTTCGCGCGGGGTTTGCGCGGCGCGGGGGCGGCATCCGGGTCGTAATCGCCGCGCGGCTTGCGCGGGCCGCGGTCGCCTTTGAAACCGCCGGGTTTCGGGCCGCGTTTGCCGCCGGGTTTGGGGCCGCGCGGCAGGTCCGGGGCCTTGTCCAACTTGGTCAGCACCACGCCGTCTTCCAGCGTCATTTCGCCGCCGAGCGTGTCGAGCAGGCCGGGCACCGAGGCTTCGGCCACCTCTACGAAACTGTGGCTGTCTTGCACGCGGATCGCGCCGATGTCGTCCTTGGTCAGGTCGCCCCGGCGGCAGAGCATCGGCAGCAACATGCGCGGCTCGGCCCCGTCCTTGCGCCCGGTCGAGACCGAGAACCAGACCGATGGGCCAAAGTCGCGGCGCGGCTTGTCCTCGCCCGGCGCGCCGGGGTCGCTCAGCTCTTCCGGGGCGGATTGCCGCTTGCGGTAGAGGTTGACGAAGGCGGTGGCCAATTGCTCGGCGCTGAATTTTTCAACCAGCGAGGTGACGAATTCCGCCGCATCCTCGGGCGCAGGCTCCACCCATGCGGAATCGGCCAGCAGGCGGGCCTCATCGGCGGCGTTGACCTCGGCGGCGGAGGGCGGTGCGGCCCATTCCACTTTCAGCTTGGCCCAGCCCAGAAGCCGGTTTGCCTTGCTGCGCATCTTGGGCGGCACGATCAGGGCCGAGACCCCCTTGCGCCCGGCGCGGCCGGTGCGGCCCGAACGGTGCAGCAGCGTGTCGGAGTTGCTGGGCAGGTCCGCGTGGATCACCAGTTCGAGGTTCGGCAGGTCGATGCCGCGTGCAGCCACATCCGTCGCGATGCAGACCCGCGCGCGCCCGTCGCGCAGCGCCTGCAGCGCGTTGGTGCGCTCGGACTGCGTGAGCTCACCCGAAAGCGCCACGACCGAAAAGCCGCGGTTGGTGAACCGCGTGGTCAGTCGCGCCACGGCGGCGCGTGTGTTGCAAAAGACGATGGCGTTCTTGGCCTCGTAGAAGCGCAGCACGTTAATGATTGCGTTCTCGGTGTCGCGCGGATGCACGTTCAGCGCGCGGTATTCGATGTCGCTGTGCTGCTTGGTCTCGCCCACGGTGGTGATGCGCTGCGCGTCGCGCTGGTAGGATTGCGCGAGCTTCGCAATGGCCGCGGGCACGGTGGCGGAGAACAGCAGCGTGCGGCGTTCCTCGGGGGATTCCGACAGGATGAACTCAAGGTCTTCGCGGAAGCCGAGGTCGAGCATCTCGTCAGCCTCGTCCAGCACTACGGCGCGCAAGGAATCGAGGTCGATGTTGTTGCGCTTAATGTGGTCACACAGACGCCCCGGCGTGGCGACGACGATATGCGCGCCGCGGTCCAGCGCTCGGCGCTCGGTCCGGGTGTCCATGCCGCCGACGCAGGTGGTGACCACCGCGCCCGCCTTGCCGTAAAGCCAGGTCAACTCGCGGCTGACCTGCATGGCCAATTCGCGCGTCGGCGCGATGATCAGCGCCAGCGGCGCGCCTGCTTGGCCGAAATGCGTGTCCTCGCCCAGAAGCGTCGGCGCGATGGCAAGGCCAAAGCCCACCGTCTTGCCCGACCCGGTTTGGGCCGAAACCAGAAGGTCTTGATCGTTCAGCGCAGGGTCTGTGACGGCCTCCTGTACGGCGGTAAGTGTTTCATAACCCTGTTGGGCAAGGGCATCGGCAATAGTCTGGATCACGAAGGCTGTCCTGTCTTGAACGTTGTGCGGGGGGCGGGCACGTGGGGTGCTACCAGCCACGGCAAAGGAATCCGACCGTCGGTAGAGGGTCGGGGATGGAATGTACATGGGGGTTTTGTGGCGAATTGTCACCCTTTTTACCGGTTTGGCGGCTTTCCGGGCCTGAATGGGCGGGGAAGCGCCATTTCCGCTTTGATCCGGCCCGCTCTGATCCGGCCCGCTCACATCTCGGTCAGGCCGATGGCGCGAGCGGGCGGCTTGGGGTAGCTATGATCCAAAGCGGAAAGAGAGAGTGAGGCAATCTGGTGCAAAGCGATCTGCCCCTGACGCGGGATTTGGTGCTGGTGGGGGGCGGGCACGCCCATGCGCTGGTGCTGCGCAAATGGGGGATGGACCCGCTGCCCGGCGCGCGGCTGACCGTCATCAACCCCGGCCCCACCGCGCCCTATACCGGCATGCTGCCCGGTCATATCGCCGGGCATTACGACCGCGATGCGTTGGAGATCGACCTGATGCGCCTTTGTCGCCACGCCGGGGCGCGGTTGATCCTTGGGGCGGCGACGGGGATCGACCGCGCGGCGCGGGAGATCACGGTCGAAGGGCGCGGGGCCGTGGCCTATGATTTGGCGTCGATCGACATAGGCATCACGGCCAAGATGGACCTGCCGGGATTTGCCGAACACGCGGTCGGGGCCAAGCCGCTCGATCTCTATGCCGCGCGTTGGCGTGCGTTTCTGGCGGCGGTCAGGGCGGGGGAGCAGCCGCCCGAGGTGGCGGTGATCGGCGGCGGTGTGGCGGGCTGCGAGCTTGCCATGGCGATGGCTTTTGCCCTACGCGACGCGGGGGGGCAGCCTGCGGTAACGGTGGTGGAACATGGGCCGCAGCTTTCCGGCATGGCCCCCCGGACCGGGGCGATGGTGCGGCGGCAGATGGCGGAGCTTGGGGTGACCGTGGCGCTTGAGGCCAAGGTCACGCAGATCACCGACCGGCAGGTGCTCTTGGCGGATGGCGCGCCGATCCCTGCGGCGCTTTGCGTGGGGGCTGCGGGGGCGGTGCCGCAGGGCTGGCTTGCCCAGACCGATCTGCCGCTGCACGCGGGGTTCATCCGCGTGGGGGCCGATCTGGGGGTGGTAGATGATGACAGGCTCTTCGCCGTTGGCGATTGCGCGCATATGGAGGCCAACCCGCGCCCCAAGGCCGGTGTCTTTGCCGTGCGGGCGGCGCCGGTGCTGCACGACAACCTGCGCGCGGCGCTCAGCGGCGGGGCACGGCGGGTGTTCAAACCGCAGCGGCATTATCTCAAGCTGATCTCACTCGGCGGGAAAGCCGCTGTGGCGGAGCGGAATGGGCTGGCCCTCGGCGGTGCGCTGCTGTGGCGGTGGAAGGACCGGATCGACCGGAAGTTTATGGACGGGCTCGATGACCTGCCCGAGATGAAGACCGATGCGCTGACGGACCCGGTGGCCTCGGGCGTGCAGGAGGCACTGGCGGGCAAACCGCTTTGTGGTGGATGCGGGGCCAAGGTGGGCGGCGCGGTGCTGGGCGATCTTTTGGCCGAGGTGCAGCCGCCCGTCTCGGGCGATGTGCTCACCGGGGCGGGCGATGATGCGGCGGTGTTGCGCCGCCCCGGCGGCGGCTTTCAGGTGATGAGCACGGATCATCTGCGCGGCTTTGTCGAAGACCCCGCAATGATGGCGCGGATTGCGGCGGTGCATGCCTTGGGCGATGTCTGGGCGATGGGGGCCACACCGCAGGCGGCACTGAGTTCGATCATCCTGCCGCGCATGTCGCCCGCATTGCAGGCCCGGACCCTGCGCGAAATCGCGGTGGCCGCGCAGGAGGTGATGGCGGGTGCAGGCGCGCAGATCGTGGGCGGCCATACGACCATGGGCGCGGAACTGACCATCGGCTTTACGGTCACCGGCACGCGGGGCGCGATGCCCATCGGCCTCGGCGGCGCGCAGCCGGGCGATGTGCTGATGCTGACCCGGCCCATCGGATCGGGGGTGATCCTTGCAGGGCATATGGCGGGCAGGGCGCCGGGGCGGGTGGTGGCCGAAGCACTTGGCGTCATGGCCACACCGCAGGCGCGGGAGGCGGAGATTTTGGGCAAGGCCCATGCGATGACGGATGTGACGGGCTTTGGCCTTGCCGGCCATGTGCAAGCGATCTGCCGTGCCTCGGGACTGGCGGCGGAGCTTTGGGCGGAGGCGGTGCCGCTCTACCCCGGCGCGCAGGCACTGTCGGATCAGGGGGTGGCCTCCTCCCTGCTGGCGGTCAATCAGGCGGATGCCCCGATTGCGGCGGCAGACCCGGTGAACCCGCTTTCCCACGATCCGCAAACCGCCGGGGGACTGCTGGCAGCCCTGCCCGAGGATGCCGCGAAAGCGGCGCAGGCGCGGTTAAGGGGCGAAGGTTTGGCGGGCCATATCATCGGCCGGCTTGAGGCGGGGGTGCCCTCTATCCGCCTGCGGTGAAACGGCTGTGCAGCGTGGCGGCGGTCTCGGCCAATGTGCTGTCATCAAGCCGGTCAAGCGTCAGCCGGGCGCGCGGGGGAGGGGTGCGGCTGGCGGCCTTGGCATAGCGCGGATCGTAATGCTGGCCGATCAGCCCTTCGGCGAGGCTGGCCCAATCGCCCGCGCGGGCTTGGGTCTGCCACTGGGTGATCGTCTCTCCGCTATGATAGGGCCGCAGCTTGTCGATGCGATTTTCGAGCATGGCGGGGTCGGTGGTCAGGTCATCATAGGCCCGGCACAGAAAATCCGCCCGCGCGGCCAAGGGGGCGGCGATCTCAACCCGCGCGGCGTCACGCATCGCGGCCCAAAGCGCAGGCGGAAGGGTGATGTCGCCGATCTTGCTGCTCTCGGCTTCGACCCATGTCACCTGCGCGGGCTCGAGCGGCAATAGCGCTTGGGCGAGCCGGGATTCGAACATCTTTTGATGCGGCTGCCCGCCATCCACCGCACCGAAAAGGGAGCCGCGGTGCTGCGCCAGCCCTTCGAGGTCAAGCACCTGCGCGCCTGTCTTGGCCAGATGGTGCAGCAGCCGTGTCTTGGCGGTGCCGGTGCCGCCTTCGATCAGCATCAGCCGATGCGGCAGGGGCGTGTCGTAGAGCGCGGCGACCACGAGCCGCCGGTAGCTGCGATAGCCGCCGCGCAGCAGTTGCACGCGCCAGCCGACCTGATCGAGGATCGTCGAGAATGCCCCCGACCGCTGCCCGCCGCGCCAGCAATAGACCAGTGGCTGCCAGCCGCCGTCTTTATCCGCCAGCGCCGTTTGCAAATGCCGCGCCGTGTTCTGCGCCACCAGCGCCCCGCCGATCTTGCGCGCGTCGAAGGGGCTGACCTGCTTGTAGATCGTGCCCACTTCGGCGCGCTCCGCGTCCGACAGCACGGGCAGGTTGATGGCGCCGGGCAGATGATCCTCGGCAAACTCCATTGGCGCGCGCACGTCGATGATCGTATCGACGCGGAGCTGGGCGAGGTCCGACAGGGCGGTGAGGGTGCAGGGTGTCATCTGGGGGTCCGGCAAGGCCCCGCGCCCCGTGACAGGGCGCGGGGGAATGGCTCAGGCCTTGGCGGCGATCACCAGCACTTCGACCAGATATTCCGGCGTGGCGAGTTTGGATTCGCCGCAGGCGCGGGCGGGGGCTTGGCCCTCGGGCACCCATGCGTCCCAGACGGCGTTCATGGCTTCGAAATCGGCCATGTCGGCCAGCCAGATGGTGGATTGCAGGATGCGGGTCTTGTCGCTGCCGACTTCGGCCAGAAGGGCGTCGACCTTATCAAGGCAATCTTGGGTCTGCTGGGCCACATCCGCCCCCGCCGTGCCGACCTGACCGGCAAGGTAGATCACATCGCCATGCTCGACGATTTGGCTCATGCGGGTGTTGGTGTGGTGGCGTTTGATCTCGGTCATTCTGTCTCTCCTTTGACGTTGCAAAACTTGTGGCAGCTTTACGTGGGGGAGGCCAGATCAAAGCCTGCGCTTCAAGACCTCTCGATCGGGCCGCCCGCTTTTTCCCAGCCGCCGAAACCGTCTTTCAGATGGGCCGCGTCAAAACCCATGTCTTGCAGCGTCGCGACCGAGATGGCCGAGCGCCAGCCAGAGGCGCAGTGAAAGACGAACTTCTTGTCTTGGGCAAAGACCTCTTTGAAATATGGGCTCTCGGGGTCAACCCAGAACTCCAACATGCCGCGCGGGCAGTGGAAGGCACCGGGGATGAACCCGGTGCGTTCGCGTTCGCGGGGGTCACGCAGGTCGACGAATTGCACGTTTTCGTCCTCCAGCATGGCGATGGCCTCAGTGCTGTCGATCTCTTCGATCCGGGCGCGCGCCTCGGCGACCATTTGCGCGGCGGTTTTCTTGAGGGCCATCGGTCTTCTCCTTACAGTTTGTTCAGCAACTCAGGCGTGGGCCAGCCATCGACGGGCATGCCGAGACGTTCCTGCTCGGCCCGCACCGCACCGCGGGTGCCAGAGCCGAGGATGCCATCCACATCGCCCACGTCATAGCCCTTGGCTTGGAGTTTGCGTTGCAGCGTTTTCATCGCCTCGCCGCCCAGACCGGGGGCCGGATTGCCCGCGTCATAGACCTGCGCGCCTTCCAGCCGGGTGGCGAAATAGGCGGCGGTCATGACGTAGGTAAAGCTCTGGTTCCACTCGAAATAAACGCGGAAGTTCGGATAGGCGATGAAAGCAGGCCCGCCGCGCCCCTGCGGCAGCAGGACAGAGGCGGTCAGCCCCTCGGCCAGCGGTCCGTTGCGGGGGGAGACACCCATGGCCTGCCATTCGCTGACGGGTTTTGTGGTCTCCAGCCCGGTTTGCGACCAGTCGAAATCCTGCGGCAGGGTGACCTCGGCCAACCAAGGCTCGCCCGCGCGCCAGCCAAGGCTTTGCAGCATCTTGGCACCCGACAGCAGCGCATCGGGGGCAGATGTCTTGAGCGAGACCGCGCCGTCGCCGTCGCCATCCACCCCGTTCTCGAGGATGTCGCGCGGCAGCATTTGCACCATGCCGATCTCACCGGCCCAAGCGCCGGTGGTGGTGGCCGGGTCGAACGCACCGCGCTCGAAAAGCTCTAGCGCCGCGAAAAGCTGTGGGCGGAACAGTTCGGGGCGGCGGCAGTCATGGGAAAGGGTCGCCAGCGCGTTGGCGGTGTTGAAGTCGCCTTGGAACGCGCCGTAATCCGTCTCGAACGCCCAGAAGGCCAAAAGCACGCCACGGCTGACGCCGTATTCCGCCTCGATCCGGTCGAAGATGGCGTCGTATTTCTCGGCCATGGCGCGGCCTCGGTTGATCCGGTTTTCCGAGATCAGGCGGCGCGAGAATTCGATGAAGGGCTTTTGAAACACCCCTTGGGCCTGATCGGCGCGCAGCACGGCGGGGTCTTGGCGCAGGCTGGCAAAGAAACGCTCGGCCTTGGCGGGATCGGCGCCGTTCGCCACGGCCTCGGCCTTGGCATCGGCGATGAAACTGGAGAAATCCCCGCCGCATTTGGCTTGCGCATAGGCGCTGGCGGGAAGGGTGAGCGCCGCGAGTGCGGCGGCGAGAAACGTGGGGCGCATGGTTACCTCTTTGTCACAGACAGGCCAGAACTAGGGCGATTGCCCACATCACCAACCATGCCTGCCAGAGGCGGGTGATGGCCGCATCGATCTCCAAAGGTCCGATGACGCGCGCCCCCGCGCCATGCACCCAAGGAAACTGCTGCACCCGCCCATCATAACTGCGCGGACCGGCGAGGGCCACACCTATGGCCCGCGCCATGGCGGCTTCCGGCCAACCGGCATTGGGCGAGCGGTGCAGCGCCGCGTCGGCCTTGATGTCGCGCCAGCGGTGCAGCACCCCGCCGGGCAAGGCAATCAGGAGGGCGGTCAGCCGTGCGGGGGCGAGGTTCAGAAGGTCGTCCATCCGCGCCGCGGCCCAGCCGAAATCGGCATAGCGCGGGGTGCGGTAGCCGATCATACTGTCGGCGGTGTTAACGATTTTATAGACCAGCAGCCCCGGCAGACCGCCCAGCAGGAACCAAAAGGCAGGGGCGATGATCCCGTCGCTGAGGTTCTCCGCCCCGCTTTCGATTGCCGAGCGGGCGACCGCATCTGCGGGCATCTCGCCAGTATCGCGGCTGACGATCATCGCCACGGCGCGGCGCCCTGCGGGCAGCGACTGGCGCAGCCCGTCGGCCACGGCGCGCAGGTGCTCGACGAGGGAACGTTGCGCCAGCAGGATGGCGGCGAGGATGATCTCGATGAGGGGGCCAAAAAGGCTGAGCGCCCAGCCGAGCAGCGCGGCCCCGATCATCAGCGCCAGCAGCAACGCCACGCCCTTGGCGCGGCGGGCTTGGCCGTGGTTCAGCCGACGGTCCCCCCAACCGATCAGCCGCCCCATCAGCACCGCCGGATGCGGCAGGCGGCGCCAGAGCCAGTCCGGCTCTCCAAGCGCCGCGTCCAGCAGCATGGCCAGCGCGAGGATCGCCGCCGTGCTCATGCCAGCGCCCGCTCCAGCCGCGCCCAACCTATCGAGGGGGGCAGGCCAAGGCGCAGCCAGCGGGGGTTATAGGGGAAGACGCGGCTCCAGATATGGTGCCTTGCGAGGCGGGTTTGCCATGCCTGCGCGTCTTCGACCTCATAGAGCCGGAAAAGCGGGGTGCCGCCGACGATCTGCGCGCCTGCTGTGGTCATCAGCCCATCGAGACGCGCGGCCTCGGCCCCCAGCCGCGCCCGCGTGGCTTCGGCCCATGTTTCATCCCGCAGCGCCGCCGCGCCGATATGCAGCGCGGGGCCGCTGACCGGCCATGGCCCAAGCATCTGTTCAAGCCGCGCGACCAAGGCCGGATCGCCGATCACGAACCCCAGCCGCAGCCCGGCCAGCCCCCAGAATTTGCCAAAGCTCTTGAGGATCAACGTGCCGGGCACCGTGGCCTGCGCCATCAGGGTGGCGTTGGGCGTGATGTCGCAAAAGCTCTCATCAATGATGCTGAGCGGGGCTGTCGTCTCTGCCATGGGCCACAGGCGCCCGTCGGGGTTGTTGGGATGGACGTGAACGGCGGCTTCGGTCTCGCCCGTCTCGACCACTTGCCAGCCGTTCTCGGCGAAGCTGGCGGCATGTTCGTTATAGGTCGGCCCGGGGATGCGCACGCGGCCCTTCGGGGCCAGCGCCGGGATTCGCGCGATGGCCGAGGAGGCCCCCGGCACGGCGAGGATCGCGGCCCCTTCGGGCACTTGCCAAAAGCCGCGGGCGGCGGCCAGCAGCGCGTCTTGCGCCACCGCGTCGGGGAGGGCAGCCCATGCGCCCGCAGGCAGGGCAGGTATTGGGTAGGGCGCGGGGTTGATCCCAGTGGAAAGGTCGATCCAATCCGACCGCTGCCCGCCGAAACGCGCCGCTGCCGCATCGACACCGCCGCCGTGGTCGCGCTGGTCTGGCTTTTGCATGATCATCCCCCTGCCGTCGTCGCTGCGGTGAAAGCGCAAAAGCGCTGCGCGATCAAGCGCCTTCCACGGGGCAGGGGGAGGGGAGGTCAGCCGCGCCCGTGCGGCGCGTCGAAGTCCAGCACCGGATTGATCGGGATGATGCGGTGTGGGTTAATCGTGTCATGGCTGTAGTGATAGTGCCGCACGATATGGTCGAAGTTCACCGTCTCGGCCACGCCCGGCACCTGATAGAGTTCGCGCGTATAGGCCCAGATGTTCGGGTAATCGACGATCCGGTGGCGGTTACATTTGAAGTGCAGGTGATAAACCTTGTCGAAGCGCACCAGCGTGGTGAAAAGCCGCCAGTCGGCCTCGGTCATCCGGTCGCCCGCGAGGTAGCGGTTCTGCGACAGGATGTCTTCGATCCAATCCAACGTGTCGAAGAGCGGATGCACGGCAGCGTCATAGGCCTCTTGCGTGGTGGCGAAACCGGCTTTGTAGACGCCGTTGTTCAGCGTGTCATAGACGCGGGCGTTCACCTTTTCGATGCGGTCGTGCAGGGGGGCGGGGTAATAGTCATCACTGTTGCCGGTGATCGCGTTGAAGGCGCTGTTGAACATGCGAATGATCTCGGCGCTCTCATTGCTGACGATGGTCTCGCGCTCTTTGTCCCAAAGGATCGGCACGGTCACGCGGCCCGTGAAATCGGGATCGGCGCGGGTGTAGATGTCGCGGGCATAGGGCAGGCCGAAGAGCGTGTCGCCCGTGGCACCGGGGAAATCCGTGTCAAAGGTCCAGCCCTCGCCCAGCATATCGGGATGCACGACAGAGACACCGATGTGATCTTCCAGCCCCTTCAACTGGCGGAAGATCAGCGCGCGATGCGCCCATGGGCAGGCATAGCTGACGTAGAGGTGGTAGCGCCCCGATTCTGCCTTGAACCCGCCTTTGCCGCTCGGTCCGGCGCTGCCATCGGCGGTCACCCAGTTGCGAAACTTGGCCTC
Source organism: Sulfitobacter sp. 15WGC (assembly GCF_005068605.1). NCBI lineage: Bacteria > Pseudomonadati > Pseudomonadota > Alphaproteobacteria > Rhodobacterales > Roseobacteraceae > Sulfitobacter > Sulfitobacter sp. 15WGC. The sequence goes on along the minus strand of NZ_SZNL01000003.1, from coordinate 132,092 downwards.
GCTGCGCTCAAATTTGCCGCCCGAGGATTTGGTGTCATACCATTTGTCTTGCCATTTACCGTCGACCAATAGGCCCATCTTGTTCTCCTTTCCGCGTTTGAGGGTATATCTAGGGCAGGGCGCGGGGGCCGCCCATCTTCATAGGCGCGCAGCCGCTCTGCGCTGATGCAGACTGCCCAAACGTCACCAATTCTTAACTTGAATTTTCTACGCTTTCCGCCAGCTTAGAGGCATCAGCGGGGGGATTGTGCATGGAAGAATTTCTGTCGAAAGAAATACAGGCGGGGCTGGATGCCGCGCGTATGGCAAGCCTGCGCAAGGGCGCGCGCCTGCGGCTTGAGGCGGGCGGTGATGTCTACCGCGTGCTGCGCATGTGGAAGACCGGTTTCTCCGTCGATGCACAGGACGCGCCCAAGCTGCGCGGGCTGGTCGATCTCTATGACGGCAGCCTGCATCTGTTCCAATGTCTGATCGTGGCGAGCGAGGAAGAAGCGGGCGAGATGCGTTATGAGTTCAAGCGCGCCACCGCCGTGGCGGACCGTCCGCCGCTTGATTTCGAACGCTCCGCCGATGCGCCGCTGGATCTGATCGAAGACGGCCGCGCCTGATAGGGCGGCACGGCGGGGCTTCCCCGCCGCGCCGTTTCGTTACTGCAAATCACTGAAGGCTTTGGTGAGCCGCTCACAGGCTTCCTCGACCCGTGCGCGCGGGGTGGCGAGGTTGAAGCGCATGAAGCTTTCGCCCCCCGTGCCAAAGGTGGCGCCGTGGTTGGCAGCGATAGCGGCGCTTTTCTCGACACGGTCCTGAAACTCTGCGGGCGCCATGCCGGTGCCCGAAAAGTCCACCCAAGCCAGATAGGTCGATTCCAGTGGCATCGAGCTTAGCCCCGGGATCGCGTTCACCGCCTCGTCGAAGATCTGCCGGTTGTTGTCGAGATAGGCGGTCAACTCATCCACCCAAGCGGCCCCCTCGGGCGAATAGGCAGCGGTCGCCATGATCAGCCCGAAGGAGTTTGCCGAAACGCCCAAGGCCGCCATGCGCCGGGCTAAGCGCTCGCGCAGCTTGGGGTCATGAATGATGACGTTTCCGGTATGGCCGCCCGCGATGTTGAAGGTCTTGGTCGTGGCGGTCATCATCACCAGACGGTCTTCGATCCCGTCGATCTGGGCCATGGGGATATGCTTGTGCCCCGGCATCACCAGATCGTGGTGGATCTCATCCGAGACCAGCACCAGATCGTGCCGCTTGGCGAAGTCGGCCACGCCTTGCAGTTCCTCACGGCTCCAGACCCGCCCGCCGGGGTTATGCGGCGAGCAGAGGATCACCATCTTCTCATTCCCGGTCATCAGGGCGTCATAGGCGTCAAAATCCATCTCGTAACGGCCCGAGGCATTGGTCAGCGGGCATTCCACCACCCGACGCTCGGCGGCGTTAATCACGCGGGCGAAGGCGTGATAGACCGGGGTGAACAGCACCACCCCATCGCCGGGCTGGGTGAAAGCATCGACGCACATGGCGGTGCCGTTCACCAAACCATGCGTGGTAAAGATCGCCTCGGCGTCGACCTTCCAACCGTGGCGGTTTTCCATCCACCATTGGATCGCGGCGAGGTATTTGCTGTCATCGCCGAAATACCCGTGCACCCCGTGATCAATCTGGGCCTGAAGCGCGTCCTGCACCACCTGCGGGGGGCGGAAATCCATGTCGGCCACCCACATGGCGATGCCGGTATCCGCGGGCACGCCATAGATCGCTTCCATCTTGTCCCATTTCGCACAATGGGTGCCGCGCCGGTCGATGATGTCGTCAAAGCTCATGCTGGTCTCTCCTGATATTGCGGCCAAGCTAACGGCTGCCGCAGGCGCTGCAAGCCCCCGGTTGCGCGATGCACGGGCATGGCCTAAATGAGCGGGATGAAACGCCCGATCCTTTTGCACCCCGATCCACGGCTCAAGAAAGCCGCAGCCCCCGTCGCCGATCTCAGCGACGAGCTGCGCGTGCTGGGCGATGATATGTTGACCACCATGTATGATGCGCCGGGCATCGGCCTTGCTGCGCCGCAGATCGGCGTGTTGAGCCGGGTGATCGTGCTGGATTGCGTCAAGGAAGAGGGCGAAGCGCCCCGGCCCTTGTTGATGTTCAACCCCGAAATCGTGGCCTCTTCGGACGCGCTCAACACCTATGAAGAAGGCTGCCTCAGCATCCTCGACCAATATGCCGAGGTGACCCGCCCGGCGGAGGTTGAGGTGCGCTGGCTCGACCGTGACGGGAAAGAGCAGCAGGAGGCCTTTGACGGGCTTTGGGCGACCTGCGTTCAGCATGAGATCGACCACCTCGACGGCAAGCTTTTCATCGACTACCTCAAGCCACTGAAGCGCCAGATGATCACCCGCAAGATGGTCAAGCTCAAACGCGAGCTGGCGCGCGGATGAGCGTGCTCGAGGTTCTCCGCTGGCCCGACCCGCGACTGGCCGAGACCTGCGCCCCGGTCGAAGAGATCACGCCCGAGATCGAACGCCTCGCCTCCGATATGCTTGAGACGATGTATGCCGCGCCGGGGCGTGGCCTTGCCGGACCGCAGGTGGGCGCGATGCTGCGCATCTTCGTGATGGATGCGGGGTGGAAAGAGGATAAGTCCGACCCGCTGGTCTGCATCAACCCGATGTTTCAAGAGATCGGCGAAGAGCGGGTGACCAATACCGAAGGCTGTCTTAGCATCCCCGGCATCAGCACCGATATCTCGCGCCCTGCGCAGGTGCAGATGGTCTGGACCGGTCTGAACGGGGGCCGCTATGTGCAGAGCATGGAAGGCGCCGCTGCGCTGATCGCGCAGCATGAGATGGATCACCTTGATGGGGTGGTGACCTTCGATCACCTCGACGCAGAGACCCGCGCCGCCAAGATTGCGGAGTTCAACGCCCAATGACCCTACGCCGCTATGTTCCATGGCCCGACAAACGCCTGCGCAGCCCCGCCGAACCCATCGATGCGGTGACGGATGAAATCCGCACCCTCTGGGACGACATGATCGAGACGATGGACGCCATGCCCGGCGTTGGCCTTGCCGCGCCGCAGATCGGGGTGATGTTGCAGGTGGCGGTCGTCGATGCCTCGGAAGCGCGCAACAAACGCATCCGTCTCGCGAACCCGGTGATCGTCGATGCCTCTGCCGTGTTGCATCCTTACGATGAGGCCAGCCCCAATCTGCCCGGTTTCAGCGCCGTGATCCGCCGCCCGCGCGGGGTGAAGGTGCGTTTCCTTGACGAGACGGGAGCCGAGGTGGAGCGTGATTTCGTCGGGCTGGAAGCGGTGAGCGTGCAGCACCAAATCGACCATCTGGCGGGCAAGATGTATTTTGACAACCTCAGCAAAACCAAGCGCGACATGCTGTTGCGCAAGGCACGCAAACAGAACGGCTGACGGCGCTCTCCAAGGCGCTGTCCGGCAGGAGTGAACAGATGCGACTGATCTTCATGGGCACGCCCGATTTTTCGGTGCCGATCCTCGATGCCCTGGTGCAGGGCGGGCATGAGATCTGTGCGGTCTATTGCCAGCCGCCCCGCCCCGCCGGGCGCGGCAAGAAACCCCGCCCCAGCCCGGTGCAGCAACGCGCCGAAGCGCTTGGACTGCTGGTGCGCCATCCGGTCTCGCTCAAACATCCCGAGCCGCAGGAAGAATTCGCAGCGCTTGAGGCCGATGCGGCGGTGGTCGTGGCCTATGGTCTGATCCTGCCGCAGCCCATTCTCGACGCGCCGAAACATGGCTGTTTGAACATCCACGCCAGCCTGCTGCCGCGCTGGCGCGGGGCAGCGCCCATTCACCGTGCGATCATGGCGGGCGACGAAAAGACCGGCGTGTGCATCATGCAGATGGAAGCGGGGTTGGATACCGGGCCGGTGCTGCTGTGCGAAGAGACCGAGATCGGCAAGGCTGAGACGACGGCACAGTTGCATGACCGGTTGAGCGCCATGGGCGCGGTGGCGATCAACAAGGCGCTGTCGCAACTGACCGATCTGACGCCGCAGCCCCAGCCCGAAGAGGGCGTCACCTATGCCGCCAAGATCGACAAGGCCGAAGCGCGGATCGACTGGACCCGCCCGGCGGTCGAGGTGGATCGCCAGATCCGCGGGCTCTCGCCCTTTCCCGGCGCGTGGTTCGAGATTGACGGCCAGCGGGTGAAAGTCCTTGGCTCGGTGCTGGACGAGGGCACCGGCGCGCCGGGTGAGGTGCTGTCGGACGCGCTGCGCATCGCCTGTGGCGAGGGGGCGGTGCGGCTGACGCGGCTACAGCGCGCGGGCAAGGGCGTGCAGGAGGCGGATGTGTTTCAACGCGGTGCGCAGATCGCAGCGGGTGCGCGTCTTAGCTGAGGCTGAGCGTTCAGCTTTTGGGCGGGGTGCTTTTGTAAACCGGCAGGTGCCAGCCGAAATAAAGCGATCCGGCGCGCAGCACCCAAGTCGTCGCAGCGCAGGCCAGCAGCGGGTAGAGCGTGCCATCGAAATAGGGCGACAGCAGCACGGCAACGGCGGCACCGGAGAGCGCTGCGGTGGCGTAAAGCTCGCCTTGGGTCAGCACCAGCGGCAGCTGCCCCACCACCACATCGCGCATCAGCCCGCCCATGCAGCCGGTGATCATGCCCATGACGATGATGATCGGCGCGGACTGCTCTTGCGCTATCGCCACACCAACCCCCGCCGCGACCGCGACGGCAAGCGCCAGACTGTCGAGCCAGATCAAGGTGCGAAAGCGACTTTCGAGCAGGTGGGCGGTGAAAAACACCACCAAAGCGGCCAGGATGGCCACGCCTAACATGCTGGGGGTTTCGATCCAGAAGATCGGGTTGCGGTCGAGCAGGAGGTCACGGATCGTGCCGCCGCCCACGGCGGTCAGGCAGGCGATAAAGGCAAAGCCCACGATATCAAGCTGCGCCCGGCTGGCAACAAGCGCGCCGGTGATGGCAAAGACCAGCACGGCGGCATAGTCCAGCAGGGCCAGCAGGGTCACTTCTTGGTGCCCGGTTTGAAGGGGGCCATGCCCGCGCGGGCCAGTTCATCGGCGCGCTCGTTCTCGGGGTGGCCAGCGTGGCCCTTGACCCATTTCCACGTCACATTGTGCCGCGCATTCGCGGCGTCCAGCCGTTGCCAAAGCTCGGCATTCTTGACCGGCTTCTTGGCCGCGTTCTTCCAACCGTTCTTTTTCCAGCCGAAGATCCAACCAGTGATGCCGTTCTTGACGTAGTTGCTATCGGTCACCAGCGTGATCTCGGTCGGGCGGCTGAGCGATTCCAGGGCCGAGATCGCGGCCATCAACTCCATGCGGTTGTTGGTGGTCTGCGCCTCGCCGCCTTTCAACTCGCGTTCCTTGACGATCTGGTCCCCGTCCATCGCGCGCATCAGCACGCCCCAGCCGCCGGGGCCGGGATTGCCCGAACAGGCACCGTCAGTATAGGCGTAGAGGTCAGGCATGGGTATCTCCGGCAGTTTCCAGCGCGGTTTAGGCGGCTGGCGCGCGGCGGTCAATCAGGCGGGTTGGCGTAGAACGCGCGGCACTTTGAATTCGACGTTCTCCTGCGCGGTTTCGACCAGATCGGTGGTCACGTCATAACGCGCTTTGAAGGCGTCGATCACCTCATTGATGAGCACTTCGGGGGCCGATGCGCCCGCCGTGATGCCGATGCTGCCGATGCCCTCCAGCGCGCGCCAGTCGATGTCATCGGCGCGCTGCACCAGTTGCGCATAGGCGCAGCCTGCGCGGGCGCCGACTTCGACCAGCCGTTTAGAGTTCGAGGAATTGGGCGCGCCTACCACCAGCATCGCGTCGCATTTCGGCGCCATGGCTTTGACCGCTTCCTGACGGTTGGTCGTGGCGTAGCAGATGTCTTCTTTATGCGGGCCGATGATGGCGGGGAAGCGCGCCTGTAGGGCGGCCACGATATCGGCGGTGTCATCAACGCTGAGCGTGGTCTGGGTGACATAGGCCAAACGCGCGTCATCGCGCACGGCGACTGTGGCCACATCCTCAGGCGTTTCGACGAGCAGCACATCGCCTTCGGGCAATTGGCCCATGGTGCCGATCGTCTCAGGGTGGCCCGCATGGCCGATCATGATGATCTGAAGGCCCGCATCCGCATGGCGCTGCGCCTCGATATGCACCTTGGAGACCAGCGGACAGGTGGCATCGACGTAGATCATGTTGCGCGCCTGCGCCGCCGAGGGCACGGATTTCGGCACGCCATGGGCGGAAAAGATCACCGGGCGGTCGTCGGGGCATTCTGAGAGTTCCTCGACAAAGACCGCGCCCTTGTCGCGCAGCCCATCGACGACGAATTTATTGTGCACGATCTCGTGGCGCACATAGACCGGCGCGCCCCATTTCTCGATCGCCATTTCGACGATCTTGATCGCCCGGTCCACGCCCGCACAGAATCCGCGCGGCGCGGCAAGGTAGAGGGTAAGAGGCGGTTTGGTCATGGCGAAATCTCCGGACGGTTGGCGCAGAGGTAAGGGCTTGGGCCCGCTTCGTCCAGCCCGTCAGTCTGACTTGGGCGCAGGCTCGCCCGCCGTGGCGTGCACCAGCGCAGCCGCCTGCGCCCGGTTGCGGATGCCGAGCTTGCGGTAGCCGGATTTCGCATAGTCCGACACGGTGTGGATAGAGAGGTTGCAGCGGTGCGCGGTCTGCTGGCGGGTGTAGCCGTGGGCCAGCAGGTTCACCACTTCGGCTTCGCGCGGGCTGAGCTTGTCGAAGGCCGAAGGATTCTCGGGCAGGGGCAGGGGCGCGGTGCCGGTCAGGTCTTCGATCCGGCGGTGCATCAGCAGGCAGAAGAGGCGCAGATCCTCGGCAATGTCGCTGAAGGCGCGCTCGAACTCATCAGCCTCCATCCCGTTGCCGACGATGAAGCCGCCAAAACGTTCGGAGCCCTTCAGCCGCATCGGCACGGCGAAGGCAGCATGCAGACCTTCGCGACCTGCGCGGGCGATCAGCGAATGCTCGGACGGGGTGACATCGGGGTAGAGGTGTACGAAGGCCTGGCCGATCGTCAGCACATCATAACTGTTGCACGAGTGGTGCAGGAATGGATCATCCTCGGGCGGGAGGTCATCGTAAAGGTCGGGGATGGTGGACAGAAACTGAGCGTCTTTGAAATCCGCACCCACGCTGATGTGGATGGCATGGGTAAAGCCGGTCTCTCGAAATGTCTTTACGATCCCATCCCAAAGCGCGCTAACATCTTGCAGCTTTTCCAAACGTACAGCGGCATCGAACAGCATCTTCCCTCACTTTTACCCCCCTTTTTCGGGGGGTCGTCTACTTCTACGGGAGCAGGTAGTGTGGGATCAAGGGGAACGCATGGGTTCATGTGCTGTATTGTATCTTCCCTGGGGTATTTTAGAAATTTCACAGGCCAGTGACGCCACAGTCGCTGGCCTGGTATTCGTTTGCCCATCATCCTGACGCTGCGCACAATAAGACCGCTGCCGCGCGGGGGCGGCATGGTTCTGCACGAAATGGGGCTGCGTCGATTAGTCGTGCGGTGCGGGATCGCGCGGCGGGCGGCCGATAACGTCACGCAGATCGTCAAGCTCGATAAAGTTGTCGGCTTGGCGGCGCAGATCGTCCGAGATCATCGGCGGCTGGCTGCGGATCGTGGAGACGACGGAGACGCGCACGCCTTGGCGTTGCAGGCTTTCCACCAGCGGGCGGAAATCACCATCGCCAGAGAAGATCACGATGTGATCGACACGCGGGGCCAGTTCCATCGCATCGACGGCCAGTTCGATGTCCATATCGCCTTTGACTTTGCGGCGGCCCATGCTGTCGGTGTATTCCTTGGCCGGTTTGGTCACCATGGAAAAGCCGTTGTAGTTCAACCAGTCGACAAGCGGGCGGATCGGCGAATATTCATCGTTTTCCAAAAGCGCGGTATAGTAGAAGGCGCGCAGCAGCTTGCCGCGGCGCATGAACTCTTGCCGCAGCAGCTTGTAGTCGATGTCGAAGCCCAGCGTCTTTGCCGCGGCGTAGAGGTTGGAGCCATCTATAAAAAGCGCCAACCGCTCATCTTTGTAGAACATTAAACTATCCTTTCGGCAGGCTTCGCCGTATTCCCGGTTTGAACTGTAATCGCCGCGGATTAATAAATCCGTGACCTCTGGCGATGCCCCCACATCAGGGTGCATAACTAAGGCTTTTTAACGATGTCGCAAGACCCCGAGGGTATGGAATTAAGCAGTAAAGACCCTATACGAAAGTATAGTCTTCTGGTTGCACTCGGCGGTAACCTTGCATCTTCTGTGGGTAAACCTCAGGAAACGCTAAAATCGGCTTTAAAGCTATTGCAGACGTCCGGCGCGGTGATTCGCGCCACGAGTGCATTCTATCACACTCCGGCCTTTCCCGCAGGGGCGGGGCCAGACTATGTGAATGCCGCGGCCTGGCTCGAAGCGCCGTGGGATCCGCAGACCGCTCTTGGCGTCTTGCACCGGATCGAGGCGCAGATGGGCCGTGCGCGGGTGCAACGCTGGGGCCAGCGGACCTTGGATTTGGATCTTTTGGCCTGTGATGATATCGTGTTGCCAGACCGTCAGACCCACAAGATATGGCGCGAGCTGCCTTTGGAGGCACAGATTGGCCGCACGCCGGAGCAATTGATCTTGCCGCATCCCCGGCTACAGGACCGCGCCTTCGTCTTGGTGCCGCTGGCCGATGTGGCCCCCAACTGGGTGCATCCGCTGATTGGAAAGCCGGTGCGCGCCCTGCTTGAAGCCCTGCCTGAGCGGGATCGTGCCGAGGTGCGGCGGCTGCAATAACGGCTTGTAAATCTGCCCGAGGCGGCTTAAATACTGCACTTCTGGCAGCAAATGAGATATTGGAGGCTTCATGGCCCGCGTCACCGTCGAAGATTGTGTGGATAAGGTTCCGAACCGTTTCGAACTCGTCATGCTGGCCGCACATCGTGCCCGCGAGATCTCTGCCGGATCGCAGTTGACCGTTGACCGTGACAACGACAAGAACCCCGTCGTGTCCCTGCGCGAAATCGCCGAAGAAACACAGTCGGCCGATGACCTGCGCGAGCGTCTGATCGAAAGCAACCAGAGCCAGATCGAAGTCGATGAGCCCGAAGAAGACGCGATGGCGCTTCTGATGGGGGCCGAAGAGGACAAGCCCGAAGAAGACAGCATGTCCGAAGAGATGTTGCTGCGCCAGTTGATGGCCGCACAGGGGCAGGGCTAACCCCCGCGCCCCGGCCGGGGCTATGAGGCAGATGGCATGAACAGCGCCGACATTACTGCCGACGACCTGATCGCTCTCGTTCAAGGCTACAATCCGCGTACCAACGAACCCCTGATCCGCGCCGCTTTCGACTATGGGGCGCGGATGCATGAGGGGCAGTTTCGCCATTCCGGTGAGCCCTATTTCACTCATCCCGTCGCTGTCGCTGCGATCCTCACGGAACAGCAGCTTGACGATGCGACGATCATCACCGCCCTTCTGCACGACACGATTGAAGACACCAAAGCGTCTTATGCCGAGGTGCAAAGCCTCTTTGGCGGCGAAGTGGCAGAATTGGTCGATGGCGTCACCAAGCTGACCAACCTTCAGCTAAACTCGACCGAGACCAAACAGGCCGAGAATTTCCGCAAGCTTTTCATGGCGATGTCCAAGGACCTGCGCGTCATCCTCGTCAAGCTCGCCGACCGTCTGCACAACATGCGCACGATCAAATCCATGCGCCCGGACAAGCAGATCAAAAAGGCGCGGGAGACGATGGACATCTATGCGCCGCTGGCGGGCCGCATGGGCATGCAGTGGATGCGCGAAGAGTTGGAAGACCTCGCGTTTCGGGTGCTCAATCCCGAGGCGCGCGCCTCGATCATTCGCCGCTTCATCACCCTGCAACGCGACACCGGCGATGTGATCCAGCGCATCACCGGCGACATGCGGGTGGAGTTGGAAAAGGCGGATATCGAAGCCGAGGTCTTTGGCCGGGCCAAGAAACCCTATTCGATCTGGCGCAAGATGGAGGAGAAGGAGCAAAGCTTCTCCCGCCTGTCCGACATCTACGGCTTTCGCGTGATTACCGCCTCTGAAGAAGACTGCTACCGCACCCTCGGGGCGATCCATCGCCGCTGGCGCGCGGTGCCGGGGCGGTTCAAGGATTACATCAGCCAGCCCAAGACCAACGGTTACCGGTCAATCCACACCACCGTCTCGGGCCGCGATGGCAAGCGGGTGGAGGTGCAGATCCGCACCCGCCAGATGCATGACGTGGCCGAGACCGGCGTCGCCGCCCATTGGTCCTACCGCGACGGCGTGCGCAGCCGGAACCCCTTTGCTGTCGATCCTGCCAAGTGGATCAGCCAGCTGACCGAACAGTTCGACGCCGAGACCGATCACGAGGATTTCCTCGAAGCCGTGAAGCTTGAGATGTACGCCGATCAGGTGTTCTGCTTCACGCCCAAGGGCGATGTGGTGAAGCTGCCGCGCGGGGCTACGCCGATTGATTTCGCCTATGCGATCCACACCCGTATCGGCAACGCCTGTGTGGGGGCCAAGGTCGACGGGATGCGCGTGCCGCTGTGGACCCGGATCAAGAACGGCCAGTCGATTGAGATCACCACCGCGCAGGGCCAGACGCCACAGGTGACGTGGCTCGACATTGCCACCACGGGCAAGGCCAAGTCGGCGATCCGGCGCTCCCTGCGTGAGGTCGACCGCGAGCGCTTTATCAAACTGGGCCGCGAATTGGCGCGTTCGGCCTTTGCGCAGGTGGGCAAAAAGGCCACCGATAAGGTGCTGCATACCGTGGCCAAGAACATGCGGTTGAATGGCCCCGACGAAGTGCTCGCCCGGCTTGGCAGTTCGGAACTCACGGGCCGCGAAGTGGTGGAATGCGTCTATCCCGACCTTGCCCCGCAAAAGGGCGAACAGATCGACGTGCGCCGCGCGGTCGTGGGGCTGGAGCCGGGGCAGAGCTTTGACCGCGCGCCCTGCTGCACCCCGCTGCCCGGTGAGCGGATCGTCGGCATCACCTTCCGGGGCAAGGGCGTGACTGTCCATGCCATCGATTGTGACCGCCTCTCGGAATACGAAGACCAGCCCGAACGCTGGCTCGATCTGCGTTGGCATGACGGCAGCCATCCGGCGGTCTATACCTGTGCGCTGGACATCACTATCGGCAATGGCGCGGGCGTTCTGGGGCGGGTCTGCACCTTGATCGGCGAAGCCTCGGCCAATATTTCGGATCTGGAGTTTGTGGAGCGCAAGCCTGACTTTTACCGGCTGGTGGTCTATGTGGATCTCCGAGACGTGAGTCACCTGCATTCGCTGATGTCCACGCTCGAAGCCGAGAGTGAGGTCGCCGATGTCAGCAGGCACCGCAATATGAGCATGGGAAAGACCGTCGAAAAGACCACCTGACCCTGCGCAGACGAAACGCCGATACTGGACCTGAGACTTGATTTTCAAACGCCGCGATCCGAAACCGACCCTGCGCGCGCTGGCCGAGTTTCTGTGGCCGCGCGGTGGTTGGACGCGTGCGTTTCACTATGTCAAACACCGCATGCGGCGGCTGCCCGACAGCCCCGAGCGCATCGCGCGCGGCATCTGGGCCGGGGTCTTTACCACCTTCACGCCCTTCTATGGCCTGCATTTTATCGTGGCCGCGTTGATCGGGCGGGTGATGCGGGCCAATATCCTTGCTGCGCTGATGGCGACTTTCTTTGGCAATCCGCTGACCTATGTGCCCATCGGCATCGCGGCCCTGCAAACCGGGCATTGGATCCTTGGCGCGCCTGTGGCGCCGACGGCGCATCGCTCTTTCGGGGGTAAGTTTCTCGACGCCGGGCGCGATCTGAAAGAGAATTTCGTCGCGATCTTTACCGATACCCAGATGGATTGGACCGGGCTGACGGTGTTCTTCCATCAGGTCTTCTACCCCTATCTGATCGGGGGTATCCTGCCGGGGATGATCTGCGCCTCTATCGCCTATTACATTTCGGTCCCGGTGCTGCGCGCCTATCAAAAGCGGCGGCGCGGCATGATCAAAGCCAAGTTCGAGGCGCTCAAGCATAAGGCGGCGCAAAAGGCCGACGCCAAGCGCCACGCCGACTGATCCTGTCGCACCATCAATTTTCGGGAAAAACCGCTTCTCCCTATGGGGTTGGCGAAAGTTCCGACCTATGGTCGGGGCAAGTGATGCAAGGGGAATCGAGATGGCGGATCAACCAAAGCTGAGATTGGGCGTGAACATTGACCATGTGGCGACGGTGCGCAACGCACGGGGCGGCGCCTATCCCGACCCGCTGCGCGCGGCCAAGATCGCGGAAAAGGCCGGGGCCGATGGCATCACCGCGCATCTGCGCGAAGACCGGCGGCATATCTCGGATGCCGATATCGAAGGTTTGATGGAGGTGCTGTCGGTCCCGCTCAACTTCGAGATGGCCGCGACGGATGAGATGCAAAAGATCGCCCTGCGCCACAAGCCCCACGCGGTCTGCATCGTGCCTGAAAAGCGCGAAGAGCGGACCACCGAAGGCGGGCTGGAAGTCGCGCGGGAAGAGAACAAATTGGCCCATTTCATCGCGCCCCTGCGCGAGGCGGGCAGCAGGGTGTCGATCTTCATCGCAGCCGAGCGCGCGCAGATCGAAGCCGCCAACCGCATCGGCGCAGAGGTGATCGAATTGCACACCGGTGCCTATTGCGATGCCTTCGCCGAGGGCCGTTGGGATGAGGCGGATGCCGAACTCAACAAGCTGCGCGAGATGTCGCGTTTCGCCGACTCTCTCGGGCTTGAGGTGCACGCGGGCCACGGGCTGACCTATGACACCGTCACCCCGATCGCCGCTTTCCCCGAGGTGCGGGAACTTAACATCGGGCACTTCCTGATTGGAGAGGCGATCTTCCTCGGGTTGGAACCCGCGATTGCCGAGATGCGCCGCCTGATGGATGAGGCCCGCGAGGGCTGAGCCCGCCGCCCGCCGGTGGCGGAAAATCTCTCAAAGCGTGCCTCCCTCCGGACCTAAAGCGGCCTTGGCCGCGTTGGGCCGCCAGACTGGTTAACAAACCTAAGGAGGCACCAATGAGCGACCATATCGACACGCTGAAGAAACTGCACACCCGCCTGATCGACAGCCGCGACGGCTATCGTGAATCCCGCAAGCAGGTCTCGGACGAAGCGGCTTTTGTCGGCTTCTTCGACCAGCGCATCGCGGAACGTGAGAAGTTCCACACAGAACTGCACCGCCAGCTTGGCGTCGACGGCGTGGATGTATCCGAAGAAGGCTCTGCCGCCGCATCGGCTCACCGCGGTTGGCTGAAGCTGCGCGACGCAGTGACCGGCGACAACGAAGCTGTCTATGACGAGATCATCAACGGCGAATCCGCATTGGTCGAAAACTACGACGATGCGATCAAAGCCACTGCTGGCCGCCCCGGCTATGAGTTCCTGACCGAACAGCGCGCCGCCGTTCAGCGCGCCATCGACGAGGCGAAAGCCGAGAAGGCGCGCCACGTCGCAGCCTAAGCGCCGCGCCTTGTGGTAGGTTCAACGCCGTCCCGTTCCTGCGGGGCGGCGTTTTCGCGTCGGATTGCCGCTTTTCCTCGCTTTCGCCGCGTGATCTATTGAGGGCAAAGGGCCATCGGCCCCGTCACGCGGCAAGAATGGCACTCAATGATCCTCGGCATCGGCACTGATCTGGCAAATATCGAGCGTATCCAAGGCACGCTCGACCGTTTTGGCGACCGGTTTCGCAACCGGGTGTTCACCGAGGTGGAGCAACGCAAGGCCGAGCGCCGCCATGATGTGGCGGGCACCTATGCCAAACGCTGGGCTGCGAAAGAGGCATGTTCAAAGGCGCTTGGCACCGGGCTGCGCATGGGCATCGCTTGGCGCGACATGGCGGTGAGCAATCTGCGCAGCGGTCAGCCGGTGATGGAGGTCACGGGCTGGGCCGCGGACCGTCTCGCCGCGATGACCCCGCCGGGGCATGAGGCGATCATCCATGTCACCCTGACCGACGATCACCCTTGGGCGCAGGCTTTCGTGGTGATCGAAGCGCGCCCTCTTGCCGATTAGGCTGCATAGACTGGCGCACCCCGCCGTTTCGCGTCATATGCACGCGGGGCAGGCCGATCCGGCCCCGCGTCACTTGACTTGGCCCGCACGGCCCCGCATGTAACCCCAAACCTATATGTCAGGAGCGCCGCATGGCCGCTAAGGAAAAAACCGGCAACGCCTTTGTCGAAACCATCAAGACAATCTTTTGGGCGCTGCTGATCGCCGGTGTCTTTCGGACCCTGTTCTTCCAGCCCTTCTGGATCCCCTCAGGCTCCATGAAAGAGACGCTGCTGATCGGTGATTTCCTCTTCGTGAACAAGATGGCCTACGGCTATTCCTACGCCTCTTGCCCCAGCCTGATGCTGCCCGGTGTCGGGATCGAGATTGACGCCAAGGATGTCTGCGGAGTCTTTGATGGGGATAACGAGCGCCTCTTCGGTTCTGAGCCTGAGCGCGGCGATGTGGTCGTCTTCCGTCACCCTGTCTCGGGCCGCGACTATATCAAGCGCCTGATTGGCCTGCCGGGGGACAAGGTGCAGATCAAAAACGGTGTCATCAGCCTGAACGGCACCCCGGTCGAGGTCGAAGATGCCGGCACGTTTGAAGAGGTCATGGCCCCCCAAGGCCCGCAACAACTGCGCCCGCGCTGCGAAAACGGCCCCGTGGGCCAAGGGGCGACCTGCGAAAAGAGCCGCCAGATCGAAACCCTGCCCAATGGCGTGTCCTACCCGACCCTGAACATCACCAATCAGCAGTCGGACAACACAGGCGTCTATACCGTGCCCGAGGGGCATTACTTCTTCATGGGCGACAACCGCGACAACTCTGCCGACAGCCGTCTGGCGCAGCGCGCCGGGGGCGTGGGTTTCGTGCCGTTCGAAAACCTCATTGGCCGCGCGGATCGCATCATGTTCAGCTCTGCCGGGCGTTCGATGCTGTTCTTCTGGACATGGCGCGGCGACCGCTTCTTTGAAGCTGTCAGATGAAGCTGAGCGGAGACCTCAAAGCCTTCGAGACGCGGATTGGCCATCACTTTGCCAAGCCGGAGCTGCTGGTGCGCGCGGTGACGCACGCCTCCATGTCCTCGGCCAACCGCGACGACAACCAGCGGTTGGAGTTTCTGGGCGACCGGGTGCTGGGCCTTGTCATGGCCGAAGCGCTGCTGGCGCTTGATCCCGGCGCCAGCGAAGGCCAGTTGGCCCCCCGTTTCAACGCATTGGTACGCAAGGAAACCTGCGCCGATGTGGCGCGTGAGATTGATCTGGGCAAGGTGCTCAAGCTCGGTCGGTCCGAGATGATCTCGGGCGGGCGGCGCAAACAGGCGCTTTTGGGCGATGCGATCGAGGCGGTGATCGCCGCGGTCTATCTCGACGGTGGTTTTGACGCTGCCAAAGACCTCGTGCTGCGGCTCTGGGGTGACCGCCTTAAAACCGTCAAGGAAGACGCGCGCGACGCCAAGACGGCGCTGCAGGAATGGGCGCAGGCGCGCGGGCTGAACCCGCCGCGCTATGTGCAGACCGGGCGCAGCGGCCCGGATCACGCGCCCGTCTTTACCATTACCGCGCGGTTGGACAACGGGGCCGAGGCCGCCGCCACCGCGCCGTCGAAACGCGCCGCCGAACAGGCGGCCGCCAGCACGCTGCTGCGGCAATTGGAGAGCAATACATGACCACCCGTGCCGGATTCGTCGCCCTGATCGGAGAGCCCAACGCGGGCAAATCCACCCTGCTGAACCGCATGGTCGGGGCCAAGGTCTCGATCGTGACACATAAGGTCCAGACCACCCGCGCCCGCATCCGCGGCGTGGCGATGGAGGGCGATGCGCAACTGGTCTTCGTCGACACGCCGGGCCTCTTCCAGCCGCGCCGTAGGCTGGACCGCGCCATGGTCGCCGCCGCTTGGGGCGGGGCCGCGGATGCCGACGTGATCGTGCTGCTGATCGAGGCGCACCGCGGCGTGACCGAGGGCGTGGAGCGCATCCTCGAAGAGCTCGGCAACATCGCCAAAGGCCGCCGCGTGGCGCTGGCGATCAACAAGATCGACCGCGTCGAGGCGCCGGTGCTGCTGGGGCTGGCCGAGAAGATGAACGAGCGGTTTGAGTTTGCCGAAACCTTCATGATCTCCGCCGAGCGCGGTCACGGCACCGATACCCTGCGCGAATGGCTGGCGGGCGAGGTGCCGGAAGGCCCGTGGCTCTACCCCGAAGACCAGATCGCCGACCTGCCGATGCGCAACATCGCCGCTGAGATCACGCGCGAGAAACTGACCCTGCGCCTACATCAGGAACTGCCCTACCAGCTCACCGTCGAGACCGAGAACTGGGAAGAGCGCAAGGACGGCTCGGCCCGGATCGACCAGCTGGTCTATGTCGTTCGCGACGGCCACAAGGGCATCGTGCTGGGCAACAAAGGCGAGACGATCAAGGCCGTGGGCAAGGCCGCCCGAGAGGAACTCGAAGAGTTCCTCGGCCGCAAGGTGCATCTGTTCCTGCAGGTGAAAGTCCGCGCCAATTGGCTGGAAGAGGCCGAGCGCTATTCCGAGATGGGCCTGGATTTCAAAGATGGCAATGACTGACGCCAAAGGTCTGCCATGGCCCGCCTGACCGCGCGCTTCTGGGTCGATGCCTATCTCGCGCGGCTCAGGTTGCAGGACATCCCCGCTTTCGTGGTCGCCCATGGCGATGACACCGGCGGCGCGGTGCTGGTGAAGCTGGCAACGCTCGATGGCCGCGCGGTGCTGTTCCAGCGTTCTTTCGATCTGATGAGCGGCGCGCGTAAGTGGGTCGAACTGGCCGCGGGCGACGAACCTGAGGTCGATGCCACCG
Source organism: Sulfitobacter sp. 15WGC (assembly GCF_005068605.1). Classification (NCBI taxonomy): domain Bacteria; kingdom Pseudomonadati; phylum Pseudomonadota; class Alphaproteobacteria; order Rhodobacterales; family Roseobacteraceae; genus Sulfitobacter; species Sulfitobacter sp. 15WGC. The sequence goes on along the minus strand of NZ_SZNL01000003.1, from coordinate 115,218 downwards.
TTACCCGCCAACGCAGCTTCGATCCCGACCTCTGGGTGATCGAGGTCGAGGACCGCGCCGGGCGGCACCTTCTGGACGAACCGGGGCTCGCCTGATGGAATGGCGCGATCAGGGCATCCTGCTGAGCGCGCGGCGACATGGCGAGACCTCCGCCATCATTGAGGTCTTCACCCCCGCCCAAGGCCGCCACGCTGGCATCGTCCGCGGCGGCACCAGCCGCAAGATCGCCCCCAGTCTGCAACCCGGCGCGCAGCTTGACGTGGCATGGCGCGCGCGGCTGGAGGACCACATCGGCGCCTTCACCGTCGAGCCTTTGCGCAGCCGTGCCGCCGTGGCAATGCAGGACCGTCTGGCACTGGCGGGGCTGAACGCGGTCACCGCGCTCTTGGCCTTTTGCCTGCCCGAACGCGAGCCGCATCCGGCGCTTTATCGGCGCACCGAGGCGCTGTTGGATATGCTGGGGCAGGGCGATGTCTGGCCGCTGGCCTACCTCAAGTGGGAGCTGCGCCTTTTGGAGGAAATGGGCTATGCGCTCGACCTCGACGCCTGCGCGGTGACGGGGGCGACCGAGGGGCTGATCTATGTCTCTCCCAAGACCGGGCGCGCGGTCTCGGCCAAGGGGGCGGGGGAGTGGGCGGATCGGCTCTTGCCCCTGCCGCCCGTGCTGCGCGGCGGGGCGGGCAATGATGCTGAGGTGGCGCAGGGGCTGCGGACGACGGGGCATTTCCTGACCGTGCATCTGGCGCGGGACTTGGGCGGCAAACCCCTGCCGGAAGCCCGCGCGCGCTTTGTCGAGGCCTTTAGTCGGCGGCTTTGAAAACCAGACGTTCGCCGCTGTCGTCCGACAAGATCATCGTGTCGCCCAGCACGTCTGAAATGGTCACCTCTGTCAGCGCATCGAGGAACGCCGTCTCGCCCGCAAGGTCGGGGCAGGCGCGGCGGGTGACGGCGATATGGCCGGTGTCGAACCACGGGTAGGGCACCGTCATCGCGGCGCTATAGGCGTTGCAGGGGGCCAGCCCGGCGATCTTGCCGGTCTCGGGGAAGGTCAGGGTCGCGCGGGCATCGAAGGGCTTGCCGTCCAACTTCACCAGATGCCATGTCTTGTCGCCCGCGCCATAGGCACGGACGGTTTCATCGCCTTGGCATTGCGGCAGGGCGCTGAGGGCGGCGAGGATCAGAAAGCTGCGCATGGGCTGTCCTTTGGAGTGAAGCGCCGCCTATGTCCCTGACATCGGCAGCGCTTGCAACCCCGGCAGATCAGCCCAGAAGGCGGCGGGCAATAACCTGCGCCTGAATCTCGGCGGCGCCCTCAAAAATGTTGAGGATCCGCGCGTCGCAAAGCACCCGGCTGATCTTGTACTCCAGAGCAAAACCGTTGCCGCCGTGGATTTGCAAGCCGTTGTCGGCCGCCGCCCATGCGACCCGTGCGCCCAGCAGTTTGGCCATGCCCGCCTCTACGTCGCAGCGGCGGCCGGCGTCCTTCTCGAAGGCGCTGTAATAGGTCAGCTGCCGCGCCACCATCAGCTCAACCGCCATCATCGCCAGCTTGCCTGAGACGCGGGGGAAGTTGATCAGTGCCTTGCCGAATTGCTTGCGGTCTTGGGCGTATTGCATCGAGATATCCAGCGCCGATTGCGCCACGCCGATGGCGCGGGCGGCGGTCTGGATGCGGGCGCTCTCGAAGGTCTCCATCAGCTGTTTAAAGCCGCGCCCCTCTTCGCCGCCGAGAAGGTTCTCGCCCTTCACCTCGAAACCGTCGAAACCCAGTTCGTATTCCTTCATCCCACGATAGCCCAGCACCTCGATCTCACCGCCAGTCATGCCGGGGGTGGGGAAGGGGTTGGCATCATCGCCGGGCGTTTTCTCGGCGAGGAACATCGACAACCCGCGGTGATCGCTGGTTTCGGGATCGGTGCGCGCCAGCAGGGTCATCACATGGGTGCGCGCGGCATGGGTGATCCATGTCTTGTTGCCGGTCACCTTGTAGTCGTCCCCGTCCTTGACCGCACGGGTGCGCAGACTGCCGAGGTCGGAGCCGGTGTTCGGCTCGGTAAAGACCGCCGTGGGCAGGGTCTCGGCGCTGGCGATGCGGGGCAGCCATTTCTCTTTCTGCGCCTCGGTGCCGCCGCAGAGGATCAGTTCGGCGGCAATTTCCGAGCGGGTGCCGAGCGAGCCGACCCCGATGTAGCCGCGCGACAGCTCTTCGCTGACCACGCACATCGACGCTTTGGTCAGGCCCAGCCCGCCGTATTCTTCGGGGATGGTCAGGCCGAAGACGCCCATCTCGGCCAGTTCCTCGATCACCTCCATCGGGATCAGCTCATCCTTGAGGTGCCAGTCATGGGCGTGCGGCTCGACCTTTTCCACCGCGTAGCGGCGGAACTGATCGCGGATCATTTCAAGCTCTTCGTCCAGTCCGCTGACGCCGAATGTCACATCGGCGTTGCGTTCCTGCATCAGTTCAACCAGACGGCTGCGCGCGGCTTGGGTGTTGCCCGCGCGGGTCAGACTGGTGATCGCAGGATCGTCGAGCGCGGCCTCATCCTCGGCGCTCAGCCCCAGATCTTGCAGGCGCAGCATCTCCCCTTGGTTCATCTGGATGCCGCCGCGGATCTGGCAGAGGTATTCGCCAAAGGCGATCTGGTGCAGCAGTTGCTCCACCTCGCCAAAGCGCCCCTCACTTTGCAGCCGCTCGGCCCAAAGCTGCATCTGACGCAGGGCTTGGACATAGGTGGCGAGCCAAGCAAGCCCGTGGGCGGCGGTCTGGTTAGCCTCGATCAGCTTGGCCGACACGCGGTCGCCATCGCTCACCTGCGCGCGGACCGCGGCGGTGGCGGTTTCGAGCAATTGGTCGAGCGGCAGCAGGGCCGCGCCGGTCTGCCCGATCAGATCGTCGAGAATTACGCGATGCATCGTCATGTCCTGACCGTCATGTGCCATGGGCTGTCCTTTCTTGCTTGGGACAGGCATAGACCTTTCGCAGTCGCAGCACAACAAAGATACGTTTTGCTGCGGCATTTTGTTCTAATCTTGCGCAGTCATTTTTGACGTGCGGCCCCGGAGGAGGGTGCTATGTAACGGTATGAACAGTATTTTCCCCTTTCTCACCCCGTTCGAATTTTATGCTGCACTTGCAATCGGTCTTTGCGGTGGCTTCGTCAAAGGCGTGGTGGGCTTTGCCCTGCCGCTGGTGCTGATTTCCGGTCTCACGACCTTCATGGCGCCCGATCTGGCATTGGCGGGGCTGATTTTGCCCACGGTGCTGGCCAATGCCTTCCAAGCGCTGCGGCAGGGGCCGCAGGCCGCGCTGCGGTCGATCAAGTTGTTTTGGGTGTTCCTGCTCTGCGGTGGCGTGATGCTGGTGCTCTCCGCCCAGATGGTGCGACTGGTGCCGGCGACCGTGATGCTGCTGATGATCGGCGTGCCGGTGGTGCTGTTTGCGCTGCTGCAACTGTCGAAACATCAGTTTCATCTGGCCCAGCGGTCGACGAAGGTCGAGGCGCTGGTGGGCGGATTTGCCGGGGCCGTTGGGGGGATTTCCGGCATCTGGGGGCCGCCCACGGTGGCCTATCTCACCGCGCTCGGGACCGCGAAACATGATCAGATGCGGATCCAAGGGGTGATCTACGGGCTGGGCGCGGTGGCGCTTCTCGTCGCGCATATCGGCTCGGGCGTTCTGAACGCGCAGACCTGGCCCTTCTCGGCGCTGTTGATTCTACCGGTGATGCTGGGCGTTTGGCTCGGCAGCAAGGTGATGGACCGGGTCGATCCGGTGCTGTTTCGCAAGATGACTTTGGTGGTCTTGATGGTGGCGGGGTTGAACCTGATCCGGCGGGCGGTTTTTTAATCGGTTGAAGTTGCCCCCCCCGGGGCCCGGAAACCAGCCGCAGGCGCCGGGCCATCGCTTGCACGCGGGAAGGCGATGACCCTCAGGAAACGATCGCGACGCATCGTATGCAGCTAGGCGCTAGCATTGTCCGATTTTGAGTAGGGTGGGTTTGCGCTCTCATCGCTTCTGCGAAGCGACTGCCGCGCAACGCCTTTTGCTTTGCAAAAGGCTTGGTGGAGCCTAGCGGGATCGAACCGCTGACCTCCTGCATGCCATGCAGGCGCTCTCCCAGCTGAGCTAAGGCCCCATCGTGGATCGTGATCGTGTGATCCGGGTCGTTCTGTGGCGCTGTCTAGGCGCTGGCGGAGGCGGGATCAAGCGGAAAATTGACCCCGCCGCCGATTAATTAATCTTCGTCGTCCGACGCCACATCGGCGAGGTCGTCGAGCGGTACTGTATCGTCATCATCGTCGTCATCGTCGAGGATGTCGTCGTCCAGATCCACATCGACCGCGTCATCGTCATCGACCAAGGATTCCTCATCAACCTTGTCGCCCTTCTTGGCTTTGGCTGTGACCGCATCCTCGGCGTCCGCCGCGATCATGCGCGACTTGGAATTGTCGACCTCGACCTCTTCGCCCGTGTAGGGGCTGATGATCGGATTCTTGTTGAGGTCATAGAAGCGCTTGCCCGTAGTGGGGCACAGGCGCTTGGTTCCCCATTCTTCGTTGGGCATGAAACACCCCTTTATAATATTGCTGTTGCGTGTAGATGATTCCGGCCAAGTGCCATATGAGGGGGGCACTGTCAAAGGCTTTGGCCTCTATCTAGGGACGTTGCTCCGGTAATGAAAGACCCTGTGCTGCCCGGCAACCCGCCGATTCCGCTGATCCTGCGCCGTTCGGCGCGCGCGCGGCGCATCTCACTGCGCATCTCGCAATTGGACGGACGGGTGACCCTGACCATGCCGAAACGGCTGGCAGAGCGTGAGGCGCTGGCCTTTGCCGAAAGCAAACAGGACTGGATTCGCCAACACCTCGCCGCGCGCGGCGAGGATGTGATCGTGGCCCCGGGGGCCGAACTCCCGGTAGGCGGCAAGCTGCTGCGCGTGCGCGGCGGGCAGGGGAGGGGGGTGCGGATCGGCCCCGAAGAGATCCTCGTGCCCGGCCCGGAGGAAAGCCTGGGCAAACGTCTGGCCGCACACCTGCGCGAAGTGGCGCGCGACCGCCTCGCCGGGGCTTGTGACGACTATGCCGCGCTACTGGGCAAGCCCTATGCCCGCATCACCCTGCGCGACACGCGCTCCCGCTGGGGGTCTTGTTCAAGCGACGGGGCGCTGATGTTCTCTTGGCGGCTGATTATGACCCCGCCCGAGGTGCTCGACTATGTCGCCGCCCATGAGGTCGCGCATCTGGCGCAGATGAACCACTCCCCCGCCTTCTGGGCCGAGGTCACGCGGATCTACGGCGATTATCAGGCGCCGCGCCAATGGCTGCGCGACCACGGCGGCGGGCTGCATCGTTACCGGTTCTAGGTGAGCGTGGCGAAACGCGCCTTCAGCAGCGCTTCGGCATATTCATCCTCGGCCGTGCTGTCATGCACCACGCCGCCGCCCACGTTCAGCCGCAGCCGCCCCTCTGGGTGACAGGTCGCCGTGCGGATCGCCACATTGAACTGCATCGCACCCGTGGGGGCGATCCACCCCACCGCCCCGCAATAGGCATCGCGCGGGGCCGGCTCCAAAGCGCGCAGGATCTGCATCGCGCGGATCTTGGGAGCGCCAGTGATCGAGCCGCAGGGAAAGAGCGCGTGAAAAAGGTCGGTCAGCCGCTTTCCCGGCAAGACCTGCGCCGTGATGCGCGAGGTCATCTGATGCAGGGTCTCATAGGTCTCGATCTCGAACAGTTTCGGCACCTCGACACTGCCCACCTCCGCGATCCGGCTGATGTCGTTGCGCAAAAGGTCCACGATCATCAGGTTCTCGGCCATGTTCTTTTCCGAAGCCGCAAGCTCTCCGCGCAGCTTCGCGTCCTCCCCAGCGTCCCGCCCCCGCCGCGCCGTGCCCTTCATCGGGCGGGCGGTGAGCTGCCCCTCGGCGGTGAGCGCGAAAAACAACTCCGGCGAGCGTGACAACAGCACAGGGCCGCCAAGATCGACGAAAGCCCCATGTGCCACGCTTTGCCGCTGGCGCAGCCGGGCATAAAGCGCCGCTGGCGTCCCGGTATAGCGCCCCTCCATCCCGAAGGTCAGATTGGCCTGATAGATGTCCCCCGCGCTGATGAAGTCCTGCACCTCAGCAAAGGCGGCCTGATACTGCGCAAAATCCCAATCCGGCGTGAGCGCCGATAGGCTGGCATCACCCGCATCTTCGGCAAAACCATAGGCCTCGGGCGCATCAAAAACGCCGAAACGCAGCAGGGGCAGCCCGCGCGCCGCAGGCATCAACTCGCGCAGCTTGTGCGAGCCGAGATAGCCCAACTCATAACTCGCATAGCCTGCCAACCACGCGCCGCTTTCCTGCGCCGCTTCAAGTGCTGCAAAGGCCGCAGGCACCTCAGCCGGGGTATCGGCACTGATGATCCGCCGCGGCGCGGTGAAGGCCGTGCCGTGCCCCAGCGGGCCAGTGTCGAAAAGAACGCGCGGGCCAGCCATGGCGCGCCTTAAAAGTCCGCAGGCACGCGCATATCGCGTAGGGGCCGCACGATATCGATGGATTCCTGGTAGATCGGATGCGCCTTATAGGCGGTCAGCGCCTCGGCATCCGGGAATTCGGCATAGACGACCACATCCACATCCCCCGACAGCGCATCGACACGGGTGTTTTCGCAGATCTCGAAAGTCGTCGAATGCGGAATGTCGGCCAATTTCCAAAGCCCCGCCACGATCGTCGGAATGTCCTTGGGGTCCTTGGCTGAGAAAAAGACCACATGACGGATGAAGTTTCGTTTGGTCACAGCGCGTCTCCTTAAGGCAGTTTGACCTCCGATAAATCGCCGCAAGGCCCGCGACAACGGGTGATCGCGTCTTGGCTGCAAAATGCCGCGCTTGACGGGTGGCTGGTTTGTGATCACAACCGCATCATGAACCTGACTCCACGCCCTGTCGAGGCCACGCCGCTGGCCCATGATCGTGTCTACCGCCGCCTGCGCGCGCGGATCATGCATGGCGATCTGCCGCCCGGTCACGCGCTGACCCTGCGCGGCATTGGCAAGGAATATGAGGTCTCAATGACCCCGGCGCGCGAAGCGGTGCGGCGGCTGGCGGCAGAGGGGGCGCTGACCATGTCGACCTCCGGGCGCATCTCCACCCCCGAACTCAGCAACGAGCGGATCGAGGAGTTGGCCGCCCTCCGCGCGCTCTTGGAGGTCGAGCTTGCCTCTCGCGCCCTGCCACGCGCCCATATGGCGCTGATCGAGCGGATGCAGACGATCAACACCAATATTGCCGAGGCCGTGGCCCACCGCGATGCGGTCAGCTATATCCGCACCAATCTCGAATTTCACCGCACGCTCTACCTGCGTGCCCAAGCGCCCGCTATGCTCGCCATGGCAGAAACGGTCTGGCTGCAACTCGGCCCCACCATGCGCGCGCTCTATGGCCGCCTGCGCCGGACCGAGCCGCCGCATTTCCACCGTCTGATCATCGCCGCCCTGCGCGCCGGCGATGAGCCGGGGCTGCGGCTGGCGGTGCGTTCGGACGTGACCCAAGGGCTGCGCATGCTGGCCAGCTGATCCCGCCCATGGCTTGACAGTCAGGCAGCGGCGGCGCATCAAAGGCATATGGAAAAGACCAGCTTCACATCTGTCTATTACCCCCGCTCCTGACCGGCGCGGCACCCATTCCCATACCCACAAGCCGCCACAGCGCGGCTTATCCTGTCTCCCTGTGGCCTCACAGAAAGAGACGACATGCCCCCCATTCGACCCGCCGTGAAATCCGACCTGCCGATGGTGCTCGATCTGGCCCACGCGCTGGCCGCCTGCCATGGTGACACCGCCACCGTGACGCGCGCCGCGCTGGAACGTGACTGCTTCGGCCCCACACCCTGGGTGACCCTTCTGGTGGCCGAAGGCGCCACCGGCCTGCATGGCTATGCCGCGCTCTGCCCGCAGATGCAGTTGCAATTTGGCGCAAGAGGGATGGACCTGCACCACCTCTTCGTCTGCGACACGGCCCGCGGGCGCGGCATTGGCCGCGCGCTGGTCGAAGCGGCGCTGGACCACGCCCAGAGCCAAGGATGCAGCTATGTCACCGTGGGCACGGATACAAAAAACCGGCGCGCGCAGGGTTTCTACCGCGCCGCCGGTTTCGATCAAATCACGCCCGATCCGCGTTTTCGGCGGCGGCTGGCTTAGGCCGCCAGCCCCTTGCGCCCCATCTCAAGGAACTTGGTCCGGCGTTCCTGAACCAGCGTCTTGCCGTCCTTGCCATCAAGTTCCTTGAGCATCGCTTTGATCGACTTGCCCACGGCCTTGATCGATTCCTCGGCATGGCGATGCGCACCCCCCATCGGCTCAGGGATGATCTGGTCGATCACGCCGAGCGTCTTGAGCTCATCAGCCGTCAGACGCATCTGCTCGGCGGCCTCGCGCATCTTCTCGCTGTCTTTCCACAGGATCGACGCACAGCCTTCGGGCGTGATCACCGAATAAACCGAATGCTCCAACATCGCGACACGGTTCGCCGTGGCGAATGCCACCGCCCCGCCAGAGCCGCCTTCGCCCACAATCACGCTGACCAAAGGCACGCCGATCTGCAGGCATTTCTCCGTCGAACGGGCAATCGCCTCGGACTGGCCGCGCTCTTCGGCACCCTTGCCGGGATAGGCGCCGGGCGTGTCGACGATGGTGACCACCGGCAGGTTGAACTTATCCGCCAGTTCCATCAACCGCACCGCCTTGCGATAGCCCTCAGGCCGCGCCATGCCGAAATTGCGCTCGATCCGGCTCTTGGTGTCATTGCCCTTCTCATGGCCAATCACCACGACAGGCGTATCATTGAACCGCGCCAACCCGCCCATGACGGCCAGATCATCGGCAAAGTTTCGATCCCCGGCCAAAGGCGTGAACTCGGTGAAAAGCGCCTCGATATAATCCTTGCAATGGGGCCGCTCCGGATGGCGCGCCACCTGACATTTCCGCCAAGGCGTCAAAGAGCCATAGAGGTCTTCGAGCATCCCGGCGGCTTTCTTATCCAGCGCGCGGGCCTCATCGGTGATGTCCATCTCTTCATTGGACCGGGCCAACGCCCGCAGCTCTTCCGCCTTGCCTTCGATCTCGGCCAGGGGTTTTTCGAAATCCAGATATTGGGTCATTGCATGCTCCGGCTTGTTGCCTGTGTATATGGAGCGCCGCGCGCCGGTTTGCAACGCGGGTTTGCAAGGCAGGCAAGCCCACGCCCCTCCCTCTTCATCCTTTTTCAAATACCCTCGGGGGTCCGGGGGCAGGGCCCCCGGCGGCTTGCCAAAAGCGCTCAGCCCCCGGCGATCATCTCGGACTGGCGCACGATCACCTCAGCCTGTTTGATGCTGGCGATATCCACCAAACGCCCCTTATAGACGGTGGCCCCTTCGCCCTTGGCCTTGGCCTCTTCCATCGCGGCGAGGATTTCGCGCGCTTCGGCCACAGCCTCTTCCGACGGCGTGAACACCTCGTTGCTCAGCGCCACCTGCTTGGGGTGGATCGCCCATTTGCCGACCATGCCCAACGTGGCCGAGCGGCGCGCCTGCGCCCGGAAACCTTCGTCGTCCGAGAAATCGCCGAAAGGCCCGTCGACGGGCAGCACGCCATGGGTGCGGCAGGCGGCGACGATGGCAGCCTGCGCCCAGTGCCACGGGTCCGACCAATGCTTCTGCTCGCCGCGCTGCATATAGTAGTTCTCCTGCGTGCCGCCGATGCCGGTGGTCTGCATCCCCATGGAGGCGGCGAAATCGGCGGCCCCCAGCGACATGGCCTGCAAGCGGGGGGAAGACGCGGCGATCTCTTCCACATGGGCGATACCGGCAGCGGATTCGATGATGACCTCAAAGCTGATCTTCTTCTCGCGGCCCTTGGCGGTCTCGACCGCCGTCACCAGCGCGTCAACGGCATAGACATCCGCCGCGCAGCCCACCTTGGGGATCATGATCTGGTCAAGCCGCGGCCCGGCCTGCTCCAGCAGTTCCACCACGTCACGATACCAATAGGGCGTGTCCAGCCCGTTGATCCGCACCGAAAGCGTCTTGTTGCCCCAGTCGATCTCGGAAATCGCCTTGATGATATTGGCGCGCGCGCTGTCCTTGTCCGAAGGTGCCACGCTGTCTTCGAGGTCGAGGTTGATCACATCGGCATCCGACGCTGCCATCTTTTCAAAGATCGCCGGACGGGAACCGGGGCCGAACAATTGGCAGCGGTTCGGACGGGCAGGGGCGGCAGGCTGAATGCGAAAGCTCATGGGGCACCTATGGGTAATATTATTTCAACGTGTGTCTTCATTCTGGTATGAAATTGCGCCGTCAATCGCAAGGAGGTTTTCGCAGTTGCAGCATTTCGAAAGGCCCGCCCTTCGACGAAAGGTGCGCACGAATTTTGCGCAGCCAACGGTAATTCGCGGGAAATGCCGCGCATTTGCATGCAGACGCGTCGACAACGCCACGCACTTGCGTATTCTCGCGCGCAATATGCGGACAAATTCAATGCCGGAGGCTTGCCATGATCAAAACCCCCTATCTGCTCTTTCTGGGCGACGCGCCTGACTCTCTGTCCGCCAAGGTCGCTCAAGGTATCAAGGATTGGCGGCCCGACAATGCGGTCGGCCAGTTCCGCATGGAGGGCTGCAAGGCCGATCTCGGTCTGCAAGACATGACGCTGGCCGAAGCGCGTGAGGCGGGGGCCGAGACATTGGTCATCGGTGTCGCCAACCGTGGCGGTAAAATCAGCGCGGCATGGAAAGAGGTGCTGATTGAGGCGCTGAACATGGGCTTCGACATCGCCTCGGGCCTGCACAACCTGCTGCGCAACGAAGCCGATCTGGTGGCGGCTGCCGAGGCGAACGGCACCACATTGCATGACGTGCGCGTGCCCAGCGTCGAATACCCGATCGCCGACGGTAAGAAACGCAGCGGCAAACGGGTTCTGGCCGTGGGCACCGATTGTTCGGTCGGGAAAATGTACACCGCCCTCGCGCTGGACGAGGCGATGCGCGAGAAAGGCATGAAAAGCACCTTCCGCGCCACCGGCCAGACCGGCATCCTGATCACCGGCGAAGGCGTGCCGCTGGATGCGGTGATCGCCGATTTCATGGCCGGGTCGGTGGAATATCTCACCCCCGCCAATGACGATGACCATTGGGACATCATCGAAGGGCAGGGCAGCCTGTTCCACGTCTCTTATTCCGGGGTGACCATGGCGCTGATCCACGGCGGCCAGCCCGATGCGCTGATTCTGTGCCATGAGCCGACCCGGACCCATATGCGCGGCTTGCCGGAATACAGCCTGCCCAGCCTTGAAGCGGTGCGCGACATGGCGCTGACGCTGGCGCAGGTGCCGAACCCAGACTGCAAAGTCGTCGGTATCTCGGTCAACACCTACCACATGTCCGAGGCCGAGGCGGATGCCTATCTGGCCGAGGTTGAAGAGCGTCTTGGCCTGCCTGCGGTTGATCCCTTCCGCCAAGGGGCGGCGCGACTGGCCGATGCGCTGGCGGCGCTGTGACCATGCAGATCGACGTTACCGCAGATACGTTCAAACTGGCGCAGGTCTTTACCATCAGCCGCGGCTCGCGGACCGAGGCCAAGGTGCTGACCGTCCGCGTAACCGAAGGCGGCGTGACCGGCTGGGGCGAATGCGTGCCCTACGCGCGCTATGACGAGACCCTCGAATCGGTCACGGCTGAAATCAACGGCCTGCCGGGCGATATCACCCGCCAAGCGCTCTATGATCTGCTGCCTGCCGGGGCCGCACGCAACGCGGTCGACTGCGCGCTGTGGGATCTGGAGGCCAAACGCGCAGGCAAGCGGGTGTGGGAGTTGGCCGGGCTGACCGCGCCGGGGCCGGAGATCACGGCCTATACCCTCTCGCTGGACGAACCCGAGGCAATGCGCGCGCAGGCGGCGAAACACAGCTATCGGCCACTGCTGAAGATCAAGCTCGGCACGCCCGATGACATGCCGCGGCTCGAAGCGGTGCGCGCCGGGGCGCCCGATGCCACAATCATCATCGACGCCAATGAGGGCTGGTCGGCTGAGGTCTATGCCGACCTCGCCCCGCATCTGCTCCGTCTGGGTGTGGCGCTGGTCGAACAGCCCCTGCCCGCTGGCGAAGACGACGCGCTTTTGGGGATGGACCGCCCCGTGCCCGTCTGCGCGGATGAAAGCTGCCATGACCGCGCCAGCCTGCCGGGCCTCAAGGGCAAATACGATGTGGTGAACATCAAACTGGACAAGACCGGCGGGCTGACCGAGGCGCTGGCGCTGCGCGATGCAGCGCGGGCCGAGGGGTTTGAGGTCATGGTGGGCTGCATGGTCGGCTCGTCGCTGGCCATGGGACCCGCGACGCTGGTCGCCCAAGGCGCGAAGGTGGTGGACCTTGACGGCCCGCTGCTTCTGGCCGAAGACCGCGCCAATGCTTTGAAATTCGACGGCGCGGGCGTGCATCCCCCCGCCGCAGCGCTCTGGGGGTGACCATGCGAACTGTCTATGTAAACGGCGAATACCTGCCCGAGGATCAGGCCAAGATCTCGATCTTTGACCGGGGATTCCTGATGGCCGATGGGGTCTATGAGGTGACGAGCGTGCTGAATGGCAAGCTCATCGCCTTTGACGGCCATGCCCAGCGTCTGACCCGCTCGATGAGCGAGCTTGACATGCGCGCGCCTGCGACGACCGAAGAACTGCTGGAAATTCACCGCGAGTTGGTGCGTCTCAACGACATCAAAGACGGGTTGATCTATCTTCAGGTGACGCGCGGGTCGGATGGCGACCGCGATTTCGCCTTCCCCGACCCCGAGACGACCGCGCCCTCGCTGGTGCTGTTCACCCAGTCCAAGCCGGGGCTGGCCGACAATCCCGCCGCCCGTGACGGCATCCGCGTGATCAGCATCGAAGACATCCGCTGGGGCCGCCGCGATATCAAAACGGTGCAGCTGCTCTACCCGTCGATGGGCAAGATGATGGCCAAGAAAGCCGGTGTCGAAGACGCTTGGATGGTCGAAGATGGTTTTGTGACCGAAGGCACGTCGAACAACGCCTATATCGTCAAGGACGGCAAGATCGTAACGCGCGAGACCTCGAACGACATCCTGCACGGCATCACCCGCAAGGCGGTGCTGGAACTGGCCCGCGAAGCGCAGATGCAGGTGGAAGAGCGGAACTTCACCATCGAAGAGGCGCAGCAGGCGGATGAGGCTTTTGTCACCTCGGCCAGCGCTTTCGTGACGCCGGTGGTTGAGATCGACGGCGCCAAGATCGGCAGCGGCACGCCGGGCAAGCTTGCGCCCCGTTTGCGTGAAATCTATCTCGAAGAGATGCGCAAAACCGCGATCTGAGTTTCAGAACCGCGATAAAACCAGCCCCGCCGCCACCAGCGCGGCGGCGGCAATGCGGGTGGGGGTGATGGCCTGCACCGACAGCCCCAAAAGCCCCGTGGCATCGATCACCAGCGCCGCGCTCAACTGCCCGAGGATCAGCGCCGAGATCACTGTCAGCGCCCCCAGCGTCGGGATCGCCCAAAGCACCGACCAGACGTAGAAGGCCCCCAACACCCCGCCCAGCAGCAAAACGGGCGAGGCCGAGGTCGCGCGGGGCAGGGCGCTCAACTCGCCCCGCAGCAGCAAGACCCCCAACAGGATCGCAAAGCCGACGCCAAAGGACACCGCCGCCGCAGCGACCCCGCTGCCAATGTTGCGGCCCAAGGCAGCGTTGATCGGGGTTTGCAGGGCCACGGCGGCCCCGGCGATGGCGACGGTGATAAGGGCGAGGATGGGGGTGTTCATGGCGGCTCCGCTCTGCTTGGCCCCAGCATGAGAGATGTCCCGCCGGGTGCAAGGGCTTTCGCAGCGAACGCCCGCGCGGCTAGACTGGCGCAAAGAGGAGGCCGCGATGCGCAGAGAGATTGACCGGGCAGAGATGGAAGCCGCCGTGGGCCGTGAGTTGGGCGTCTCGCCGTGGTTCATGATGGATCAGGCGCGGATCGACGCTTTTGCCGATGTGACCGAGGATCACCAGTTCATCCATGTCGACCCGCTCCGCGCGGCCAAGACGGATTTTGGCGGCACCGTGGCGCATGGGATGCTCACCCTGTCGATGATGTCGGGCATGGCTTACGGTGCGCTGCCGGTGGTGACGGGAACGAAGGCATCGATCAACTACGGGTTCGACAGCGTGCGCTTCGTGGCGCCCGTGCATTCCGGCAAGCGGATTCGGGGGCGGTTCACGCTGGCCGAGGCGCAGAGGCGCGGGCGGGGTGACCTGATGACCCGCTTTGCCGCAACGGTAGAAATCGAAGGCACCGCGCGGCCTGCGCTCAAAGCGGATTGGCTTGTGCTCTATCAGTTCTAGGCGAAGCCCTTCAGCGCGCTTGGCCGAGGCAAAGGCGGGCGCACAGGGATGCGCGCCCGCTTTGTGGGTTCATTCAGGCGGGTTGCTCAACCCTTTCCGACATTCTCTTCAAAGGCTGTTTTGAACGCCTCTTTCTGGCTGTCGTTCGCATCGGTCTGATAGTTGGCTTTCCATTCGTCCATCGTCATCCCGTAGAACAATTCGCGCGCCTCGTCCTTGCCCATCTCGATGCCGCGTTCGTTGGCGGCCTCTTGATACCAGCGCGAGAGGCAGTTGCGGCAAAAACCGGCGAGGTTCATCATGTCGATGTTCTGCACATCCGTCCGATCTTCCATCAGGTGTTTCTGCAACCGCCGAAAGGCGGCGGCTTGCAGTTCGATCTCTTGTTGGCTGGGCATGACAGCTTCCTTCTCATATCACTGGACGGAACCGCGATGGACCGTCATTCTGATGAAACCTTTGACAGGCACTCATGGGGGCGCTAGGCCACCGGACAGGCGATGTTATCGTTAACATTCGCTCTGGGGACATAGGACACGAAGGAACAGATATGAGACGTTTGCGCAATGTAAAGATCGTGGCCACGCTTGGGCCAGCCTCTGAAACCCGAGAGGTGATCGCGGCATTGCACAACGCCGGGGCGGATGTTTTCCGCCTGAACATGAGCCACGGAAGCCACGAAGAGATCCGGGAAAAGCACCGGATCATCCGCGATATCGAGAAAGAGACCGGCGGCGCGATCGGCATTCTGGCGGACCTTCAGGGGCCGAAACTGCGCGTTGGCGTGTTCGAGGGCGATGGGCCAACCTTGGAAGAGGGGGCATCCTTCCGGCTTGATCTTGACGAGACGCCGGGCGATGCGACCCGCGTCTGCCTGCCCCATCCTGAGATTTTCGCAGCCCTTGAGCCGTGCGCGAGCCTGTTGATCAATGATGGCAAGATCCGCCTCAAAGTGCGCGACTGCGGCCCGGATTTCGCCGATTGCGAAGTGGTGACGGGCGGTGTCATCTCAAACCGCAAGGGCGTGAACGTGCCCGACGTGCTGCTGCCGCTGGCCGCGCTTTCTGAGAAAGACCGCGCCGATCTGGAGTTCGTCTGCGAATTGGGGGTCGACTGGCTCGCCCTCAGCTTTGTTCAGCGGCCCGAGGATGTGACCGAGGCGCGCGATCTGGTCAGAGGCCGGGCGGCGGTGCTGTCGAAGATCGAGAAGCCCGCGGCGGTGGAGCGGTTCGAGGCGATCTTGGATGTCAGCGACGGCATCATGGTGGCACGGGGCGATCTGGGCGTGGAGCTGCCGGTGCAGAATGTGCCGCCGATTCAGAAACGTCTGGTGCGCAAATGCCGCGCGGCGGCCAAGCCGGTGATCGTGGCGACACAGATGCTCGAATCGATGATCGAAAGCCCGATGCCGACCCGCGCCGAAGTCTCGGACGTGGCCACCGCGATTTACGAAGGCGCCGACGCCGTGATGCTGAGCGCCGAATCCGCCGCCGGGGATTACCCGCTGCAGGCCGTTGCAACGATGGACAACGTGGCTCAAGAGGTCGAAGCCGATTCGACCTATACGCAGATCATCGAATCCTCGCGTACGGCGGATCGCACCACCGTGGCCGATGGCATCGTCGCCGCCGCGCGTGAGATTGCCGAGACGACGGACATCAAGGCGATCTGCTGCTTTACCCAATCGGGCACCACCGCCCTGCTGACCGCCCGCGAACGGCCCCGTGTGCCGATCATCGCCCTGTCGCCGCTGGTCAACACCGCGCGCCGTCTGGCGCTGAGCTGGGGCACGAATTGCATCATCACCGATGGGCATGACCGGTTTAAGCTGGCCGTGCTGAGCGCCGCGCGGGCCGCCCTGTCAGAGGGGTATGCCGGACCGGAGGATCATATCGTCGTCACCGCCGGTGTGCCCTTCAACGTGCCGGGCAGCACCAATATTCTGCGCGTCGCGCCCTGTGACGAACGTTTGATTTACGCCTCCGATCCAGAGTAGCCTTTCCTCAGATAGGGGGATGTTGCGTGGACTCTGATTTGGCAATGGTGGTGGGCATCGTTCTGGCGGTGCTGTCGATCCCCTCGATCCTGTCCGCGGTGACCGACCGTCGGTCGCCGCGCGCCTCGGCCATCACGATCTTGATCGCGGGCGGGCTGATCGTCTTTGCGCTGCGCGAAAACCCGGGGCGCTATTCCTTTGAGAACCTGCCGGAGGTCTTCGTCTCGGTCGCGGCGGACTTCTTGCCCTGAGGGGCTGCGCGAAACCTCTTGCATCCCTGACCGACCGCGCCTATACGGCGCATCTTAGCCTGCACGACCGGCCTCAAGTGGCATGCCGAGTCGTGTTTATACCGAACTCAAAAGACGGAGACGGAAATGCCCAAGATGAAGACGAAATCGAGCGCCAAGAAGCGCTTCAAGGTCTCGGCGACCGGCAAGGTCATCGCCAGCCAAGCCGGCAAACAGCACGGCATGATCAAGCGGACCAACAAGTTCATCCGTAACGCACGCGGCACGACAACCCTGTCGGAAGCCGATGCAAAGATCGTCAAGGGCTTCATGCCCTACGCCCGCTGATTAAGGAGAGCCGAGATGTCCCGAGTTAAAGGTGGTACAGTCACCCACGCGCGTCACAAGAAGATCATCAAAGCCGCAAAAGGCTACTATGGTCGCCGCAAGAACGTCTTCAAGGTCGCCACGCAGGCGGTCGACAAGGCCAACCAATATGCAACGCGTGACCGCAAGAACCGCAAGCGCAACTTCCGCGCCCTGTGGATCCAGCGGATCAACGCCGCCGTGCGCAGCCACGACGAGGCGCTGACATACAGCCGCTTCATCAACGGTCTGACGCTGGCCGGCATCGAAGTGGACCGCAAGGTTCTGGCCGATCTGGCCGTGCACGAGCCCGAAGCCTTCGGTGCGATCGTCAAGCAAGCGCAGGACGCGCTGGCGGCCTAAGCCAAGATTGCTTTGAATGTGCGAAAGCCCTGCCGGATGGCGGGGCTTTTTGCGTTTGGGGGATCTGCGTTTCGGGGCGGGCGCAAGGGCCTTGCCATAATCTTGCCCCGATAATCCCTTGCCACGGCCTTGCCTGCTCCTCACCCCCATGGACAATCTGCCCCAACGACAGGTCACTGTGCAGCCTATCTGCACCGGTGCCGCAGCAATTGGCGCTGTTTGTCGGCAAGTTATTTGTAAAAGGTGGGGACGTTTATGCCCGGAATTGTAATCAATAGGTTGGACGAAGACCCCCATGAGACGGTCTACGGCATTCGCGACGATACCAGTTCGCGCGGCGTCGATCTGGAGGGCGCGCGGATCACGCTGACCTATGCCGATGGCTCGGTCGAGACGCTGACGTGGCACGCAACAGATCCCTATACGAATGGCGCGGCGGTGGGCGAGGATACGCAGATGTCCTTCGGCTATGACTGGCACCATCTTGAGACGACCAAGCCGCTCGCCACAATGGAGATCGACCTTCAGCCCGCCAGTTCCGTTTTCGACACCACCACCACGGCGGACGATGACCCCAATGGCGGCTCGACCCCCACTTCGCTTGAGGGGTTTCCCTTCCGCGTGGAGTCCGGTTCGCGGGACTTGGCCGGTGATCTTGAGGTGACCTATTCCGGCATCGTCAATCTGGCAGGCAGCCCGGCTGCGGGGGATTTGTTCACCACCATGACAGTCGATTTCTCAGACCTGCCCGAGGGCGGGTTATTGGGGAATCTGGCGTGGAAATCCGACATCGACACGATGCGCGAGGAGGGCGATCTGGTCTCGACCGGCGTGGCCTGTTTCGCGCGCGGCACGCTGATCACCACCGAAGCGGGCGATCTCCCGGTTGAGGCTTTGGCCCCCGGCGTGCGTGTGCTGACCCAAGGCCACGGCTATCAGGAGCTTGTCGCGGCGCTGCGCCGCAGGGTCGGGGTGGGGGAGTTGGCGAAGAACCCCAAGCTCTACCCCATTCGGATCAGTGCCGGAGCCTTGGGCGCGGGGCTGCCGAAGCGTGACCTCATGGTCTCAAGACAGCATCGCATGGTCGCGCGTTCAGGCATCGTCAAGCGGATCTGCGGCGCGATGGCTGTGCTCGTCGCCGCGATCCGGTTGACCGAACTGCCGGGGGTGCATGTGGATGAGGGCATCTCACAGGTGGAGTATTTCCACTTGGTCTTTGAAAAGCATCAGATCGTCTATGCCGAAGGCGCGCCGAGCGAGAGCTTTTTGCTGAATGCCGAAACGGTGAAAACCCTCGGTCAGGCGCAGCGCGAGGAGTTCGCGACGCTCTTCCCCGCTTTGGTTGAGGGTGACGGCTTCGGCACCCCCGCGCATCAGATCCCAGCGGGCCCCGTGCAAAAGCGGTTGATTGCAAAGCACAAGAAAAACGGGCGCGCCCTGCTATCGGTTTAGGCTGTCGGGGTCATAGGGATTGTGGCTGGCGGCGGTCAGGTTGATCCCATCCTGTGAGGCGCGATGCGCAATCGCCTCTTCGCTGCGGTTCAGTTGCACCGCGATCACGCTGGTCGCCGTGCCCTCTGCTGCAAGAATGCGAAGCTGTTCGAGGTCTTCGGCGCTCCATGGGGCGCCGGTGCTGCGGTCATAATCTGCCATCTCGGAGGCTCCTTTCACGGGCAAAACACGGCGCGCCCTGTGGCGGTTCCTCCCATGGGGGAGAGGGGGCGCGGTCTTGCGCCCCCCACCTGCCGTCACTTCAAGAGCGCCAGCATCTCTTTCGCCGCTTCCTCGGAAGAGGCGGGGTTCTGGCCGGTGACCAGCTTGCCGTCGACCAGCACATAGGACGCCCAATCGTCGCCCTTGCTGTAGTCGCCGCCGTTTTCCTTCAGCATGTCTTCGACCAAGAAGGGCACCACCTCGGTCAGGCCAACGCCTTCTTCCTCGGTGTTGGTAAAGCCGGTCACGCGTTTGCCCGAAACCAGCGGCTTGCCGTTGGCTTGGGTGTCCTTGAACACAGCAGGCGCGTGGCAGACGGCCCCCACGGGGCGCTCGGAGGCCCAGAAGGTTTCGATCAGGCGCTTGCTGTCGGCGTCATTGGCCAGATCCCACAGGGGGCCGTGGCCGCCGGGGTAGAAGATCGCATCGAAACCATCCGCGTCCACATCGCCCAGCACTTTGGTCGAGGCCAGTGCCTGCTGCGCGGCGTCATCGCCCTTGAACCGGCGGGTGGCGTCGGTCTGCGCGTCTTCGCTGTCGCTATTGGGGTCGAGCGGCGGCTGCCCGCCCTTGGGCGAGGCAAGGGTCACATCCGCGCCCGCGTCCTTGAAAACGTAATAGGGGGCGGCGAATTCTTCGAGCCAAAAGCCGGTCTTGTTGCCGGTGTCGCCCAATTCATCATGCGATGTCAGAACCATCAGAATTTTCATCAGTCTGTCCTTTCGGGGGAGGTTGGGCGCGCCGCTGAAGCAGGGCGCGCCGAGGGGATGCGGCCTAACGCTTTGCAGAGGTGGTGGTTCCCCCGTGGCGCCACAACCCCTACGGCTTGCATTCGAGGGGCGAGAGGGCTAGCAGGACGGGGTATTATTCCAAGGGCCTGTCATGGACGATCTGAAGCAAAAGTACCTGAGCCAAATCGCCGATGCTGGCGACGAATCCGCGCTGGAAGACATCCGGCTGGCCGCCGTGGGCAAAAAGGGCGAAGTCGCGCTGAAAATGCGCGAGCTGGGCAAGATGACCCCCGAGGAGCGTCAGGTCGCGGGCCCCGCGCTGAACGCGCTGAAGGATGAGATCAACTCGGCGCTCTCGGCCAAGAAGGCGGCCCTTGCCGATGCCGCGCTGGACGAGCGCCTGCGCAGCGAATGGCTCGACGTGACCCTGCCCACGCGGCACCAGCGTCAAGGCAGCATCCACCCGGTGAGCCAAGTCACCGAAGAGCTGACCGCGATCTTCGCCGAGATGGGTTTTGCCGTTGCCGAAGGCCCGCGCATCGACACCGATTGGTACAACTTCGACGCGCTAAACATCCCCGGCCACCACCCCGCGCGGGCCGAAATGGACACCTTCTATATGCACCGGGCCGAGGGGGACGAACGCGCGCCCCATGTGCTGCGCACCCATACCTCCCCGGTGCAGATCCGCACCATGGAGGCCGAGGGCGCGCCTTTGCGCATCATCTGCCCCGGCGGCGTCTACCGCGCGGACTATGACCAGACCCACACGCCGATGTTCCATCAGGTCGAAGGTCTGGCGATCGACAAGGACCTGTCGATGGCGAACCTGAAATGGGTGCTGGAGGAGTTCTTCTCGGCCTTCTTCGAAATCGACGGCATCAAGACCCGCTTCCGCGCCTCGCATTTCCCCTTCACCGAGCCTTCGGCCGAGGTCGACATCCAATGTTCCTGGGTCGACGGCCAGCTGCGCATCGGCGAGGGTGACGGCTGGATGGAGGTGCTCGGCTCCGGCATGGTGCACCCCAAGGTGCTCTCCGCCGGCGGGATCGACCCCGAGAAATGGCAGGGCTTTGCCTTTGGCATGGGGATCGACCGGATCGCGATGCTGAAATACGGTATTCCGGACTTGCGGGCATTCTTTGATTCAGACCTGCGCTGGCTGCGGCACTATGGGTTTGCGAGCTTGGATCAGCCGAATTTGCATGGTGGGTTGAGTAGGTGAATGAGACCGGTGAAGTTTTCCAAATTATCGATTGGGCAAGATTTGCTGCTACACTAGTTTCGCCATTTGTAGCACTCGCCGGTGGTATATGGCTTTTCTTCATTAAGGCGTCTCAACAGCGGGCAGATGAGTTGCGGAGAGAGCGTCTTACTGTATATCGGAAATACCTCGCTGTTCTTCAGGAGCATAAGAGCGCAGACTATGATGATCCAGCTTCTGCTGGTTTGGCGCTAATGGAAAAATTATCGCCTTTTCAAGATCAGGTGGCCCTAATGGCACCAGATGACGTCGCGGTTGCGTCACTTAAGCTTCTCAACTCGAACATCGGCGACCACTATTGGCAGAATGGTAAGCGGGTTCAACATCTACACAAACTCGGTCGAACGCCCACGCAGGAGGAGTACGACGCTTTTATGGCTATGAGTATTCCTTTTAGAGAAGCACGTAGGGAGCTGATAAAGGAAATGAGAAAAGACATTGTTCAAGGTACGGGCATCAACGGCAATCTCACCGATGTTGAGGAACTAAATAAATGAAATTCACCCTCTCCTGGCTCAAGGACCATCTCGACACCACGGCGTCGATTGATGAGATCACCTATGCCCTGACCGACCTTGGCCTCGAAGTCGAAGGCGTCGAGAACCCGGCGGCGAAGCTTGCCGACTTCACCCTCGGCTATGTGCAATCGGCCGAGAAACATCCCGATGCCGACCGGCTGAACGTCTGTCAGGTGGAAACCGACGAAGGCGTCATGCAGATCATCTGTGGCGCGCCCAATGCCCGCGCGGCATCACCGTCGTCGTGGCCAAGCCGGGCGTCTATGTGCCGGGCATCGACACGACCATCGGCGTCGGCAAGATCCGCGGCGTGGAGAGCTTCGGCATGATGGCCTCCGAGCGCGAGATGGAACTCAGCGAGGAACATGACGGCATCATCGAGCTGCCCTCGGGCAAGCCCGGTGACCGTTTCATCGACTGGCTGGCCGAGAACGATCCCGCCAAAGTCGACCCGGTGATCGAGATCGCCATCACTCCGAACCGCCCCGATGCGCTTGGCGTGCGCGGCATTGCGCGTGACCTCGCCGCGCGGGGTCTGGGCAAGCTCAAGCCGCGCGATTGCGATGCGGTCGAGGGCAGCTTTGCCTCGCCGATCTCCGTCAGCATCGACGAGGATACGCTTGACGGCTGCCCGGTGTTCTATGGCCGCTTGATCAAAGGCGTGAAGAACGGCCCCAGCCCGAAGTGGCTGCAGGACCGGCTCCGCGCCATCGGGCTGCGCCCGATTTCGTTCCTCGTGGACGTGACCAACTTCTTCACCTTCGACCGCAACCGCCCGCTGCATGTCTTCGACGCCGACAAGGTCGCGGGCAACCTGCGGGTACACCGCGCCAAGGGCGGCGAGGAGATCGCGGCGCTCGACGAGAAGAGCTACACCCTGCAGGAAGGCCAGATGGTCATCTCCGACGACAGCGGCGTGGAAAGCATCGCAGGCATCATGGGCGGCGAGGCCACCGGCGTGACCGAAGAGACGGTGAACGTCTTTGTCGAGAGCGCCTATTGGGACCCGGTTCAGATCGCCTACACGGGCCGCGCGCTGAAGATCAACTCGGACGCGCGCTACCGTTTCGAGCGCGGGGTTGATCCGGCTTTCACGCCCGAGGGGCTGGAGCTTGCCACGCATATGATCCTCGATCACGCCGGCGGCGAGGCCTCCGAGGTCGTGGTCGCGGGGCAGGTGCCGGACACGTCGCGCGCCTACAAGCTTGATGCCGCGCGGGTGCAGTCGCTCGTCGGCATGACGATCCCCGAAAGCGACCAGCGCGAGACGCTGACCGCGCTCGGCTTCCAGCTCGACGGTGACATGGCACAGGTGCCGAGCTGGCGCCCGGACGTGCAGGGCGAGGCCGATCTGGTCGAGGAAGTCGCGCGCATCGCTTCGTTGACGCAGCTCGAAGGCAAGCCGCTGCCGCGTCTGACCACGGGCGTGCCGCGCCCGGTGCTCTCGCCCATGCAGCGCCGCGTGGTGACCGCCCGGCGCACCGCCGCAGCGCTCGGCTACAACGAATGCGTGAGCTACAGCTTCATCGACCAAGCCTCGGCGGCGCTGTTCGGCGGTGGCACCGATGCGACGCGGCTGGAGAACCCGATCTCCTCGGACATGAGCCACATGCGGCCCGACCTGCTGCCCGGCCTGCTGCAAGCTGCCGCCCGCAATCAGGCGCGCGGCTTTGCCGACATGGCGCTTTTCGAGGTTGGCCCTGCCTTCTCCGGCGGCGAGCCGGGCGAGGAGCAGGTCATGGTCTCCGGTCTTCTGGTTGGCCGCACCGGCCCACGCGACGTGCATGGCGCCGCGCGTGCGGTGGATGTCTATGACGTGAAGGCCGATGCCGAGGCGGTGCTGGCCGCCATCGGCGCGCCCGCCAAGGTGCAGATCCTGCGCGGCGCTGATGAGTGGTGGCATCCGGGCCGTCACGGCAAGATCTGCCTCGGCCCCAAGAAGGTGCTCGGTGTCTTTGGCGAAGTGCACCCGCGGGTGCTGGCGGCGATGGACGTGAAAGGCCCGGCGATGGCCTTCACCCTCTACCCCGCCGAAGTGCCGCTGCCGCGCAAATCCGGCGCCACTCGCCCCGCGCTTCAGATCAGCGACCTGCAGGCGGTCGAGCGTGACTTCGCCTTTGTCGTCGATGCCGATGTGGAAGCACTGGCGCTGGTCAATGCCGCCAAGGGTGCCGACAAGACCCTGATCGAAGATGTGCGCGTTTTCGACGAGTTCATCGGCGGCAGCCTTGGCGAAGGCAAGAAATCCCTCGCCATCACCGTGCGCCTGCAACCCAGCGACAAGACGCTGAAAGACGCAGACATCGAAGCGGTGGGTGCTAAGGTGGTCGAGAAGGTGACCAAGGCCACCGGCGGCGTGCTGCGCGGCTGAACCAAGGAAGGACGGAAGCGATGAAAGTCTATCTCTCCGGTGAAATCCACACCGATTGGCGCGAACAGATCACCGAGGGGGCGCGTAGCCTTGAGGTGACATTTACCGCGCCCGTCACCGACCACGCCGCC
The DNA here is from genome assembly GCF_005068605.1 of Sulfitobacter sp. 15WGC. Taxonomy (NCBI): domain Bacteria; kingdom Pseudomonadati; phylum Pseudomonadota; class Alphaproteobacteria; order Rhodobacterales; family Roseobacteraceae; genus Sulfitobacter; species Sulfitobacter sp. 15WGC. The sequence continues at coordinate 91,169 of NZ_SZNL01000003.1, read as the reverse complement.
AGCGACGATTGCGGCGTGGCGATCCTCGGCGCGGAGGACGACAAGTTCTGGCACGACCGTAAGGGCGCACAGATCAACGCGATCCGCACCCGCAAGGCGATTGCCGAGGCGGATGTCGTCGTGGTGCGTTTTGGTGACCAGTACAAGCAGTGGAACGCGGCCTTCGACGCGGGCTATGCCGCAGCACTTGGTAAATCGCTGATCATCCTGCACGGCCCCGACCACGCCCACGCGCTGAAAGAGGTCGATGCCGCGGCGCTCGCCGTGGCCTCCGAGCCTGCGCAAGTGGTGGAGATTCTGCGCTATGTCTTGACCGGTACGCTGCCGGGGTGACGCGGCAGCGGGGCTAGCCGCGTTAAAATTTAACATCTATCAAGGGTTTAAGCGCGAATCGATTCGGTAGCGTGCTGGACGCCGCTGCTTTGCGGACTAAACCTTCACTAGCTGGAGGTTCATCAGCCGTGATCTGCCCCCCGAAAGGCAGGCCATATCCGTCCCCCGCTGTCGTGCCATAGTCGCGCGGCGGGTTAACTTTGGAAGGAGAAGGTCCATTTTAGCCGACACGCCCGCAGAGCAGGACGAGCGTCTAGAGACGCTCTATTCCTATGATGTTCTTGATACCGAAGCCGAAGCGGATTTCGACGATATCGTCGAGCTTGCGTCCAAAATCTGCGAAACGCCCGTCTCTCTGATCAGTCTGGTTGATGAAAAGCGCCAATGGTTCAAGGCGCGCGTCGGGTTCGAGCCGCATGAGACGGCCCTTGATCAATCGGTCTGCTCTCATGCCATTCTCGACGAGGGCTATACTGAGATCGCGGATATGGGGGCGGATCCGCGCACCTCGGACAATCCGCTTTATGTTGGCGACCCTCGGGTGAAATTCTATGCCGGTGCCAATCTTGTCGCGCCGAACGGCCAGCCGATTGGCACGCTTTGCGTGCTGGATACCAAGCCGCGGACCCTGAATGATTTCCAACGCCAAGCGCTGCAAACCCTGTCGCGCCATGTGATGATGCAGTTGGAACTGCGCAAGAAAATCCGCATCGAAGCGGCGCTGCGCGCCGAGATGGACCACCGGGTTAAGAACTCGTTCCAGACCATCGCCTCATTGCTGCGCATGGCGACACGCAAGGTGCAAGACCCCGACGCCAAGGATGTGCTTGCCCTTGTCGAGCGCCGTTTCGGCGCGGTGGCATCGCTGCACAGCGAGTTGATGGGGCAGGGTGGCCGAAGCAAGGTGCAAACCACCTCCTACCTCGAACAGCTGAACAAGCTCCTCGCTGCCAGCGCGCCGGACCACGTGACCATCTTTTGCGCGGCTGAGCCGGGCGAGTTGCAGGCCGTGCAGGCCTCGGCGCTCGGCATGATCGTGAGCGAATTCGTGGCCAATTCGATCAAACACGCCTTTGCCGGGGACCGGGCGGGGGAGATCAGAATCTCCCTACGGCGGCAGGAGGGGGCCGAGGGCTGGCTTCTGGAATGCCGCGACAATGGCTGCGGCCATGCCAGTGCCGTCTCGGGGGCCGATAGCACGGGGCTGGGGCGGATGTTGATGGCCACGGCAGCCGAGCAGTTGAACGGGCGTCTGACGACCGATTTCAGCCCCGAGGGCGCGCTTTTGCGGGTCTGTTTTCGGGATTGAACGGGCGCGGGCCGTAAAACGCGCGATTTACCGTAAAACTTTATTGACCGTTCTATGTGCCAGTCCGCACTATCGACCGTGATGGCGGGGTTATCGGCGCGCCTTAGAATAGGGACAGAACTGTGATTCAAGAATTCAAGGATTTCATCGCCAAGGGGAATGTCATGGACATGGCCGTTGGTATCATCATCGGCGCGGCCTTCACAGCGATCGTGTCGTCACTGGTGGCCGATCTGATCAACCCGATCATCGGGCTTTTCACCGGCGGGGTGGATTTCACCAATAACTATGCCGTGCTGTCGGGCGATGTGCCTGCGACCGCTTCGCTAGAGCAGGCGCGGGAGGCGGGGGCGTCGGTCTTTGCCTATGGCTCGTTCCTGATGGCCGTGATCAACTTTTTCATCATCGCCTTCGTGGTCTTCATCTTGGTGAAGATGGTGAACCGGGTGAAGGCGGCAGCGGAAAAGCCGGATGAGGTGGCACCAGAGGTCAAGACCGGCCCATCGCAGCTCGATGTATTGCTGGAAATTCGAGACGCTTTGAAGGCGCGCTGAGCGCTGCTTTCGAAATGGAAAGGCCCGCCAATCTGGCGGGCCTTTTGTTTGGCCGCTGACGTTCAGCCCGCGATGGCCTGATCCGCGGTGATGCTGTCGATCCCAAGCGCTTCGCCCACGGCGGCATAGGTCAGCTTGCCCGCGTGGACGTTCAGCCCGGCCTTGAGGTGCGGGTCATCCGCGCAGGCCTGTTTCCAGCCCTTGTCGGCCAGTGCCAGCATGAAGGGCATGGTGGCGTTGCCAAGCGCGATGGTCGAGGTGCGCGCCACGGCGCCGGGCATATTGGCCACGCAGTAGTGCATGATGCCGTCGACCTCATAAACCGGGTCTTGGTGCGTCGTCGCCTTGGAAGTCTCGAAGCAGCCGCCTTGGTCGATGGCCACGTCAACCAGCGCCGCGCCGGGTTTGAGTTCCGACAGTTGCGCGCGGCTGATCAGTTTGGGGGCCGCGGCCCCGGGGATCAGCACCGCGCCGATGATCATATCGGCCTCACGCGCCAGTTCGATGGTGTTGCCCGCGCTGGCATAGGCGGTTTTGAAGGTGCCGCCATAGATGTCATCGAGATAGCGCATCCGGGGCAAGGAGCGGTCGAGCACGGTCACATCCGCGCCCATGCCCGCGGCGATGCGGGCCGCATGGGTGCCGACGACGCCGCCGCCGATGACCATGACCTTAGCCGGGCCGACACCGGGCACGCCGCCCATCAGCACGCCGCGCCCGCCATTGGCCTTTTGCAGCGTCCATGCGCCGACCTGCGGGGCCAGACGGCCCGCGACCTCGGACATTGGGGCCAGCAGGGGCAGGCCGCCATTGCGGTCGGTCACGGTTTCATAGGCAATCGCCGTACAGCCCGAGGCCAGCAGGTCGTGGGTTTGATCCGGGTCGGGCGCGAGGTGCAGATAGGTAAAGAGCAATTGCCCTTCGCGCAGCATCTTGCGTTCGCCCGCCTGCGGCTCCTTCACCTTGACGATCATGTCGGCTGTGGCAAAGATCTCCTCGGCCGTGTCGATGATGCGCGCCCCGGCGGCGGTGTAATCCGCATCTTCGAAGCCCGCGCCGACCCCGGCCCCCGCCTGCACGATAACCTCATGCCCATGGGCGATGGCTTCTTGTGCGGCATTGGGCGTCAGGCCGACGCGGAATTCCTGCGGTTTGATTTCTGTCGGGCATCCGATTTTCATGGGGGTTCCTCCTCCTCCGTAGTGGGACAGGGCTATCATATCTGCCGTGCATATCGCTGCGAAATTGGGGTCGCCAAGGGGCGCATCCTTCGAATATAATCGCGCTGGATTGCTTCCTCACGCGAAAGTATTGCGCATATGGGCTTGGATGAGATTGATCGGCGTGTTTTGCGGGCTTTGCAGCGCAATGGGCGGATGTCCAATGCCGAACTGTCAGAGGTGGTGCATCTGTCACCCTCGGCCTGTCATCGCCGTGTACAGCGGTTGGAGAAGGAAGGGTATATCCGCGATTATGTGGCCCTTTTGGACCCGCGCAAGCTGGATATGCCGACGACGGTCTTTGTGGAGATCACTCTACAGGCGCAGGCCGAAGAGGTGTTGGAGGCCTTCGAGAAGTCGGTCTCGCGCATTCCCGATGTGTTGGAGTGTCACCTGATGGCCGGGACGGCGGATTACCTGTTGAAGATCGTGGCCGAAAATACCGAAGATTTCGCCCGTATTCACCGCCAGCATTTGGCGCGGCTGCCGGGGGTGGCACAGATGCAGTCGAGTTTTGCGCTCAGGACGGTGTGCAAGACCACCGCGCTGCCGGTGTAGTTGGAAAGCCCGGAATCAAGGCCGAAGGCCGCCGGGCAGCGCCAGACCGCCCGGACGGGCTGGCGCTTTTGCTGAGGTCGTGCCGTCCTGAAGTATTTCTCAAGCGCAGCTACCATAAACTGCCCAATCGAAGGGATTTCGAGCGCCTTCCCGCGGTCTGGCGCCGCCCGGCTCCGCTGCGCTCCCCCACAAAACAAAACCCCCGCTGCCATGGGCACCGGGGGTTCTATATCTGTCGCGTGTCGCGGGGATGATTTACATCATACCTTCGCGTTGCGCTTTTTTGCGTGCCAGTTTACGGGCACGGCGGATCGCTTCAGCTTTCTCGCGCGCTTTTTTCTCGGACGGTTTCTCGAAATGTTGCTTGAGCTTCATTTCACGGAAAACGCCTTCGCGCTGGAGCTTTTTCTTCAGAGCCCGGAGGGCCTGATCGACGTTGTTGTCGCGAACACTAACCTGCATGTGGTTGTCACCACCTTTCTAGGATAAAGTTGCAAGGAATTGCAGGAAATGGGCCTATAACAGCCTATATCACGTTTGTCTACCCCATCACGCCCCGATAGGAGCCCGCCATGACACCGCCCAAGGCCGACCCAAAGGACCAATTGCTGGATGCCGCATTGATGCATGTGCCGTTTGACGGCTGGTCGCCCGCGACCTTCAACGCCGCGATCAAGGACAGCGGTCTGGACCCGGCGCTGGCCCGTGCGGTCTGCCCGCGCGGGGCGGTCGATCTCGCGGTGGCCTATCACCGGCGCGGCGATGCCAAAATGGTCGAAGGTTTGACGCAGGCCGATCTGTCGGCGCTGCGCTTCAGGGACCGTATCGCCAAGGCCGTGCGCTTGCGGCTCGAAGCGGGGGATCGTGAGGCGATCCGCCGGGGCAGCACACTGTTTGCTCTGCCGCATCACGCCCCCGAAGGGGCCGGGCTGATCTGGGAGACCAGCGATAAGATTTGGACCGCGCTTGGCGATACCTCGGAGGATGTGAACTGGTACAGCAAACGGGCCACGCTGTCGGGGGTCTATTCGGCCACGCTGCTTTACTGGCTGGGGGATGCCAGTGAGGGGCATCAGGCGACATGGTCGTTCCTCGACCGGCGCATCGACGATGTGATGCAGATCGAAAAGCTCAAATCCCATGTGCGCGAAAGCCCGACGCTGAGCCGTCTCATGGCCGGGCCGAACTGGCTGTTGAGCCATATCAAGGCCCCGCGCGGGCAAGGTGACCCCGATCTGCCGGGCCGTTGGACGCCGCCGAGCTAAGGCGCGCTGCGGGCTTCCCCGCCCGCGCGGCAGGTGGTAGGGCGGGGCACCCGGTTTTACCACAGGCACCCGATGACCAACCCGACCCTTCCGCTCATCGATATTGACAGCATCAGCTACACCCCCGGCGGCGCGCCGGTGCTGCGGGGCGTGAGCCTGAGCTCAGATGCCGCGCGGATCGGCATCGTGGGCCGCAACGGCTCGGGCAAGACCTCTTTCGCGCGGGTTCTGTCGGGGCTGGTGGCTGCCGATGAAGGGCAGGTGCGGATTGCCGGGGTCGATGTGGCCCGTGACCGCCGCCGCGCGATCGGGGCGGTGGGCATCCTGTTTCAGAACCCGGACCATCAGATCATCTTTCCCACCGTGGAAGAGGAAATCGCCTTTGGTCTGCGGCAGATGGGCCAATCCAAGGCCGAGGCCGCGCGGGGCGTGGCGGCGATCCTTGGTCAATTCGACAAGCGCCATTGGGCGCAGGCGTCGATTCACCAACTCTCCCAAGGGCAGCGGCAGTTGGTTTGCCTGATGGCAGTCTTGGCGATGCAGCCGCGGGTGGTGGTGTTGGACGAACCCTTTGCCGGGCTCGACATCCCCACGCGGTTGCACCTCGAACGGGTTTTGGCGGGGCTGGACCTGACGCTGGTCCATATCACCCACGATCCGGCGGCGGTGGCGGCATACGATCACGTTCTCTGGCTGGAGCGCGGCGAGGTCGTTCAGCAAGGCAGCGCCCGCCCGGTGCTGCGCGCCTTTGAGACGCGGATGAAGGAATTGGGGGCGAGCGATGATCTCTCTGACCTCGCCGGTTGAAACCCGCGCCCATGGCTGGCCCGCCGGGGCCAAACTGGGGGCGCTCTGCGTGGCCACGCTGCTGCTCTTCGGGGTGGAGGAGCCGGTTTGGCAAATCCTCTTCTGCGCTGGGATGCTGCTGCTCTATGCCCTGCCGGGGCGGGCCTTCCTGCGGGCCGGGTTGGGGCGTCTGTGGATGCTTTGGCCTTTCGTCGGGCTGATCCTGCTGTGGCATGTCCTGACCGACGATGCGGAGGCGGGGCTTGTGATCGCGCTACGGATGGTCACCGCCGTGGGGCTTGCGAACCTCGTCACCATGACCACCAAGCTCAGCGATATGATGGGGGTGGTGCATTGGCTCGCCGCCCCGCTGCGCCGTTTCGGGCTGCGCACGCGCAGCCTTGAGTTGGCCGTGGCGCTGGTGGTGCGTTTCACCCCGGTGCTGGCGGCCAAGGGGCAGATGCTGTCGCTGGCGTGGCGGGCGCGGTCGCGCAGGCGGGCGGGCTGGCGCGTGGTGATGCCCTTCACGGTTCTGGCCATCGACGACGCCGAACATGTGGCCGAGGCGCTGCGCGCGCGGGGCGGGCTGTAATGCTTGACCGGGGCAGGGGGGTGGCCTAGGCAATGGAAAATTCAACCCAAGGATCCTTCCAATGGAACGCAATCTGACCATGATCGCCCTCTTTGCCGCGTTGATCGCGGCGCTGGGCCTGATTCCGAAATTCACGCTTGGCTTCGGCGTGCCAATCACAGCGCAGTCGCTGGGCGTCATGCTCTGCGGCACGGTGCTGGGCGCATGGCGCGGTGGCCTTGCGGCGCTTTTGTTCGTGGCGCTGGTGGCGCTGGGCCTGCCGCTTCTGGCCGGGGGCCGTGGCGGTCTGGGCGTCTTTGCCTCGCCGACCGTGGGTTTCCTCGTCGGCTTCCCGATCGGGGCTTTCGTGACCGGCTTTATCATGGACCAGTGGCGCAGCGCGCCGGTGGGCCTCGCGGCTGGGGTTTCGGCGGTCTTGGGCGGCATCCTTGTGGTCTATGCCTTCGGCATCTTCGGCATGATGATGACGCTGAACAAAACGATGGTCGAGGCGACCCTGCTGGTTCAAGCCTTCATTCCCGGTGACCTGATCAAGGCTGTGCTGGCGGGGTTCATCACCTCCGGTCTGGCCAAAGCGCGCCCGGCAAGCCTGCTGTCGCGCAGCTAAGCTAAACGATTGGCCCGCTCCCCAAGGGGCGGGCCGCTACAGCCGCATCAGCGCGGCAGAGCCGATCCCCCCGGCGGCGGCAATCGCCGCCAAGCCGGTGCCTGATCCCCGCGCCACCAACTCATGCCAAAGCCGCACCGCATTGATCGCGCCCGAGGCGCCAATCGGATGCCCGCGCGCCAAGGCGCCGCCACCCCTGTTGACGATCCGCGGCGCGATCTCCGCGCCGGTGACGCAGGCGATGGCCTGCACGGCATAGGCCTCCATGATCTCGGCGCGGTGCAGGCCGCTGGCTTTCAATCCGCTTTGACGAAAGACTTCTCCGATGGCCACCAATGGGGCCAGTCCCGGTTCTTCGGGTATGCTGCCTTTCGTCGCCGCTGAGATAAGTTCGACTTTCGGCAGGGCGAGGTCCGCTGCCACCCGCTCTGACACGACGATGCAAAAGGCCGCGGCATCGGCGGCGACGGCGGCATTGGCGGCGGTGATGTCGCCGGAAAGCACCTTGGCCCGGCTGCAAAGCGCGGGGGTGAGCCGGCGGGTGAAGGCATCGGTTGAGACGCCTGCGAGCGGCACCAGTTCCGCTTCGGTTGGGGGCTGTGCGCGGGCTTTCGCGTGGCTTTCCACGGCCCAGTCATCCTGTTCTGCGCGGGAAATGCCTTGGGACCGGCCAAGCGCCGCGGCGGCCTCCGCCATGTCGGGGTCGCGTTCGGGCCATGGGGTAAAGGGCGCTTGGGTATAGGCCTCAGCCGGGCGGCCATCGGCGAAAGTGCGGTAGCGCAGCGGCTGGCGAGAGTAGCTCTCGGCCCCGCCCGCCACGACGATATCGGCGGCACCGGAAAGGACCATCTGTCGGGCCAGCGCCAGCGCATCCAATCCCCCCGCGCATTGCCGGTCGATGCTCAAGCCTGCCACCTGTTCGGGCAGCCCCGCGGCCAAAGCGATGCTGCGCGCGGGGTTGCCGCCGGGGCCGAGGGCGGTGCTGCAAATCACCTCGTCGACCTGCGCAGGGTCCAGCCCCGCGCGGCTAAGGGCAGCAGAAAGGACCGGCGCGGCAAGCTCGGGTAGGGAAAGATGTGCCAACGCACCGCCGCGCGGGGCGACCGGGCTGCGGCAGGCCGAGACGATATAGGCGCGGGTCACCTTTGGCCCTCCACCCAGTCCGAGAGGGCGCGCAGGTCGGGCTTGCCCGAGGGCAGCAGGGGCAGGTCGGGGCAGAAGTAGACGCGCCGGGGGGAGGTGAGGGGCCCGAGCGTCGCGCGGCAATGGGCAATGATCTCTTCGGCGCGCGGCTCCCCTGCCGTGGCTTCGACTACCGCGACCAGATGCTGCCCTCGCAGCGCATCGTCTCGGGGCAGAACCGCGCAGGGCAGACCGGTTTCGGCGCTGATCACGGCCTCTACCGTTTCGGGGAAAACCATCTGGTCGGCGATCTGCACCATGCGCTGCCGCCGCCCCCTGATCCAGAGGTTGCCCTTGGCATCCAGCGCGCCCATCTCACCCACGGTCACGAAGCCCTCCTGCCAGCGGGTCTCATCGCTGTGGCCCAGGGCGTAGCCATCGAAGAGGTAGGGGCTGCGCACCCAGATCTCACCAACATCAGTAGCGGGTTCACCCTCCGCATTCATCAAACGCAGCTCGACACCGGGGTAGGGGCGGCCCACCGCGCCTTCGGGCGTATTGGCATCGGCCAGCGTGATAAAACTCGTCTCCGCCGCGCCGTAGAAAACATGCACCGCCGCCTGGGGGCAGAGCCGCCCCAGCACCGCCCGGGTTGCCGTATCGAGCGCGCCACCGCCGCAAAGGACCAAGCGCAGCGATGGCAGCGGGGTGGCGGCAGCGCGGGCAAGCAGGCGCAGCTGGGTCGGCGTGGCATAGAGGGTCGTCGCCCCGGCCTCGGCGATCCGCTCTGCCTGCCGTCGGGGGGCGTGATCCGCCAGCACATGCGCGTCGAGGCCAAGATGCAGCGCTTCCAGCACCGCATAGAGCGATAGCGAATGGCTGAGCTGCCCCAACACGGCGACGCTGTCGCGGGGGGTAAAGGCGAAACGGTCAGCATTGACCTCAAAACTGGCGATCCAAGAGGCTTGGCTGCGTCGGACCGCCTTGGGCCGCCCCGACGCGCCGCCGGTGAGGGTGAGAAAGGCAGCGGGCGGGCAGGCGATGTCATCGGGCAGGGGCCGGTCGCTGAGGCAAAAGGGGGCCTGCTGGGTGATCGCTGTGGTTAGGGCCGCCAGCGCGTCGAAGGCCGGAGTGGCGGGCAGGGCGCGGAAGCTGTTGTGCTGGCCTTCGGGTGCGCGGGGCAATTCGCGCTCCCCTGCATAAAGCCGCGCGGCCTCATGCCATTTGAACCTGTCTTGCCCGCGCATCCGCCTCTCCCTCTTCCGTCGGCTCTCAAATTCCGGGTGCACGCCCCGGGGCCGCCCGTTAGGCTGCGGCGAAACCAGACCCGAGGATACTTCAGACATGACAGAGACCATGCGTGCAATCGAAATCACCGAACCCGGCGGTCCGGACGTTCTGCAAGGCACCACCCGCCCGCGGCCCCAGCCGAAACACGGTCAGGTCATCATCAAGGTCGCCTATGCCGGGGTGAACCGCCCCGATGCGCTGCAACGCGCGGGCCGCTACGCGCCGCCTGCCACCGCCAGCGATCTGCCGGGGTTGGAGGCCTCGGGCGAGGTGGTCGAAGTCGGGCCGGGGGTAACGACACTGGCCCCGGGCGATCTGGTCTGCGCCCTGCTGCCCGGCGGCGGCTATGCCGAATATGTCGCCACCCCCGCGGCGCATTGCCTGCCCATTCCCGAAGGCATGGGGCTGAAAGATGCCGCTTGCCTGCCTGAGACCTTCTTTACCGTCTGGTCGAACCTTTTCATGCGCGGTGGGCTGAAGGCCGGGGAGAAAGTGCTGATCCACGGCGGCTCTTCCGGGATCGGCACCACGGCGATTCAACTGGCGCGCATTTTGGGCGCGCGGGTCTTCGTGACCGCGGGCACCGATAGCAAATGCGCGGCCTGTATGAAGCTGGGGGCCGAGGTGGCGATCAACTACCGGGACACGGATTTCGTCGATGTTGTGCAGGCCGAGGGCGGCGCGGATGTGATCCTCGACATGGTGGGCGGCAGCTATATCAACCGCAACCTCAAGGCCTTGGCCGAGGACGGCAGGCTGGTGCAAATCGCGTTTCTGCAAGGGGCCAAGCAAGAGGTGAACTTTGTCACGCTGATGACCCGCCGCCTGACCATGACCGGATCAACCCTGCGCCCGCAGAGCGATCTGGCCAAGGCCCGGATTGCAGAGGAGCTTTTGCAGAATGTCTGGCCCCTGTTGGAGCAGGGCCGCGTCGCGCCGGTGATGGACAGCACCTATGATCTGTCCGAGGCGAATGACGCGCACCGCCGGATGGAAGCCAGCGGCCATATCGGCAAGATCGTCCTGAAGGTGGGCGGTGAACTGCAGGGTGAAGAAGATCAGTAAAACTTGAGACAGTAACGAATTGTTAACCAGTAATTCGTTTACTGAAGGCACGGGTGGCCGGGACGCTGACCACCCGTGTTGGAGAGAGAGCCGAAAGGCATTGAATGCGGGGGAGGAAATTACGCCTCTCCCGCTTTCGCCAGACTATCGGCTCGGATGGGTCTAGCGCAGAGGGGTGAACAGCGCGTTATCAAGCGTGCAGTCCCGCCGAACGTCCGGTCCGCAGGGGATGAACTCAAGGTCGCGGGACAGGCAGATGCGCGCCTCTTGGATGTGCCCTTGCTTGCAGGTGATGGTGATCCCCCGCGCGGTCAGGTCCGGGTTCGCTTTGAGGAAGGCCTCTTCCACCACCGCGGCGGGGAGGGACACGGTACGGTCGAGCTTGCGAAAGACCTCGGGGCGCTTGATGCGGGCGTAGGCCTCCCGCGAGAGGGCGAAATAATCCGCCGGGTCCAACCCGCTGCAAGACCCGTGTTTCTTCCACTGGTGCCATGCCAAGCCACCGGTGCCCATGATATCGGCCATCGCCCCGGTCTGGGCACGGCTGGGCGGGCGACGGCCACTTTGGCAATAGGACGGGTATCCCCGTGTGAACTGGGGCCAGAGGCCATGCAGGGTCCAACCGTGGTCTTTCGCGGCGTCGCATTGCGGAGATTGCCGCGCGTCGCCGGTCAATTCGCACCAATTGGGCGACCATGACAGGGACATGACGTAGTAGTCGAATTCGCCCGAACGCTCCCCTTCGGCCAGCGTGGCGGTGGGGGCGATCAGCCCGAGGATCAGCAGACAGGCGCGCAGTGGCCGCATTGGGTCTTCCCTTATGACGTTTAAGCCAGTATACAGCCGCCAACTTCCCCGACAATGGAGACCGTTCTGCCAAGCAGGACAGCCTTTCAGGCGACGGGAAAATTGCGTTTTTAGGAGAGTGACATGGCAAAACCGATTATGGCCAAAGCCACCGCCGTCTGGCTCGTGGACAACACCACCATCAGCTTCAAGCAGATCGCCGATTTCGTCGGCATGCATGAGTTGGAAGTGCAGGGCATCGCCGATGGCGACGTGGCGCAGGGGGTGAAGGGGTTTGATCCGGTTGCCAACAACCAGCTGACGCAGGAAGAGATCGACGCGGCGCAGGACAACCCGCTGCACAAGCTGAAGCTCAAGTTCAACGCCGCCGCCGAAGGCGAAGAGAAACGCCGCGGCCCGCGCTACACCCCGCTCAGCAAACGTCAGGACCGCCCGGCGTCGATCCTGTGGCTGGTCAAGTTCCACCCCGAACTGTCCGACGGTCAGGTCAGCAAACTGGTGGGCACCACCAAGCCGACGATCCAAGCGATTCGCGAGCGCACGCACTGGAACATCGCCAACATCCAACCGATCGACCCGGTCGCACTGGGCCTGTGCAAACAGTCCGAGCTTGATGCCGCCGTGCAAAAAGCTGCCGCGAAAAAGGCTGCCGCGGGCGAGGTGATGAACGACGATGAGCGCCGCAAACTCGTCTCGACCGAGCAGAGCCTCGGCATGGAGAGCGAGCCGAAAATCCCCACGGCCATCGAAGGGCTGGAAACCTTCACCCTCTCCGGCAACAGCACGGATGACGAGGAAGAAGAGAGCCACACCAAGGGCGATTACTCCGACGCCGACAGCTTCTTCTCGCTGCCCGACAGCACCGATGAAGACGATGAGGACGAAGACAAAGCCAAGGGCTAAGCCCCCTCAAGGCGGTGTGGCGAAAGGAACTTTCGCCGTAAAGATGTGTTAGAATGACAGGGCGTCGGGTTTTCCGGCGCCCTGTTTTGCTTTGTAAAAAAGGCGCGGCGCGCCGGGGGATGGATTTGGAAACGGCATTGGACTTGGTGATCTGGGGACTGGCGGGGGTGCTGATACTGGGCAGCCTGCTGCCGCTGAGCAAATTGCCCTTCGGGGCGATCCGCGGGCTGGCCTTTCCTCGGGAACAATTCCTCGGCTTGGCACTGTTGCTGGCAATCGGGTTCGCCCTGTCGCAGGGGGTGATGACACCCTCGGGCATGGCCGGGATCGCGTTGATGCTGGGGGTCGCAGCGCTTCACGCACTTTACATCACCAAGTTTACCCCGCTGTGGCGCAAGCAATCTTTGGCGGCCTCGCCCGAGTTGCGCCGCGCGACGGACCGGCATTTCAGCCTGCTGGCCGCCAATGTCAAAATGTCCAACCGTGACTATGGCAAGCTGATTGCACTGGCCGAGGCGCGGGTGCCAGATATCTTCATGGCGATCGAGGTGGATCAGGCTTGGATCGACGCACTGGATGACGGTCTGGGCAAGAACTACGAGCATCGCGTCGACGTGCCGCTCGACAATGGCTATGGGCTTTGCCTCATGTCGAAACTGCCGCTGTCGGAGGTCGAGGTGCGCGAGTTGGTCACGGAAGAGGTGCCCTCCATCCGCGCCCGTGTGCACCTGCCGGTGGGGGAGGATTTCCGCCTCTACGTCGTCCACCCCGAACCGCCCGTGATCGAACATGACACCAAAGGGCGCGACAGCGAGATCGCCTTGGTCGGTATCGAGGCTGAGAAGGACCCGCTGCCCGCCGTGGTCTCGGGGGATCTGAACGATGTGGCTTGGTCGACCACGACCCGGCGCTTTCAGCGGCTCTCGGGCCTTTTGGACCCGCGGGTGGGGCGCGGCATGTACAACACATTCAGCGCGACGATGCCTTGGATGCGCTGGCCTTTGGACCACCTTTTCCACGATCCGCAGTTTCGTCTGCTAGAGATGGACCGCTTGGACAAGATCGGGTCGGACCACTTCCCGATGTGGTTCGTCCTCGCCATGGCCGAGACCGAAGCCGCCGAGAGCGACCCCGAAGAAACCGACCCCGAAGAAGAGCGGGAGGCCAAGAATATGATCAAAGAAGAACGGAAAAGAGACCGCGACCCCATCGGCAGCGATTGGGAAGACGAGGAAAACTAACAATTTGCCCTAGGGGCAATTTTACCCCTTGTACGAATCCAAAAACGGCGTATGTGGCGCGTTACAGACGCCAACGCACGCGCCTCTGGCCGGTCAGTTCCCACTCTGACTGACCCGCGTTTATGTAGCGACGGTAACGTCTCTTGAAACGACACGCGGGGAACCAGCCCCACCTGCTCTTTGGAGATGACCATGAATGCTACAGTCCCCGGCGCCCTGCGCGCCGCACCGTCCTTTCACGCCGACCCGGCTGCGGCCTATATCGCCGCCAACAGCTTTGACAAGCCGACACTGGTGATCAGCCGTGACCGTGTGGCCGCGCAATATGACGCGCTGCACAAGGGCTTGGGCGCGGCGCATATCCACTACGCGGTGAAGGCGAACCCGGCGCCGGAGATCATTCGTCTGCTGGTTAAGAAAGGCTCCGGCTTCGACGCGGCCTCGCGGGCCGAGATCGAGCTGTGCCTGAGCCAAGGGGCGAAGCCCGGGAATATCTCTTTCGGCAACACCATCAAACGCGCCTCTGACATCGCTTTCGCCCATTCGGCGGGGGTGACCCTGTTCGCAGCCGACAGCGAAGCCGAGCTGGACAAGATCGCCGCCCATGCGCCGGGCGCGCGGGTCTATCTGCGGTTGATCGTCGAAAACTCCATGGCCGACTGGCCGCTCAGCCGGAAATTCGGCTGTGCCGGTTCGGCGCTGCCAGCGCTGCTGAACCACGCGGTTGCGGTGGGCCTCGTGCCCTTCGGCCTGTCGTTCCACGTCGGCTCGCAAACCCGCAAGGCAGAGTTTTGGAACCCGGTGCTGGATCAGGTGGCGCCACTGTGGCACGCCGCCCGTGCGGATGGCCATGACCTGCAACTGCTGAACCTCGGCGGCGGCTTCCCGGCCTTTTACGGCGAAAGCATCGAAGCGCCCCGCGCTTATGCTGCCGCTGTGATGCGCGCGGTCAAAGCCCGCTTTGGCGATGTCCCGCAGGTGATGGCGGAGCCGGGCCGTGGTCTGGTGGCCGAAGCCGGGCATATCGCTGCCGAAGTCATGCTGGTCAGCCGCAAATCCGCGGATGATCTGCACCGCTGGGTCTATCTGGATATCGGTCGTTTCTCGGGTCTGGCCGAAACTGAGGGCGAAGCGATTCGCTATCAGATCGTCACACCGCATGACGGGGAAGAGACCGGACCCTGCGTTCTGGCCGGTCCGTCCTGCGATTCGGCGGATATTCTCTACGAAAAACGCCCGATCCACCTACCTTTGGCTCTGCGCGATGGCGATAAAGTGATGATTCGTGCTTGCGGAGCCTACACAAGCTCGTACAGTTCGGTTGGGTTTAACGGATTTCCGCCGCTTGATGTGATCGTGCTCTGACAGCACGATCTGCGTCGCCCCGGAAAAGGGCCGTCTGCTTTGGGAGGAGCGGGCGGCCCGCTTTGATTCTGGGGGTTAAAGAGACTTGCGGGCCTGCATCGCGGCGGTGATCGTCCCGTCGTCGAGGTAGTCCAACTCCCCGCCGATCGGCACGCCTTGGGCGAGCGACGTCAGCCGCACGCGGTCTTCCAATTGATCCGCGATGTAATGTGCCGTGGTCTGCCCATCGATCGTGGCGTTGAGTGCGAGGATCACCTCTGTCACCCCTTCGGTATCAATCCGGTCCACAAGGCGCGGGATGCGCAATTCCTGCGGGCCAATGGCGTCGAGCGCCGAGAGCGTGCCGCCCAGCACATGATAGCGCCCTTTGAACACGCCAGAGCGTTCCATCGCCCAGAGGTCGGCCACGTCTTCGACCACGCAAAGCTCTCCGTTCGCGCGTTTTTCCGAGGTGCAGATGTCGCAGATGTCGGCGGTGCCGACGTTGCCGCAGTTCAGACATTCGCGTGCCGTGGCGGCGACGGTCTGCATCAAGTCGGACAGGGGCGTCAGCAAAAGCGCCCGTTTGCGGATCAAGTGCAGCACCGCGCGCCGGGCCGAGCGGGGGCCAAGGCCGGGCAGTTTCGCCATCAGCTCGATCAGGGCGTCAATATCGCGGGTAGAGCTCAAGAATGGCACCTATGGGCGTTGAAAGAGGGGCGGGACCGGCCCGCCCCACCGGGATCAGAAGGGCAGTTTCATGCCCGCGGGAAGGCCCATGCCTTCGGTCAGCTTGCTCATCTCGGCCTGTGCGCGTTCCGAGGCTTTGCTCTGCGCATCTTTGATGGCGGCGAGGATCAGGTCTTCGACCACTTCCTTTTCGTCTTTGTTGAAGATCGACGGGTCGATATCCAGCCCCTTCAACTCACCCTTGGCGCTACAGGTCGCTTTGACGAGGCCCGCACCGGATTCACCTTCGACGGTGATGTTGTGCATCTCCTCTTGCAGTTCGGCCATCTTGCCCTGCATTTCCTGCGCTTTTTTCATCATCCCGGCCATATCGCCGAGGCCGCCTAATCCCTTGAGCATCTGGGTCTCCTTGTTGCGTTGTCGTTTATATGTGGCGCGGGGGCCGGGGGATCAACCGTCCTCGAACGGATCCCATTCGTCTTCGACTTCGGGCAGCGCCTCTGCCGTAGCGGCGGCGGCGATGTCTTCGGGGGTGCGGATCGCGGTGATCCGGGCCTTGGGAAACTGCGCCAGCACCGCCTGCATCATCGGGTGGTCCTCGGCCTGTTTCTTCAGCGCCAGTTCACGCGCATCGCGGACCTGCGCGATGGTCTCGGCCCCGCCCTCGTTCACCAGTGAGACGGCCCAGCGGTTGCCGGTCCAGAGTTGCAGTTTCTGTCCCAGCCGCTGCGCCAGATCGCGCGGCGCGTCGTCGGTGGGGACAAACTCGATGCGGCCGGGCTGGTAGGCGGCGAGTTGCACGCAGGTCTCGACCTCTACCAGCAGCTTCACGTCGCGGTTCACGCGGACCAACTCGACGACATGTTCGAATGTCGGAAAGCGGGCCAGCGCAGCGTTGAGGTCTTGCGCCAGTGCTGTGGTCTGCCCCTGCGGGCCGGGGTTGGACGCCATGCGCTGCTGCGCCTGTTGCACGGCCTGCGCGCCGGTGCTGCCCTGTGCCGCCCCATTGCCACCGCCGCTGCCGCCACCGCCAACGGGGCCGGGGGGCGGGGGCGGGCTGCTGTTTTGCAGCTTGCGCACCAGTTCCTCGGGCGAGGGCAGATCGGCCACATGGGTGAGGCGGATCACGGCCATTTCAGCGGCCATCATCGCGTTGGGCGCGGCTGCGACCTCGTCCAGCGCCTTCAGCAGCATCTGCCAGAGCCGCGTCAGCACCCGCATCGGCAGGGTCTCGGCCATCTGCTGGCCGCGGGCGCGTTCCTCAGGCGCGATGGTGGGGTCTTCGGCGGCATCGGGCGTGATCTTCACGACCGAGACCCAATGGGTGATCTCGGCCAGATCGCGCAGCACCGCCATCGGGTCGGCCCCATCGGCATATTGCGCCGAAAGTTCGGTCAGCGCGGCACCTGCATCGCCGCGCAGCACCATGTCAAAGAGGTCCAGCACCCGGCCACGGTCGGCCAGCCCCAGCATGGCGCGCACCTGTTCGGCCCCGGTCTCGCCCGCGCCGTGGCTGATTGCCTGATCCAAGAGCGAGGTGGCATCGCGGGCCGAGCCTTCGGCGGCGCGGGTGATCAGCGCCAGCGCGTCATCGGTGATTTCGGCACTCTCGGCGGTGGCGATCTTGCGCAGGAGCGCGATCATCACCTCTGGCTCAATCCGGCGCAGGTCGAACCGTTGACAGCGCGACAGCACCGTCACCGGCACCTTGCGGATCTCGGTGGTGGCGAAGATGAATTTGACGTGTTCCGGCGGCTCTTCCAGCGTCTTGAGGAGCGCGTTGAAGGCGCCGGTCGAGAGCATGTGCACTTCGTCGATGATATAGACTTTGTACCGGGCCGAGGCGGCGCGATAATGCACCGAATCGATGATCTCGCGGATGTTGGCGACGCCGGTGTTCGAGGCCGCGTCCATCTCCATCACGTCGACATGGCGGCCTTCCATGATGGCGGTGCAATGTTCGCAAACGCCGCAGGGATCGGTCGTCGGCCCGCCGTTGCCGTCCGGCCCGATGCAGTTCATCCCCTTGGCGATGATCCGCGCCGTCGTCGTCTTGCCGGTGCCGCGGATGCCGGTCATCACAAAGGCCTGCGCGATCCGGTCGGCGGCAAAAGCATTTTTCAGCGTGCGCACCATGGCGTCTTGGCCAACGAGATCGGCAAAGGTTTCGGGCCGGTATTTGCGGGCCAGAACGCGGTAGGCGGATGTATCTGTCATGGTGCCCCAAGTCGGATTCGGTCAAGGCCGTAAACTATGCGCTCCGCGCCGTGGCGTCTACCGTGCTTGCGGAAGGCTCAGAGCATCCAAAGGATCGCCCCGACCCCGGCTGAGGCGAAGGCGAGGATCGCCGCCAGAACCTTCATGCGGCTGTTGGGCTGGGCATGGGCGTGATGGTCGCTCAGCCGCTTTTGGGTTTTCGCCGCCGAGGCTTGCGCGGCCCAATAGACGTAAAGCGCGGCTAAAATGAAGACCGAGGCCACGGCTTTCGCCACCCATGTCGGCTCGAACTCACCGAAAACGGCGCGCAGACCGATGGCCACGGCGACGGCGGCCATGCCGGTGCGCATCCAGCCCGCAAAGGTGCGTTCATTGGCAAGGATCGTGCGATCCTCGGCCCAGTCGGTGCGGTCTTCGGCCAGGTCATTCTTATCACTCATTGAACCAAACTGCGCCTTGCGCGTTCATGTGGCAATAGGCTTTGACATAACGAGGGACGGTTCATGCGGTTGGGTGGAATTGGGCGGAGCAAGAATGTCATCCGCCGCAGCGGACGGGCCGGCAAGGCCGGGGGTCTTGGATTGGTCGGCGTTCTGGCAGTCATGGCGATTGGCTATTTCACCGGGATCGATGTGACGCCGCTGTTGACCGGCCAGGGCGGCGGTCAGGTCCAGCAGTCCCGCCCGCTAAGCGACAGCGAGGATCCGCAGGTCGATTTCGCCGCCCGCGTGCTGACTACGACCGAACAGGTCTGGAGCCGGATTTTTCAAGAGCAATTGGGTGAAACCTATACGCCGCCCAAGCTTGTGGTTTTTGAGAATGTGACCCAAAGCGCCTGCGGCGGGGCTTCGGGCGCGACGGGACCGTTTTACTGCCCGGCGGACAATATGGCCTATCTCGACACCGCGTTTTTCCGCACGTTGGACCAGCGTCTTGGTGCCGGGGGCGATTTCGCGGCGGCCTATGTGATTGCCCATGAGGTCGCGCACCATGTCCAGAACGAGATCGGCGTTCTGCCGCAGGTCGCCCGGATGCGGCAGCAGTCTTCCGAGGTTGAGGCGAATGCCCTGACCGTACGGCTTGAACTGATGGCCGATTGTTTTTCGGGGATTTGGGCCTCGAATGTCGAAGGGCTGATGGATAAGGGCGACCTTCAGGAAGCGCTCAATGCGGCGCGGATGATCGGGGATGATCATTTGCAGCGGCAGGCCGGTCAGGTGCCGCAGCCGCATACTTTCACCCATGGTACGTCAGAGCAGCGCGCGCGGTGGTTTGAGCGGGGATTTGAGAGTGGTCAGATCGCGGCTTGTGATACGTTTGAGGCGGATCGGCTATAAGACGCAAAGGGCAGCGCCCTCCCTGGGGGGCGATGCTCCGGGTCTGGCTGCCGGTTCGGTCCTGCAAACGCTTACAGTGTAATCATTTGAAGCGCTGCAAAATCGCCCTCCGGGGGGAGGGAGGGCGATGCCCGTGGTGCCCACGGGCGGGCGCATCCCAGAATGTCGGTATAATTCAAAAATGTCTGCTACCCCTCTCATCGCTTCTGCGAAGCGACTGTCGGGGCGTTGCATTGCTGCGCAATGCAACGGTGGTGAGAGGCTGATAACGACCCAAGCGGGGCTCGTTACGGCTGCTTCCTTCCGGATCTGACCGGGTTGGCGAGGCGCTTGCCCGCACCAACCTCTCAAGGCCCATATAGGAGGGCATGGAGCGAAGTGCAAGCCTCACAAGCGGATCGTGATTTGGGCGAAGCCCGAGGCGGTCATCCCTCGCGGGGTGGGCGACAGATGGGCGATGTCTTGCAAGAAGGGCAGGGCCTCGGGCGAGGTATAGAGAACCGCCTGCGCCCCCGCCGCATCGAAGCGCCACGGCGGCGCGTCGGCCCATGGACACGCCTGCAGCGTAGCGAGAGCGGCAATCAGCGCGTCGGACAGCGAAAGCGGGCTGCGCAGAGCTACGTCATCCTTCGCCGCGCGGTCAAACCCGCCGCCGCCCGCCGCGCGGAACTGGTTGGTCGCGAGTAGAAACTTCTGGTCCGGCCTCACCGGTGCCCCTTGCCATGACAGCGCAGTGATCCGTCTGCCGCGGGGGCGGCAGGGGTCGATGGCATAGGTGACGCCAAAAATCGTGTCGCAGTGGAACGGCGGGCGGCAGGGGTCGAGTAGCGGGCCCGGGGTGCTGCCGAGCGGGGCAAACACCTCTGCCGCTTTTTCCAAACGGCGCCGCAGGTCGGCACCGGTGAGGCGCAACGCCCAGACCGCGTTTTGATAGGGAAGCAGCCCGGCGATATGGCGGCGTTGCACCGCGCCCGGCGGGATATGCAGGAAATGCCCCGGCCCGCCGCGCCCGCCTGCCGTATGTGCCGCCGTGGCGGCGAGGATCGGGAGCTTGCTATCCGCCGTGCCTGCGACCCCTTGGCGGATCACCTCGGCCTGCGCGCGGGCGCTCAGCGCGTCGATGGGGGTGGGCATGGCGAGCGCAAAGTAGTTGTGCAGCGCGATGTCGGTATGGCCGACCACCTCCTCCAGATGCCTGCGCACGCCAATGTGGCTCACCCGGGCCGCGCTCAGCACCGTGGGATCGGCCAGCGTTTTTGTGCTGTTGTCGCGCAGGTGGCTTTGATGGCCCGAGACCGTCCAGCGCCCCTGCGCATCCCGTTCAAGGGCCAGATCCAGCACCGCCAAATCGGACCCGCCAAAGCCCGGCATCGCCGCCGGACGGCCGGACAGCGTGCCGGCCTGCGTGTCGACCCCCTCGCGCGGGCCGTGGTCCTCTCCGGGAAAACGAAGATGGGTGTGGCCGGTGATCACCGCGTCGATCCCGTCGATCTTGGCCAAAGTGCAGATGTCTTCTTCGGTGGTAATTTCACCTTCATGGGCGATACCCATATGGGCCAGCAGCACGGTCAGATCGGCGCCCTCTGCCCGCAACGTCAGTGCGGCGCTGCGCAGGCTTTCGAGCGGGCAGATGATCTCGGCCTCATTCTCCAAAACCTCGCGGTTCCAGATCGCGGTTCGGCCCGGCAGGACGGAAACCAGGCCCACCCGCAGCCGGGAAGAGGGATGCCCCGCAACGGCAGGCAGCAGACACGAGACGACGGCCCAACGGCGCAGCGGGCCGGGTTCGGTCAAATGCAGATTGGTCGAGATCAGCGGCATGTCCAGCGCCCCGGCCACGGCGCGCAGATAGGGCAGCCCATGGTCAAGGTCGTGATTGCCCAATCCCAGACCGTCATAATGCAGATGGTTCACACAGGCGACGAGCGGATGCGTATGGGTGACCGGCATCTGCGCCAGTTGGTCGCCCAAGGCATTGCCCTGCAACAAATCGCCATTGTCGAGCAGGATACAGGCGGCCCCCTGTTCCGCCGCCTCTGCCCGGGCGGTGCGGATCAAGGTGGCAATTCCGGCCAGACCGTGATGGCCCACCGAACGGTCGCCCACATAGTCATGCCCCACGATCTGCATATGCAGATCCGTCGTGGCCAGTATGCGCAGACGTGCCTCGGCCGGGATGCCACCCTCAGGGGGAACGACACCGGTCGAGGCATATGTGCTGCGCCTGTTCACCGAAAAGGTAAGTACTCGTTAAATTTTGCAACTTAAAGATGTTTTGATATGACCAGATTTCAACCGATCTGGCAAGGGGGCTTGGGATTGCCAATCTCGCATGCGCCGTGGCATGGCTGGGCAAAACGCCAAAAGCCTGTATCGGGCCTGTATCGGGAGAGCGCCATGCGTCACGCGGAGACGGTAACCTTTGGAGGCTCGGCCCTTGATCGGGCGGGGGAGATACGCGGCAATCCGGAAGCCTTGGCGCAGTTGCGCGCCGACCCGGCGGCCCGGGCGGTGGTCTTTTGGCGCGGTAAGCCGCTGATCGCGCCCGAACGCCCCGCCGCTTTGGCGCGATTGGCGATGGATCACCCCGTCTTGCAAGAGGCCGAAGGCACGGCGATCTTGCTGGGGCGTGAGGATGGGGCGCCGCGCTTTGCCGTGGATATCTCGAGCTGGGAACCCGCCGATCTGGATCAATCGCAACTGGGCGCGTTCCTTGACCCCAGCGAACAGCGCCATCCGCTTTTGGGCGATGACATGGCCTTTGCCGAATTGCGGCGGGTAATGACATGGCTTGATCCGCGCGGTGCCGAACTGGCGGCCAGCGGCAAGGCGATCCTCGGCTGGCACGAGACCCACCGCCATTGCGCGCGCTGCGGCGGCGCCACCGATCTGGCGCAGGGTGGCTGGCAACGGGTCTGCCCCGATTGCGGCGGCGCCCATTTCCCGCGCACCGATCCGGTGGTCATCATGCTGATCACCCACGGCAACTCGGTCCTCATGGGCCGCTCCCCCGGTTGGCCCGAGGGGATGTATTCCCTGCTGGCGGGCTTTGTCGAGCCGGGTGAGACGGTAGAGGCCGCCGTGCGGCGCGAGGTTTTTGAGGAGGCGGGCGTGCAGGTCGGCGCGGTGAGCTACCTCTCCAGCCAGCCATGGCCCTTTCCGGCGTCCCTCATGCTGGGCTGTGCGGGACAGGCGCTGAGCCGGGAGTTGACCATCGACCCGGTTGAGATCGAAGACGCGCTTTGGGTTACCCGCGAAGAGATGATGGAGGCCTTTGCCGGAAGCCATCCGCGGCTTCTGCCCGCCCGCCGCGGTGCCATCGCGCATTTCTTGCTGGAAAACTGGCTTGCGGATAGACTGACCTGACACACCGCGCTGACGGGCCCGGACAAAGCGGCGCGGGTGGCAAATGCGAGCAGAAGAATTGGAACGGACCGAATGAAATTCTCCACCAAAGAAGACGTCGAAGCGCCGATTGAGGCGGTCTTTGACATGTTGTGCGATTTTGAGAGCTTTGAGCGGGCAGCGATGCGGCGCGGGGCCGAGGTGCAGCGCGCCGATGCCCTGCATCAGCCCGGCGTCGGGATGACATGGAAGGCGGTCTTTCCCCTGCGCGGAAAGCGGCGCGAGTTGACGCTAGAGATGGTGACCTTCGACCGGCCCAACGAGATGGTGATCGACAGCATGTCGCAGGGGTTGGCGGGGCAGATGTCCTTTGAATTGATGCCCCTGTCGCGCAACAGCACGCGTGTCTTGGTGGCGCTTGAGGTCAAGCCGCTGACCCTGTCGGCGCGGCTTTGGGTGCAATCGCTCAAACTGGCCAAGACCACGCTGACCCAGAAATACAAAGACCGCGTGGCGGAATATGCCCGCGGGATGGAAGAACGCTACGCCAGCGGCGTCAAGGTCTGAGCCTGCGCGCCCCGCCTCACATCCCGGTCGGCGCGCCCCGGCCAGGATGGGCGGGGTAGGCGCCGAGAATTTCCAGCTTGTTGGTGAAATACCCCAGTTCATCCAGCGCGCGTTTCACCGCCGGGTCTTCGGGATGGCCTTCGATATCGGCGTAGAACTGCGTCGCGGTGAAGGAGCCGCCGACCATATAGCTTTCCAGTTTGGTCATGTTGACGCCATTGGTCGCAAAGCCCCCCATCGCCTTGTAAAGCGCAGCGGGAATGTTGCGCACCTCGAAGACGAAGGTGGTCAGCATCCGCTCGGCCCGGCGCGAAAGGTCGATCTTGGGCGCCATCAGCAGAAAGCGGGTGGTGTTATGGTCCATATCCTCGATGTCGCGGGCCAACACGGTGAGGCCGTTGATCTCTGCCGCGACCTCGCCTGCCAGCACGCCATCGGCGCTGCCCTCGGTCGCGGCCAGTTCGGCGGCGGCCCCGGCGGAATCGGCGGCGGGTTCAGAGGTGATGCCATGTTGCTGCAAAAAGCTGCGTGCCTGCGGCAAAAGCACCAGATGCGCGCGGACATGTTTGATGTCTTCCAATGCCACGCCGGGGCGGGCCATCAGGGCGATGCGCACCCGCACGAAGGCTTCGCCGATGATATGCAGCCCGCTTTCCGGTAGCAGGCGGTGAATGTCGGCCACCCGGCCATAGGTCGTATTCTCGACCGGCAGCATGGCCAGTTCGGCGCGGCCCTCGTTCACGGCCCGGATCACGCCTTCGAACGATTGGCAGGGCACCGGTTCCATGTCGGGGCAGGCCTGAAGGCAGGCCTCGTGACTATAGGCGCCAAGGGCCCCTTGGAAGGCGATGCGCGGCGTGGTCTGGGCGGTCATGGATCGTATCCTGCTGCAAAAGGAGCGGAGAAGGGCAATTGGTCGCGGTAACTACACCTTGCCTGCGCCAAGGGAAAGCAATAGATACGCGGGCAACGATGCCAAGAACCATGGCCCGCCCATGGTGCCAATACCAAGTGATGGACCCTGACGCATGTTCGATACAATGACCCTGACCAAAATCGCAGCCGGCGTATTCGGCGCCTGGTTGGTACTTCTGCTGGGCAAATGGGCGGGTGAAGAGATTTACCACGCCGATGCACATGGGGAAGCGTCCTATGTCATCGAAGTGGCCGACGCCGGTGGTGACGATGGCGGCGAAGAGATCGATTTTGCAGCCGTGATGGCCGAAGCCGATGCCGACAGCGGGTCGAAAGTGTTCCGCAAATGCGCCGCTTGCCACAAGGTTGACGGCACCAACGCCGTTGGTCCGCACCTTGACGGTGTCGTTGGCCGTGACATCGCGGCGGTTGATGGTTTTGGCTATTCCGGCGCGCTGACCTCGCTCGAAGGGGATTGGACCCCGGAAGAGCTGAGCGCTTTCTTGGAAAGCCCCAAAGGCTACGCGCCCGGCACCACCATGGGCTTCGCCGGTCTGCGTAAGGTCGAAGATCGCGCCGACGTGATCGCTTACCTGCAAAGCGTTTCCAACTGATACCCCGCGCCATCGCATGAGAGAAAGCCGCCCCTCGGGGGCGGCTTTTGCGTTTGGGCGGGGTGGAACGTCTTATCCGTGCAGGTGTTGGGCCATGAAACGTCCACACCGAAAGGAGACGCGCCATGCAAAGCCACAAAACCACGGTCGATGGAATCGAAATGCGGTGGGAAGAGACGGGGGCGGGGGATCCCGTGATCCTGCTTCACGGCATTCCCACCTGTCCCGCGCTTTGGCGGGATGTCGCGCCCAAGATTACGGGCCGTCGGGTGCTCGCTTGGGAGATGCCGGGCTATGGGGCCTCAATCCCGCAGGGCGAGGGCCGCGATATCTCGGTCGCCAAACAGGCGGATTATCTGGTCGCTTGGATGCGCGATCAGGGCATTACCCGCGCGATCCTCGCGGCGCATGACCTCGGCGGCGGGGTCGCGCAGATTGCGGCGGTGCGTCACCCTGAGATGGTCAGCGGGCTGCTTTTGACCAATGCAATCAGCTATGATTCGTGGCCCGTTCCGCTGGTCAGCGCGGTGGCCAAGACCGGCGGCGTGGCGAAACATGCGCCCGATGGCTCATTCCACCAGTTGCTGAAGATGATGTTCTCGAAAGGGCATGAGACCGACGCTGCCGCCGAGGCGGCCTTTGACGCCCACGCGCCGCATTACGCGCAGCACGGAGAGGCCGAAGCCTTTGTCCGGCAGGCGCAGTCGCTGGACGTGGAAGACACGAAAGCCATCGCGGACAAGCTGCCCACGCTTAACATCCCCGCGCGGATCGTCTGGGGCGCTGCGGATGACTTCCAGAAGATCGAATATGGCGAGCGATTGGCGAAAGACCTGAATGCGCCTCTGCGCCGGATCGAAGGGGGCAAACACTTCACGCCGGAGGATCACCCCGGCGTGCTGGCGGATGAGATCAACGCGCTGATCCGTACGGTCGACGGGCAGTGATTGGACGCGGGGCGCAACATAGCGCGCGCCCCGTTTCGACTTTACTGAGCGGCGATCACCGGGGCGGTGGCATTCGCGGCGGCGATCCCGCCGATGTCGCAGCGCCAAGCGGGCAGGCGGATGACGGCGCGGCTTTGGCCCGCTTCCACATGCACCTCGAAATCCCCACCGTGCATTTCGATCAGCTTACGGGTCAGCGGCAGCCCAAGGCCGAGCCCGCCCTTCGTGCTGCGGTGCTCCATCATGCCGCCGACGACAAAGGGTTTGTAAAGCTCGGCCAGATCGACGTGACCGTCGAATGAGCCGTTGTCGATGATCGAAATCTCGATATTGCCCTCGGCGTCCTTGAACGTCTCCAAGGCGATCTCGCTGCCGCCATGCAGGACGGAGTTCAACACAAGTGCCGTGACCGCCAATTCGATCTGGTCGCCGTCGATGTGCATTTCTTCGAGCGGGAGACTGTCGCGCAGCGTGATGGTTTTGGCCGTCGCATCCGTGGTGGCGAAATGCAGGGCGGAGACCGATTGCAGAAGGTCGCTCAGGTTGCATTTCCGCTCGTTCAGGCGCAGCTCGCCGGTGCTGACATTGCTGTAGGAAATGATCGTCTCGATCAGGGCGCTCAGATGGTCGACAGACCGACGGGCCGAGCGGATCAGCAGCGGATTGACCCCCTGTTCGGCTTTGGCCTCCAACATGCGCAGACTGCCGAAAAGAACCGTCAGCGGGGTGCGGAGTTCGTGGCCCACCAGCGTCAGGAAAGTGGCTTCGGCGCTGTTGTCGGCCTCCTGCCCGGACGCGTCCGGCTGGGAGCGTTCAAGGGCCGCGACTACCATGCGGCCCATATCTTCCAATAGGGCGATCTGCTTCTCAGAGGGCGCTTCATGCGGTTGCAGGTCCAGCGCGCACAGGCTGCCGAAGCGGTGGCCCGACGACAGGATCAGCGGCACACCGCAGTAATAGCGCGCCTCGGGGCCGCCCTCGGCGACCATGGGGTGTCGTGCGAACCGGGGGTCTTTGCTGAGGTCTGGTACCACCAGCGGCGCGTCGGACATGATTGTATGGCTGCAAAACCCGGTATCTTTCGGCATCGGCCCCAGCGGGTAGCCGACCACGGATTTGTACCACTGGGTATCTGCCTCCACGACACTGATATGTGCGATCGGACAGTCAAGCAGGCGGCGCGTGGCCTCGCAAATGGTGTCGAACAGTGCTTCGTTCTCGGCGGTGAGGCCGGGCACATCGAAAACGGCGCGCAGACGGGCTTCTTCGTTAAAGGGAATCGGGTAGGTTCTCATGCTCAGCTCCAGTTTACGCATCGTTAACCTGAGTGAAGAATCTGTTAACTTTAGGGCGAGAAACGGGCTGGGCCGCGAAGATACAGGGGCAGCGGGCTACACTTTGTCGCGAGCGGGGCGGGGGAAACCGCCAATCCACGGGGCCTGTTTTGCGGTGGACCGCCCGTGCGGGGCAACCTTACATATTCGCAACTTGTATCTTGGCGTCGCACAGCGTTAGCCTAGATGACGCCTATCCGGACTACGCCACGCCAAGGAGTGACCTATGCCCCGTGCCCAGACCCGCGCCGCGACCCGTCCTTCGGTCATTGATGACCTGCCGCTCTGGCTCGCGACGCTGACGCTGATGGTGGCGGCCCTGCTGGCCGGTGCCGCCGCGGCGCAGGAGCAGAAGATCATCAAAAGCCACGGTTATTCCTTTTACGGCGATCTGACCTATCCGGAAGATTTCAAGCATTTCGACTATGTGAACCCCGATGCGCCCAAGGGCGGGGAGATCTCGATCCCCTTCGTCGGCACGCTGGATTCGATGAACCCCTATTCCGGCAAGGGCCGCGCGCATCTGTTCTCGATCTTCGGCTTTGAGAGCCTGCTGGGCGAGGCCCCTTCGGGCGAGCCGCTGCCGGCGGATGTCTATGGCGAGAGCTACTGCCTGCTCTGCGAGAGCCTCGAATACCCCGAGGACAAATCCTGGGTCACCTTCCACATGCGTCCCGAGGCGCGCTTCTCGGACGGCACGCCGGTAACGGCGCATGATATCGTGTTTTCGCACAACCTGCTGCTGGACGAGGGGCTGAAGTCCTACGCCGACGCGGTGCGCAAGCGCATCCCGAAGGTTGAGGCGCTGGATGATCACACGGTGAAGTTCTACTTCGCCGACGGCATCTCGCGCCGCAGCCTGATCGAGACGGTGGGCGGCGTGCCCGCATGGCCGAAACATTGGTTCGAAGAGACCGGCAATACCCTCAAAGACAGCTGGATGGACCCACCCCCCGGATCGGGCGCCTATATGGTCGAAAGCGTCGATCTGACCAAGCGCATCGTGCTGAAACGTAACCCGGACTACTGGGGTAAGGACCTGCCGATCAACCGTGGCCGCATGAACTTCGACCGTATCCGGTTGGAAATCTTCAGCGACGACACCTCGGCTTTCGAGGCCTTCAAGGCCGGCGAATACACCTTCCGCGCCGAGGGGGATTCCAAGAAATGGGCCACGGGCTATGACTTCTCCAAGGTGAGCGACGGTGCCATCGTGAAGGCCGAACTGCCCGACGGCTCGCCGCCCACGCCCTCGGGCATCATCTTCAACCTTGGTCGCGAGACGCTGCAGGACCGCCGCGTGCGCGAGGCCGTGGCGCTGATGTTCAACTTTGAATGGACCAACGAGTCGCTGCAATACGGGCTGTTCAACCACCGCGCCTCCTTCACGCAGGACACGCCGCTGATGGCGCAGGGCACGCCCGAGGGGGCCGAGCTGGCGCTTCTGGAGAGCCTCGGCGATCTGGTGCCGGACGCGTTGCTGACCGAGCCCGCCGTGGTGCCGCATAGCTCCGACCCCGCGCGCCTGTTGGACCGCCGCAACGCGCGCCGCGCCTCCAAGCTGCTGGAAGAGGCGGGCTGGACCGTGCAGAACGGCATGCGCGTCAACGAGGCGGGCGAGCCCTTGCGGCTGAACTTCCTGATGAATTCCGCCGGGTCGCCGACGATCTCGGCAGTGATCGAGAACTTCGTCGGCAACCTCACGTCCATCGGCATCGACGCGCGGCTCGAGAAGGTGGACAGTTCGCAATACACCGCCCGCGAGCGCGACCGCGACTACGACATGATCTATGACGCCTATGCGGCCTTCCTCGGCACCGGCACCGGTCTGGCACAGCGCTATGGCTCGGAGGCGGCGGAGTTTTCACTCTTCAACCCGGCAGGCCTCGCTAGCCCCTTGGTGGACGCGATCATCGAGGCATCGCTCGATGCCGAAACGGCTGAAGAGGAAGACGCCGCCCTCATGGCCCTCGACCGGGCGCTGCGGCACGAGTTCTTCATGATCCCGACGTGGTACAACGACAGCTACTGGGTGGCCTATTACGACCAATACGACCACCCCGAGATCCCGCCCTATGCTTTGGGATACCTCGATTTCTGGTGGTACGACGAAGAGGCCGCCCAGCAGTTGCGCGCCTCGGGCGCCTTACGGTAAGGCGACCAAATGGGTGCCTATATCCTCAGACGGCTTTTGCTGGTGATCCCGACGTTGTTCGGCATCATGCTGGTCAACTTCGCACTGGTGCAATTCGTGCCCGGTGGCCCGGTGGAGCAGGCCATCGCCCGGATTCAGGGCGGCGGTGACGTCTTCGGCGGTTTCGCCGGGGGCAACAACGATGCCGGGGTCGATACCATGGCCCGCGGGTCCGACAGCACCTATGTCGGCGCACGCGGCTTGCCGCCCGAGTTGATCGAGGAATTGGAGAAGGAATTCGGCTTCGACAAACCCCCGGTGGAGCGGTTCTTTCACATGCTGTGGAACTACATGCGGCTGGATTTTGGCGAGAGCTATTTCCGCGCCATCAGCGTGATCGACTTGATCAAGGAAAAGCTGCCGGTCTCGATCACGCTAGGTCTCTGGTCGACGCTGATCGCACACTTGGTCTCGATCCCCTTGGGCATCCGCAAGGCGGTGCGCGACGGCAGCCGGTTCGACACATGGACCTCGGGCGCGATCATCGCGGCCTATGCGATCCCCGGGTTCCTGTTCGCCATCTTGTTGTTGGTGCTCTTTGCCGGTGGCTCCTACTGGCAGATCTTCCCCCTGCGCGGCCTGACCTCGGATAATTTCGACAGCCTCAGCCCTCTGGGCAAGGTGGCCGATTACTTCTGGCACATCACCCTGCCGGTGCTGGCCTCCACGATCTCGGCCTTTGCCACGCTGACGCTGCTGACCAAGAACAGCTTTCTGGACGAAATTAAAAAGCAATATGTCATCACCGCCCGCGCCAAGGGCCTGTCCGAGAGCAAGGTCCTCTACGGCCATGTCTTCCGCAACGCGATGCTGATCGTGATCGCGAGCTTCCCGGCGGTCTTCATCTCGGTTTTCTTCGGCGGGTCGATCATCATCGAGACGATCTTCAGCCTCGACGGGTTGGGGCGCTTGGGCTTTGAGGCGGCGGTGGCGCGGGACTATCCGATTGTCTTCGGCACGCTCTTCATCTTCGGCCTCATCGGCCTTGTCGTCGGCATCCTGTCGGACCTGATGTATGTGCTCGTCGACCCGCGCATCGACTTCGAGAAGAGGGAAGGCTGATGGCGCTCTCTCCGCTGAACCAGCGCCGCTGGCGCAATTTCACCGCGAACCGGCGCGCCTATTGGTCGCTGTGGATCTTCGCCATCCTGTTCGGGATTTCGCTGCTGGCCGAGTTCGTGGCGAACGACAAACCGATCCTCGTCAGCTACCGCGGCGAATATTACACGCCGATCTTCAACTTCTACCCCGAGACCGCCTTCGGCGGCGATTTCCAGACCGAGGCCGCCTACCGCGATCCGGAGGTGCAATGCCTCATCGCCACCGGCGGGCTGGACCTCTGTTTCGACGATCCGGAGGGCTACATCCTCGACGCCGAGGATGGCGAGATCGAGGGCGAGGCGATCGAGAAGGGCTGGGCACTCTGGCCTGTCATCCCCTATTCCTACGACACCGCGGTGGACCGACCCGGCGCCGCACCCCTGCCGCCCAATGGGCAGAACTGGCTCGGGACCGACGGCACCAAGCGCGACGTCATGGCCCGCGTGATCCACGGCTTCCGCCTGTCGGTGGTCTTCACCCTGATCGTGACCGGGGCGGCCTCGCTCATCGGCATCCTCGCGGGCGCGGTGCAAGGCTTCTTCGGCGGCTGGCTCGACCTCATTTTCCAGCGCATCATCGAGATCTGGTCTTCGACCCCGTCGCTCTACGTGATCATCATCATGTTCGCCATTCTGGGCCGAAGTTTCTGGCTTCTGGTCGTGCTGCTGGTGCTGTTCTCATGGACTGCATTGGTGGGCGTGGTGCGGGCTGAGTTCCTGCGCGCGCGCAACCTCGAATACGTCCGCGCGGCCCGGGCGCTCGGCGTGGGCAACGGGACCATCATGCTGCGCCACATGCTGCCCAATGCCATGGTGGCGACGCTGACCATGCTGCCCTTCATCATCACTGGCACGATCTCCACGCTGGCGACGCTCGACTTCCTCGGCTTCGGCCTGCCGTCCTCGGCCCCGTCGCTGGGCGAGTTGACGCTGCAGGCCAAGCAGAACCTGCAGGCGCCGTGGCTTGCTTTCGCGGCCTTCTTCACCTTTGCCATCATGCTGTCGCTTCTGGTCTTCATCTTCGAGGGCATCCGCGACGCATTCGACCCCAGAAAGACCTTCTCGTGACTGCATTGTTGGACGTCAAAGACCTGCAAGTCTCCTTCCGGCAGGACGGGCAGCTGATCCCGGCGGTGCGCGGGGTGAGCTTTGCCGTCAACCGCGGCGAGACGGTGGCGCTGGTGGGCGAAAGCGGCTCGGGCAAGTCGGTCTCGGCGCTGTCGACCGTGTCGCTTCTGGGCGAAAGCGCTGAGGTGAGCGGGTCGGTGACCTACAACGGCCAGCAAATGATCGGGGCCGACGACAAGCTGTTGCGCGACGTGCGTGGCAACGACATCTCCTTCATCTTCCAAGAGCCGATGACCTCGCTCAACCCGCTGCACACGATCGAGAAGCAATTGGCGGAATCGCTCGCGCTGCATCAGGGGCTGCAAGGAGAAGCGGCGCGGGCGCGGGTGCTGGAACTGCTCCAGCAGGTCGGCATCAACGACGCGGAAAGCCGCATGGGCGCCTATCCGCACCAGTTGTCAGGCGGGCAGCGGCAGCGCGTGATGATCGCCATGGCGCTGGCCAACAAGCCCGACATCCTGATTGCGGACGAGCCGACGACGGCGCTCGACGTGACCATTCAGGCCCAGATCCTCGACCTGTTGAAGGATCTGAAAGACGAGATGGGCATGGGGCTTTTGTTCATCACCCATGACCTCGGCATCGTGCGGCGCGTCGCCGACCGGGTCTTCGTCATGCAAAAGGGGCTGGTGGTCGAGGAAGGCCCGACGGCGAAGATTTTCGACAACCCGCAGCACCCCTACACCCGCAAACTGCTCGGCGCCGAGCCCACCGGTGCGCCCGCGCCCGTGGCCGAGGATGCGCCCGAAGTGCTGCGCACCGACAACCTCAAGGTCTGGTTCCCGATCCAGAAGGGCCTGCTGCGCCGGACCGTGGGCCATGTGAAGGCCGTCAACGACACCAGCTTGTCGATCCGTGCGGGCGAGACCTTGGGCATCGTGGGCGAAAGCGGCTCGGGCAAGACCACGGCGGCGCTGGCGATCATGCGGCTCATCGGCTCGGAAGGCGAGGTGACCTTCCGCGGCGAGGACCTGCGCAAATGGTCGACCAAGAAGCTGCGCCGGCTGCGCGCCGACATGCAGATCGTTTTCCAAGACCCCTTCGGCTCGCTCAGCCCGCGGATGACCTGTTTCCAAATCATCAGTGAGGGGCTCGCGATCCACAACATCGACAAGGGGCGCGACAAGCGCGAGTTGGTCGCCGAGGTCATGACCGAAGTCGGCCTCGACCCCGCGACGATGGACCGCTACCCGCATGAGTTTTCCGGCGGTCAACGCCAGCGCATCGCCATCGCCCGCGCCATGGTGCTGCGCCCGAAACTGCTGGTTCTGGACGAGCCGACCTCGGCATTGGACATGACCGTGCAGGTGCAGATTGTTGATCTTTTGCGGGATTTGCAGGCGAAATACGGGCTGGCCTATCTCTTCATCAGCCACGACCTGAAAGTGGTGCGGGCGATGTCGCACAAGGTGATGGTGATGAAACGCGGTGACGTGGTGGAATATGGGGATGTCGACGCGCTTTATGACAATCCGCAGACGGAATACACACGGAACCTGTTGCAGGCGGCAGGGTAAGCGGGCGTTGCATTTGCGGAGAGGGTAGGGGGGGCGCTGCCCCCATCGCGCCGGGGGCGCGATTCCCCCGCGGTATTTTTTAAAGGATGAAGTTGATTTGGTGGCGCTTTGGCCGCCCGGTGGTGGTTTAGCCTTCGCTGGGGCCGATCATGAAGCAGCTGACATTGCGCGCGGCCAGACGGCGGCAGGCGAGGTCGGCGCTTTCGCGGGACATGCCGAGGAAGTTCGCGTCAAAGCCTTGTGGGCGGCGCACGACTTTGCGCAGCGTGCCGTCAAGGGTCGACATTTCGGCCAGTGCGGTTTTCAGCAGGACCTTCTCGGCGGCGTAGCGGCTGGGGAAACGGCCCACGTTCACGCCCCAGTGGCGCCCGCCGGAGGTGGAGACGCGGGTCACGATCTCTTGCTCTACCGCCTGTTGTACCGCCAGCGTCACGTCCTTGGGGCGCGGTTCGGGGCGGGGGGAGGCTTTGGCGGTGGCGATGACGAGCTCGGCCTCCTTGGCCTCTGGGGTGGGCGCGGCGGCGGGCGGGGTTGGTGCCGTCTCAACCGCTTCGCGCAGCGCTGCGGTGATATCGCTGTTGGAGACCACGCTCGTTGCTTCGGGCGCGGCGGCGGTGGCCACGACCACGACATCGCTGCGGGGGCGCAGTTGCGGGCGTTTGGAGGTGGTGACGGCGCCGACGAGGCGGATCGTTTTGCCTGCGGCGCCGGGGGCGGTTTCCACATCGGCATAGACGGGCGGGACCGGTTTGCTCAGCGGCGCGGAGGAGGGCGCGCGGCGGAAGCCGAGGTCCATAAGCTCGGCCACTTTGGCGTTGCGCGAGGCGGTGGATTTGCCGCCGAAGACGGTCACGATGATGCGCTCATTGCCCCGTTCGGCCGAGGCGGTGAGGTTGAAGCCAGCGGCGCGGGTGTAGCCGGTCTTGATGCCGTCCGCCCCTTTGTAGGACCCCAGAAACCGGCGATTCGTATGGGAGACCTTGCGCACGCCCGCATCGGCGGTGATGCGCGAGAAGAGGTTGTAGTATTGCGGGTAATCATAGAGCAGGTGTCGGCCCATGCGGGTCATGTCGCGGGCGGTGGAGAGGTGGCCGCTTTCGGTCAGCCCGTGCATGTTTTTGAACGTGGTGCGCGTCATGCCAAGCTGTTTGGCGGTGCGGTTCATCCGGCGGGCGAAGGCGGCCTCAGAACCGCCGATGGCCTCGCCGATCGCGGTGGCGGCGTCATTGGCGGATTTTACGGCGGCGGCGCGGATCAGATAGCGTAGGGCGATCTTTTGGCCCGGGCGCATGCCCAATTTGCTGGGCGGCTCGGAGGCCGCGTTTTTCGAGATCGTCACTTGGGTATCGAGAGAGATTTCCCCCCGTTCCACCGCTTGGAAGGCGATATAGAGGGTCATCATCTTGGTCAGGGAAGCCGGGTGCAGGCGGGTGTCGGCATTCTCGGCGTGGATTTCTTTGCCGGTGCGGGCGTCGATGACATAGGCGGCGTAGGGGGCAGCGATCGCGCTGAGGGGCAGGAGAACCAGAACCCAGAGTGCTGCGAATAGAAATAGCCCGTAACGGGCCGGCTGAATGCGCCGAGCCTTCATATTTGCCTGCCTTTTACTGCCTCAGGTCGCCGATTTCTGGCTGACCATTTATTAATTGGTTCGAGGCTAGCATAGGACGCCGCATCGCGGAAGCCGTCGAATCCAGTGAACAGGGGAAAAAGGGGCGGATCTCTCCTCCAATATGTAGAGGCTTGCACACATCTACCCACTATAAGCGCGAATAAGGCAAGAATTGGGCGGAAATTGGCCCGCAGTGCGGCATTTTTGGCGATGTGTCAGAACGACTCAGGCGCGGGGGCGAGTCACCCCGACACGATCTTTTCGATCGTTTCTGGGAGGCCTGAGAGGTCGCTGATCTCGGCAAAACGGGGGGAATTGGTTGGTGCTTCGGCATGTTCCATCGCCCATATGAGGTCATGCGGCACATAGACGCCCCAGCCGCCTGCCGCGATCATCGGGCGCACGTCGGAGGCCATCGAGTTGCCAACCATCAGCCCCCGTTCGGCACCTTGGCCATGCTGCTCAAAAATGTGGCGATAAGCGGCTTCGGTCTTGTGAGAGACGATTTCGACCGCGTCGAACCTGTCGCGCAGGCCCGATTGCGCCAGTTTGCGCTCTTGGTCCAGCAGGTCGCCTTTGGTCACCACGATGAGCCGGTAGGCGCCGCGCAGGTTTTCCAGCACGTCTTCGACATGGGGCAGCAGTTCGATGGGGTGGTCCAGCATGTCACGCCCGGCGGCGAGCAGATCGTTGATCACCTCGGCGGGGACTTTGCCCTCGGTCACCTCGATCGCGGTCTCGATCATCGACAGGGTGAAGCCTTTGATCCCATAGCCGTAATGCGGCAGATTGCGCCGTTCGGCCTCCAGCAGCCGGGCCATCAGGTGGTCGCGTTCACTATGTTCGGCGAGAAGGGCTGCAAAACGGTCGTGAGAGAGTGCAAAGTAGCGTTCATTATGCCACAATGTGTCATCCGCATCGAAACCGATGGTGGTGAGTGCCCCGCCCATATGTGCTGCCTCTTTCCTAAATTGGTTCAGGGGTTATATAGACGGCTGCACGACGAACAAGCTCTACCCCCAGCCGCAGGAGCAGCAATGCACCGTGACGACGTGAAAGCAGATTGGACGATCCAGCCCGCAGGCCGGTCCGCGCCGGGCGCGTGGATGATGGCCGACGGCCCCAAGGATGACGACGACAGCGAGTTGCTGACCAAGACCCGCCCCAAGACCAAACGCCCGCCGCTCTACAAGGTGATGTTGCTGAACGACGATTTCACCCCGATGGAATTCGTGGTGCATGTCTTGGAACGTTTCTTCGGCCTGAACCACGCGCAGGCGTTCGAGATCATGTTGACGGTTCACAAGAAGGGGCTCGCCGTGGTTGGCGTCTTTAGCCACGAGATCGCGGAGACGAAAGTGGCGCAGGTGATGGATTTTGCCCGGCGTCACCAGCATCCGCTGCAATGCACCATGGAAAAAGAAGAATAACACGTGATTGATCCGCGCCTGGAACTGGCCCTGAACGGCGGTGGGCTAGACCTGCCCGAAACTGGGGTGATCGCTGTTTTTCAGCCCCCTGTGGATGCGGATCTGGCCGGTCTTCCGCCCGAGCGTTGCAAGATCATTCACGATTTCAAACCTGCCTATGACGCGTGGACGGCGCGGGGCTATGAGGCGGCGCATTCGATCGAGGGGCGCTATGCTGCCGCCATCGTCTGCCTGCCGCGTGCCAAACATGAGGCCCGCGCTTTGGTGGCCCAAGCCTGCGCCGTGAGCGACGGGCCGGTGGTGGTTGACGGGCAAAAGACCGATGGCGCAGATTCCATCCTGCGCGAGATGCGGGCGCGGGTGACGGTGCAGGGGCCGATCTCCAAGGCGCATGGCAAGCTTTACTGGATCGACGCGGGCGCGAGCGATTTTTTCACCGATTGGGAGGCTGGTCCGGCCCAGACGGAAGGCGGCTTTTGGACCGCGCCGGGGGTGTTCTCTGCCGATGGGGTCGATCTGGCCTCGGCGCTTTTGGTGGATGTGCTGCCCGATAACCTCGGGGCCGAAGTGGCCGATCTGGGGGCGGGCTGGGGGTTCCTTTCAGCGCATGTTCTGACGCGGCCCAAGGTGAAGACGGTGCATTTGGTCGAGGCCGGGCATATGGCGCTGGAATGCGCGCGCCATAACGTGACCGATGACCGCGCCGTGTTCCATTGGGAGGATGCCACCGAATGGCAGCCGCCGCACCGGATGGATACCGTGGTGATGAACCCGCCTTTCCACACAGGCCGCGCTGCTGAGCCGCAGATCGGTCAGGCCTTTGTCGCCGCGGCCGCGCGGATCCTCTCGGGGCAGGGCGATCTGTGGATGGTGGCCAACCGGCATCTGCCCTATGAGGCGGAACTGAAGAAACGCTTTGCTCAGGTGGCCGAGCTTGGAGGCGATGCGCGGTTCAAACTGTTCCACGCTACACGCCCGCTGACCCGGCGCCGCTGAGCCTTAAGGGGGTATCCCGATGTCATTCTCGATCTCAGGTAAAACAGCCATCATCACCGGCGCGGCGGACGGGATCGGCCTTGCCATCGCGCGGCATCTGGCCGACCGGGGCGCAAATGTGATGTGCGCCGACTCCAACGAGAAAAAGCTGATGGAAGAGTTGGGCGACACGCCGGACGACGGCAATATCCGCGTCTTTGCCGGTGATCTGCGCCAGCGGCTGACCATCGCCAACCTCGTCTCGGCCACGATCGACGCTTACGATCAGGTCGATATCCTCGTGAATGCCTCGCGGCAGGTGATGCCGACCGATCCGTTGGATGTGGAGGATGGCTCGGTCGAGACGTTGTTGCAGCAAAACCTGATGACGGCGCTGCAACTGTCACAGCAGGTGGCGCGGCGGATGATCAAACAGGCCGAGGGCCAGACCGAGGGGCAGGTGGGGTCGATCATCAACCTCAGCTCTATCGCGGCACAGCGCCACCAGCCGGATATGATGGGCTATGCCATCGCCTCGGCGGCGGTGCAGCAGATGACCCGCTCTCTGGCGCTGGTGCTGGCGCCG
Organism: Sulfitobacter sp. 15WGC; assembly: GCF_005068605.1. NCBI lineage: Bacteria > Pseudomonadati > Pseudomonadota > Alphaproteobacteria > Rhodobacterales > Roseobacteraceae > Sulfitobacter > Sulfitobacter sp. 15WGC. The sequence continues at coordinate 53,665 of NZ_SZNL01000003.1, read as the reverse complement.
CATCGGATACGGGTGAATGCGATCTCTTTCGGTTCGGTGATGAGCGCGTCCCTCCGCGCTGCCGTGGCCGAAAACCGCGACTGGCGGGACGACATCCGCGCGCATACGCCGCTTGGCCGGATCGCCGGGCCGAATGAGCTTTGCGAGGCGGTGCAATTCCTCGCCGCTGAAAGTTCGGGCTTCATGACGGGCGAGATCATGACCATCGACGGCGGGCGCACGCTGCTTGATGTGGTCTCGGCCCCCGCGCATTGAGGGCGGGCGGCAGTTTTCTGCGGCAAAAGTGAAATCATCCAGATTTCGCCCTTGACCCCAATGCCAAGCTGCCTTATCCGACGCGCCACGGCGTTATAGCTCAGTTGGTTAGAGCGAACGACTCATAATCGTTAGGTCCCTGGTTCAAATCCAGGTAACGCCACCATCCTCCCCCCTTTGTTTCAGATGAACATCCGGCGTCAGCTCTGCTGCGTGCGCGCCGCGCTTGGGTTGCGCATGGGGCTGGAAGGGATAGAAGATAGCCCATGCCCCGCGCGGGTTTGAGCAGATGAAAGCAGCCTTATGACCACGGAAAACTTCGTTCACGAGATCAACGTCACTTGGGGCGATTGTGACCCGGCGCAGATCGCCTATACCGCGCGGCTGCCCTATTTCGCGCTGGATGCGATCAACGCGTGGTGGGAGGCGCATTTTGACGGTGACGGCTGGTTTCAGCTTCAGATCGACCGCAATATCGGCACGCCTTTCGTCAACCTGTCGATGGATTTTCGCAGCCCGGTCACCCCGCGGCACAAGCTGATGTGCGAAACCTATCCAACACGGCTTGGTAATAAATCCATCACCTTCGGCATGAAGGCGCGGCAGAATGGGGTGCTGTGTTTCGAAGGGTCTTTCACCTGCGTCTTCACCATCGCGGATGTGTTCAAAAGCCAATCCGCGCCCGAAGAATTGGCTCGTGTGATCAAACCTTTGGTCCGCGCCGACCTCGCCTGAGGCAATTGCGCCGCGAGCAGTTGAAGTTCCCCCGATTGCAGCGTCTTATCGCGCAGCACATTGAGGGAGACGAAGATGACGATCAGGACTGCGGTAATCGGATTGGGGATCATGGGCCGGCGCATGGCCGAGAACATGGTGCTGCACCCTGACTTCACGGTCACCACTATGTGGGATCCCGACCCCGCGGCCTGCGCCGCCGCGCAGGAGGTCGCGCCGGAAGCGGTTGTCTCCGCCACCGCGTCCGAGGCGATGGCCGATGTCGATCTCGTTTACCTCGCCTGCCCCCCGGTGCCGCGCAAAGCCTATGCGCTTGAGGCCGCGGCAGCGGGCAAGGCGATCTTTCTCGAAAAACCGCTTGGTGTGGACATTGCAGAGAGCCGTGCCTTGGTGGCCGAGTTGCAGGCCGCAGGCGTTCCGGCGGCGGTCAACTTTACCCAAGCGGCGGGGGCGGCGCTGACCGATCTGACGCGGTCGATCCAAGAGGGCGCGCTTGGCGATCTTTGCGGCATCGACATCATCGTGACCTATCCGGCATGGCCCCGCGCGTGGCAGGTGGATGCCGATTGGCTGCGCTTTGCCGCTGAGGGGGGTATGACGCGCGAGGTGATCTCGCATTTCCTGTTCCTGAGCGAGCGGGTGTTGGGGCCGCTGACCCTGCAATGGGCCCATGCGGAATACCCCGACGACAAGCTCTGCGAGACCCATGTGGCGGCGCGGCTGGTCAATTCGGAGGGCTTGCCGGTTTCGATCCTCGGCTCTGTCGGCGGCGCGCAGCCGGACCGGCAGGAGGTGACGGTGAAAGGCGCGAAGGCCAGCCGCCGCATCTCGGAATTCTCTATCGACACCGTCTCGACCGGTGGGAATTTCGCGCCGACCAGCGACGCCCCCGCCGACACCCGCGCCGCCAGCCTCAAGGCGCAGCTTGACGACATGGCGCTGTTGATGGCGGGCAAGCCCAGCCGTCTGGCCACGCCAGAGGAAGCGCTGCGGGTGCAAGAACTGATCGAAGGCATCTTGGCCAACCGGGGGGTGCAGTCATGACCGCCACGCTGCAATCTTCGCCCGAGACCTGCCATTGGGGCTATTTCGAGGCCAGCCGCCCGCCTGCGCTGACGATCCAAAGCGGCGAAGAGGTGATCATCAACACGGTCTCTGGCGCGCCCAATTGCCTGCCGCCCGAGGGCTTCCACGTCCCCCCCGAACTCTACGACATCCACAAGGCAGGTCCGCCGCCGATGCCTGGCCATATCCTGACCGGGCCGGTCGCCGTCGAAGGCGCGATGCCCGGCGATGTGCTGAAGGTCGAAATCCTTGATGTCGCGCTGCGGCAGGACTGGGGGTATAACTTCATCCGCCCCTTGGCAGGCACGCTGCCGCAGGATTTCCCCGAGACCTATCACAGCAATATCCCGCTGGATGCAGAGCGGGGCGTCGCCCGGCTGCCTTGGGGGCTGGAACTGCCCTTGGCCCCGTTCTTTGGCGTGATGGCCGTGGCGCCGCCGCCCGAATGGGGCCGGATCGCGACGATCGAGCCGCGCAAGCATGGGGGCAATCTGGATAACAAGGAACTGGTGGCGGGCAGCACGCTTTACCTGCCGGTCTTCAACGAAGGGGCGCTGTTTTCCTGCGGGGATGGGCATGGCGCGCAGGGCGATGGGGAGGTCTGCGTCACGGCGATTGAGACCGCGCTACAGGGGCGCTTCCGTCTGACCGTGTTAAAGGACCGCACAGTCAGCTATCCGCAGGCCGAAACGCCGACCCATGTGATCACCATGGGCATGGCCCCCGACCTCGACCGCTGCGCGGAGATGGCCCTGCGCGAGATGATCGCATTGGTCTCAGCACGCGCGGGGATCAGCCGCGAGGATGCCTATGTGCTCTGTTCGCTGGCCGGTGATCTGCGGATCACCCAGACGGTGAACCGTGAAAAGGGCGTGCATATGATGATGGCGAAAGAGTTGATCGGCGGTTAACCGCACCGCCTCGCCAAGAAAAAGGGCCGCATCGCTGCGGCCCTTTCGCGTGTCTACTTAGCGGCAGATCATTCTTCCGCCCAAGCCATCCGGGCCGGGTGGTATTCGAACCCGATGTGATGCGCGGCACCCACCAGCCCCTCGCGGGTGTGGTTGTAAAGCGAACGCCAGTAGGGCTGGATCGTGACGCCATCGTCTTGCAGCATCTTCTCACCCTTCGCCATGATCTCGCGCCGTGCTTCGACATCCGCCGTGGCCAGCGCCTCTGACAGCAGGGCGTCGAACTCAGGGTTGGCATAGCCGAACTCGTTCCATGCCTCGCCCGAGCGATAGGCCAGCGCCCAGATTTGCACGCCCAGAGGCCGCGCGTTCCAGTTGGTGGAGGAGAAGGGATATTTCACCCAGTCGTTCCAGAAGGTGGAGCCGGGCAGGATGGTGCGTTTGACCTTGATGCCCGCGTCACGCAGTTGGGCTGCCACGGCATCGGTGGTGTCTTTGCGCCATGCATCGTCGATCGAGAAGAGCTCATGCTCGTAATCCGCCATCCCCGCCTCTTCCATCAGCGCGCGGGCGGCTTCGGGGTCGGTCTTGGGCGGCTCGATCTCGGCGTATTCGGGATGCATCGGGCCGACGTGGTGGTTCTCGGCGACGAGGCCGCGCCCGGCGTAGCCCAGTTCCAGCAGCACGGCATTGTCGACCGCGAGTTGCAGCGCGTTGCGCACGCGCTTGTCCTCGTAAGGTTTCATGCCGTCGACTTCGGCTAATTGGTTGGGGCGGATCACGATGGTCGCCGCCGTGGCGATCTCGTTCTCGACCCAGCCGTCCAGCGTGCTCATCACGTCGATATATTCGCCTTCCATGGAGTAGAATGCGTCAACCTCTTCGGCCTCGGCCGCGGCGATCCATGCGGAAGGATCGGTGCCGTAGTCGATATATTCCAAACGATCAATGTAGGGCCCGCCGAAGACCTCGGTGCCCCACCATGTGTGATCGGGGTTCTTGACCAGCACGCTTTTCACGCCAACTTCGAGCGACTCGGGCAGGTAGGGGCCGGTGCCTTTGGGGTTTTCCAGCATCGTGTCGGGGTCGAACCCTTCGGGCGTGATGGCGGCGGGGTAGTCGGCCATGCCGGGGATCAGCGTGATGTCGGATTTGGGGAGCGTGAGCTTGACGGTGTGGTCATCCACCACCTCGATCGCGCCTTCGATGGCCTTGCCGGTTTCCTCATCCACCAGTGTGGCGAAACGGCCCGCCATGGAGTTGCCTTCGAGCGACTTGTCGCACCAGCCTTCGATGTTGCGTGCCACGTCCTGCGCGGTGAAGGCGGTGCCGTCGTTCCATGTCACGCCCTTGCGGACGTTCAGCGTGTATTCGGTGGCGTCGTCGTTGATCTCCCAGCTTTCCAGCAGGCCGGGGGTGAAGGTGCCGTCATTCTCCCAGATGGCGAGGTATTCCAGCCAGCCGCGGCTGAAGTTGGCGATCTGAGACCAGTCATAGGTGCGCGGATCTTTCAGGGCACGCACCTCCATCTGCATCCGCACGGTGCCGCCTTCCTTGAGGTTGGCATGGGCCGCCGCACGCGCGGGCGCGGCCATGCCAAGCATCCCGTAGGCTGTGGCGGACGTGGCCCCGAAGGCGCTCGCAATCGCCAGAAACTCGCGTCTGCTGACGGGGTCTTTCTTGGCGTTCTCGGCTGATTTCAGCACGGATTGCGGCAGCGGTTTTCCGGTGCGTGTCAAAAATTCCATGATTTTCCTCTCTGTTGGTGCGTTGGCCGGGCCATCGCGAATCCCCACTTTTCACGGTGGGGCAGGTGATGCAGTTAACCTGCTTTTGTCGCCTCTTGAGGTGGGCGCGGGGTGTTTAGTCTGCCGATCAGGCGCGTTGCGTCAAGCCTGTCGCGGGAAGTTGAGCAGCAAGCTAGCGCAGGAAAGCGGCCCGGCAAGCGCGGGCGTGGGGGAAAAGTGTTGTGAAGCTGGCGGGTTAGACCAGATCGCGCGCGGCTTTGAAAAGCGCCGCAAGCCGGGAGGGATCGCCGAGTTCATTGGCCAGCATCAGAACCAATCGGGCGTTGAGGGCGTGGCTTTCCGCCTCGGTCAGCCCTTCGTGGGCGGCCATGAGGGCGGCATAGACGCTGTCGCCCTCGGCGCCGAGGTTGTCTTCGAGGATCATGCGGTGGCTCCTTTCGCACGGTCATAGGCGCGGGCAATCGCGGCGCTGTCGGGCCGGTCGAAGACGGCGCAGACATGGCCATCGGGGCGCAGCAGATAGAGGAACCCGCTGCCATAGCGCCGCTGCGCGTGGCCGTCCTTTCCCTGAAAACAGGGGTAAGCATCATGGGATTGATCGATGCCGATCCGGGCAAGGCCGGGGAGGTCGGGGGCGGTGATCTCGCCCACGGCGAGGAGGGCGAACTGGCCCTGAACCGCGCCCAACAGCCAGCAATCCCCCGCAGGCCCGACCAATGGCGCGTCGATCAATGCGCTGCCGGGGCGCAGGGGCGCGTCGCCTGCGGTTTGCAGCGGGCTATGGGCCTGCGTGCAGGGCTGCGACAACCGGCCTGAGTTGATCAGTTTGCGCGCGAAAGGTTGCTTTGCTGCGAGGTTTAGCACCTCGTTGCGAAACAGGGTCTCGATGGGGGATTTCGGCGTCATGAAATTGGTCGCGCGGGCGGAGTTGCGCATGTTCTCATCCGCGCCATGGCCGCGTTCGATGTCATAGCTTTCGATCAGGCTTGGCGGCGCTTCGCCCTGCACAACAGCCGCCAGCTTCCAGCCGAGGTTGTCGACATCCTGCACCCCGCCATTGCCGCCCCGCGCCCCGAAGGGGCTGACCACATGGGCGCTGTCGCCGACAAAGACGACGCGGTCATGCACGAACCCCTCCAGCCGCGCGCAGCGGAACTTATAGACGCTCATCCAATCCAGCCGGAACGGCGCATCGCCCAGCATTTGTTTCAGGCGGGGGACGACCTTCTCTTCGGTCGCTTCGGCTTTTGGGTCGGTCTCTGGCCCCAGTTGCAGGTCGATGCGGTAGATGTTGTCGGGCTGTTTGTGCAGCAGGGCGGATTGGCCGTTGTGAAAGGGTGGGGCGAACCAGAACCACCGCTCGGGCGTGTCATGGTCGCCGAAGGGGGAGGTCTCCATCTCTACATCGGCGATGAGGAAATGTTCGTCAAAGGTCTGCCCCTCGAAGGGCAGGTTCATCCGTTTGCGCGTGGCCGAGCCTGCGCCATCGCAGGCGATGTACCAGTCGGTCTCAAGCCGGTAGGGGCCATCCGGCGTCTCGACCGTCAACTCGACATGATCGGCGTGGCCCTTGTGATCAGTCACCTTGTTGAGAAAACGCAGGTCGATCAGATCGGGGAACTCCTGCGCGCGTTCAATGAGATACTCTTCAACGTAATATTGCTGAAGGTTCACGAAGGCCGGATATTTATGCCCCGGCTCGGGCAGCAGGTCGAAGTTGTAGACCTCCTGTTCCCCGTGAAACTGGCGGCCCACTTTCCACGTCACGCCCTTTTCCAACATCCGCTCGCCGATGCCGAGCCTGTCGAAAATCTCCAGCGTCCGTTTCGCCCAGCAGATCGCGCGGGAGCCGAGGGAGACGACGTTGTTGTCATCCAGCACGACCGATCTGACCCCGCGCAGGGCCAAGTCCACGGCCATCGACAGGCCGATAGGGCCAGCGCCTACGATCACCACCGGGTGCCGCGGCTCGGGCGCGGTCAGGCCGGGTGGGGGGCTGTAGGGGAAGGGGGTGTAGGCATAGGCCATGGCGGTATCCTCAGAGAAGGGCGCGCAAGATCAGCAGGGCCAGCAAGGCCAGTGTCACCAGCGCCACCCGGCGGCGCGCACCGCGATATTCGGGCGCGCGCAGCATCTTTGACCAAACCTGCGCCGCATCGCGCAGCCCGGCGTAGGGCTGCCCGCTGCGGCGCGCCGCATGGCGGCGGTGCTCCATCACCAGCGCGAAGACCAGATAGAACCAGAGTGCCAGCGCCAGCACGATCAGGGCAGGAAGAAGCGCGGTCAGGGACATCAGTCCGACAGCGCCTCCCACATCTCTTTGTCGCGCGCCGCCGTCCAGATGCGCGGCGTGTCGATGTCGAGCGCTTCGTCATAGGCACGGGCGACGTTGAAGGGCAGGCAGTGCTCATAGATTGCATAATCGCCGAACTTGGGGTCGCATTCGGCGCGCACGGCGTCCCAAGCCTCTTTCAGCGTGCCGCCACGCAGGGCCACGCGGGCCGCCGGGCGGTAGGTGGAGCGGACGAAATCGGCGGTGCTGTCGATCGCGGCATTAACCATCTCGCGCCCCACCAGCGCGTCGCCCCGGCCCGGCGCGATGGCGTCGAGGTCGAAGGCGCGGATGCGTTCCAGCGTGTCGGGCCAGTCGTGGAAATGCCCGTCGCCGCAGTAGCAGGCGGAGTGATATTCCACGATGTCACCGGTGAACATGACGTTCTGATCGGGCACATAGATCACCGCGTCACCGGCCGTATGGGCGCGACCCAGCTGCATGATATCGACCCGGCGTTTGCCGAGGTAGACGCTCATCCGTCCGTCGAAGGTAGTGGTGGGCCACGTCAGGCCGGGGATGCTCTCGTGACCTTCGAAGAGGCGGGGGAAACGCTCGAATTCGCTGTCCCAATCCTCTTGCCCGCGTTCGGCGACCATGGCGCGGGCCTTCTCGGACATGATGATCTGCGAGGTACCAAAGGCGGAGGCTCCGAGCACGCGCACGGCGTGGTAATGGGTCAGCACCAGATGGCTGATCGGCTTGTCGGTGACCGAGCGGACGCATTCGATGACCTTATTCGCCAGTCGCGGTGTCGCCTGCGCTTCGATGATCATCACGCTGTCGTCGCCGATGATCACGCCGGAGTTCGGATCGCCCTCGGCGGTGAAAGCGTAGAGACCCTCACCCACCTCGGTAAAAGAGATCTCTTTTTCGGTCATATCGCCTTGGGATGCGAATTGCTTGGCCATGTGTTGTCCTTCTGTCTTGCTTCGCCAGCGCGGATGCGCGGTCTGTTCAGGAAAAGTCGATTGCCGGGCGGACCTTGCCGGTGCAGGCGCCGAAACCCACGCGAAAGCCATCGCCCTGCGCGTGGCCGGTGAGGGTCAGCGTGTCGCCGTCTTCGACAAAGCTGCGGGTGCTGCCGTCTGCGAGGGTGATCGGCTCCTTGCCGCCCCATGACAGTTCCAGCAGCGACCCGCGTTGCGATTTTTCGGGGCCGGAGATCGTGCCGGAACCCAGCAGATCGCCCGCGTTCATCGCACAGCCCGAAGAGGCATGATGCGTCAACTGCTGCGCGGCGGAGTAATACATCTCGCGATAATTGGTGCGGGCGATTTCCTCGGCCTCGCCGCCCTCAGGCTGGAGCATCACCGACAGGTCGATGTCAAAAAGGCCGGGTTTGCTCTCGCGCAGATAGGGCAGCAGGTCTTTCTCCCGCGCGGGCGTCGAGGTTCGGAAGGGCTCCAACGCGTCGCGGGTCACGATCCAAGGTGAGATCGAGGTGGCGAATGCCTTGGCCTGAAACGGGCCGAGCGGTTGGTATTCCCACGCCTGAATGTCCCGCGCCGACCAGTCGTTCAGCAGGACATAGCCAAAGATCATTTCATCCGCCGCGTCGATGCGGATCGGCTGGCCCATTTCGGTTGAGGTGCCGACGATCGCGCCCATCTCCAACTCGATATCGAGCTTCTGGCAGGGGCCGAAATGCGGCGCTTCGGCCTCGGGGGCTTTTAGCTGGCCGTTGGGCCGCGTGATCTCGGTCCCCGAGACGACGACGGTGGAGGCGCGGCCATTATAGCCGATGGGGATGTGCAGCCAATTCGGCGGCAGGGCGTTCTCGGCCCCGCGAAACATGGTGCCGACATTCGTGGCGTGATGCTTGCCCGCGTAGAAATCCGTATATTCGGAAACCATCATCGGCATGTGCAACTGTGCTGCGCCCATCGGCACCAGATGGGGCGCCACAGCCGCCTGATCCGGTGCATCGGCGCTGAGGAGTTCGATCAGCCGGGAGCGCAAGGAAGCCCAAGCCGTGGGGCCAAGGTCCATCACATCGTTCCAATAGGGCACATCGAACAGCGGCTCTTCGGCGAGGGTGATCAGCCCCTCTTCCTCAAGCGCGGCCATGTCCACGATCTGATCGCCTATGGCCACGCCGCAGCGCGCCTCAAGCTGATTGGTCGAAAAGACGCCGTAGGGGAGGTTGTTCAGCGGGAAATCGGTGGTGGCCGAATTGGCGCTTTCCACCCAAGAGGTCATCAGGGTCATTTTGGTCCTTTCGCGGACAGCGGTCACTTCTTGCCCGGGGTGCCGTCGAATTTCTTCTCAAGGCTCTCCCAGCAGTCGATGTAATCGTCCTGCAACGGCGCCTCGCGGGCGGCGAATTCGGTCAGATGCTGCGGAAAGCGGGTCTCGAACATGAAGGACATTGTGTTGTCGAGCTTATGGGGTGCCAACTCGGCATTCGACGCGCCCTCGAATGCGTTCCGGTCCGGCCCATGCGGCAGCATCATGTTGTGCAGGCTCATGCCGCCGGGAACGAAGCCCTTGGGCTTGGCGTCATACTGGCCGTGGATATTGCCCATCAGCTCGGACATGATGTTCTTGTGATACCACGGCGGGCGGAATGTATCCTCGGCCACCATCCAGCGGTCGCGGAACAGCACGAAGTCGATATTGGCCGTCCCCTCCACGCCCGAGGGCGCGGTCAGCACGGTAAAGATCGACGGGTCCGGGTGATCGAACAGCACCGCGCCCACGGGGCAATAGGTGTTCAGGTCGTATTTCACCGGCGCATAATTGCCATGCCATGCAACAACGTCGAGCGGCGAATGCCCGATATGGGTCTCGTGGAACTGGCCGCACCACTTGATGGTGACGGTGGAGGGCACCTCGCGGTCCTCAAAAGCCGCCACGGGGGTCTTGAAGTCACGCGGGTTCGCCATGCAGTTGGCGCCGATCGGGCCGCGGGCTGGCAGGTGGAACTTCTGGCCGTAGTTCTCGCAGACAAAGCCGCGCGCGGGGCCGTCCAGCACCTCCACCCGGTAGACCAGCCCGCGCGGGATGATGGCGATCTCCTGCGGGGCGATGTCCATGACACCCAGCTCGGTGCAAAAGCGCAAGCAGCCCTCCTGCGGGACGATCAAAAGCTCGCTGTCGGCAGAGTAGAAATAGCTGTCCACCATGCTCTCGGTCACCAGATAGATATGGCTCGCCATGCCGACTTGGGTGTTCACATCCCCCGCCGTGGTCATCGTGCGCATGCCGGTCAGCCAAGTCAGCGGCGTGTCGGAATGCGGCACCGGATCCCAACGGTATTGGCCAAGGCTAGTCACATCCTGCGGCTGATGCGGCGCGGACTTCCAATAGGGCAGGTCGATCCGCGTGTAGCGCGACGAATGTTTGACCGAGGGCCGGATGCGGTAGCACCACGTACGCTCGTTCTGATGAGAGGGCGCGGTAAAAGCCGTGCCGGAAAGCTGTTCGCCATAGAGGCCGTAGTTGCATTTCTGCGGGGAGTTCATGCCCTGCGGCAGGGCGCCGGGCAGGGCTTCGGTTTCGAAATCATTGCCGAAACCCGGCATATAGCCCGGATGCGTGCCCGATGTGGTGGCCGCGGTTGTCATCGTCGATGGCTTGGACTGGCTGGTCATCTGTGCCCCCTTGCAGAATCTGTTACAAGCGTAATAGTTGAATTTGTAACTAACAAGCGGCGCAGCATGGCGGACGGTGACTTTCAGCTTCAGTATTTCCTGCCCTACCTGCTGAACCAAGCGGCGGAGGCGTCATCGCTTGAGTTTCAGCAGATCTACAAAAGCCGCTATGGCATGCTGCGCACCGAATGGCGGGTCTTGTTCCACCTCGGGCTCTATGGGCAACTCACGGCGAGCGAAATCGGCCAGCGCGCGCGGATGCATAAGACCAAGATCAGCCGCGCCGTGCACCGCCTGACCGAGCGGCGCTTCGTCACCCGCAGCCGCGACCCAGAGGATCGGCGGGTGGAGCATCTGTCGCTGACCCGGCAGGGCCAAGCGGCCTATGACGATCTGCGCGCCGTGGCGCAGCGCTACAATGCCGCGCTGATGGATGCGCTCGACCCTGCCGAGGCGGCGGTGCTGCGGCGGGCGCTGCTCAAGCTGTCGGATGTGGGGCAGGGGGGCTTTACTTAGCCCGTGGAAACCGCCACCGATGGCGCATGACCGATCAGACCAAAGGCCTCTTGCTCACCTTTCTTGGGGTGATGTGCATCGTTCCCGAAGCGCTTTTCGTGCGCGTCATCGACGCGCCGATGCTGACGCTCGCCTTTTGGAAGGTGACCCTCGTGGGCATGGCGATTGGCGCGGGCCTGCTGCTGGCCCAAGGCACCGCCCCCTTTCGCGCCCTCAGCCGCGCCGGATGGGCGAGCGCGATATACATCGGCGGCGTGGCCTGCGCCGGGGTCGGCTTCGTGCTGGCCGTGCGCCTGACCTCGGTCGCGAATGTGGTCTTCATCCTCGCCTCGCTGCCGGTCTTTGCTGCGATCTATAGCCGGGTCTTTCTGGGCGAGCCGATCAGCCGGCGCATGTTCTTTACCATCGCGGCGGTGCTCGCTGGCTTGGCCGTGATCGCCTTCGGCTCGGGCGAGACCGAGAATGCCTCGCGCACAGGCGATCTGCTGGCCCTGTCGATCTCGGCCATCTTCGCCGGAGCGCTGACAGCGGCGCGCCACGCGCGCGCGGTGTCGATGGTGCCGGCGGTGGCATTGGCCTATCTGCTGGCCGGGGCGGTGCTGCTGCCCGTGGCGCAGCCGCTGCACATGCCCACCGCAGAACTGCCGCAGATTCTGCTCTACGCGGCGTTCATGGCCGCCAGCGCCGGGCTCATCGCGCTTGGCCCGCGCTATATCTCAAGCGCCGAAGTGGGCCTGCTCGTTTTGTTGGAATCCGTGCTGGCGCCGCTGCTGGTCTGGGCGGTGCTGGGCGAAGACCCCGGGATCTATGCGTTGATCGGCGGGGGGATCGTCGTGGGCGCGCTGTTCCTGTCGAACCTCATCGCCCTGTCGCGCCGCCGCCGGGTCGTTCCCCCGCTGCCGCGCCACTAGGATCAAAAGTCGGGGCTGACGCCCGGCAACTCCAACGCCTTGATCAAATCACGCAGCTCCTGCCGCGCGGCGATGTTCGAGATATTGAGCTGTTTCACCCCGATATCCTTGAGGTCCAGCAAGGTCAGACCGCGCGGGAAAAGCTCCCGAAAGATCACCCGCTCATTGAACCCCGGCGCGGTGCGAAAGCCGATCCGCTTGCTGAGGTTGTTGATCGCGCGCTCCATCTTCTCCTTATTGACCATGCGCTGCGCCCCCAAACGGTTGCGCACCACGATCCAATCGATCGCCGACAGCCCGGCCTGCGCCCTGAGCTGCCGCGCGTTCCAAACCATCTCGGAATAGACGGAGGGGCCGGTGATCTTTTCGCCATTGGCATCGATATGGGCCAAAAGATCAAAGTCGATGAAACTGTCGTTCAGCGGCGTGATCAATGTGTCCGCCAGCGAATGGGCCACCTGACTGAGCCGCGTGTGCGATCCGGGGCAGTCGATCAGAATGAAATCATTGTCTGGCTCCAGCGCCGCCACCGCCGCGCTCAGACGATGGTCATACATGTTCTCGCCGGGGCGCAGGCTGCTGGCCTCCACATCCGGCAATTCGCACAGCGTCGGACTGGCCAGCGTCAGGCCGGACTCGCGCATGAAGGCACTGCGGTTCTCGATATAGCGCCCAAAGGTCCGTTGCCGCAGGTCGAGGTCCAGCCCGCTGACCTTATGGCCAAGCCGCGCCAAGGCCGTCGCCACATGCATGGAAACGGTCGATTTGCCCGCGCCGCCTTTTTCGTTACCGACGACGATAATATGCGCCATACTGCTGTCCCTTCGCGCCTGCCCTTCAAGACAGGATATTGTTGAGCCGCACTATATGTAGGGTTCACGCCTTTGGAAAGTGGCGAGGCCGCTTGTTCAGCCCGACCGTGGCAGCCCTGCCGCGTTTGGACATCGCGCACATTTGCGCTATTTTCACCGCCCAAGGCGCCGTGTAACACCGCGCCTTACCGCGCGCCCGCGCACCCCAACGAACCGCTCAAGCAAGGCCTTCCTCATGCCAGATCACCACCCCACCACATCGAAACCAACAACTGCCCGCGGCGTGCTGCCGTCTCTGGGCATGGTGATCGCGGAATTCGCGCTGGTTTGCCTGCTGGTGGCGCTGGTGCCTGTGACGGTCTACCTCGATACGGCCGTTCTGGGCGAGGGCGTCACCGAAGACTCGCTGACCGAACATATGCACAACACCCTGCTGGCCATCGCGGCTGGGGTTTTCATGATGGGCGCTTATCAACACGTGGGCATGCGGGGGTATCTCACGCTGGCGGCCACGCTCTTCGCTTGCATGTTCCTGCGCGAATATGACGCCGCGCTCGACCGTATCCAACATGGGTTCTGGATCTACCCCGCCCTCGTGACTCTGGCAGTGGGCAGCTTTATCGCATGGCGCAATCGCGGCACCACGCTGCTGCCCATGCTGCACCACCTGCAAACCCGCTCCGCCACCTTCGTCTATATCGGCGTGGTGCTGCTGCTCTTCTTCTCGCGGATTTTCGGCACCGGCGCCCTGTGGGAGGCCGTCATGGCG
>NZ_SZNL01000003.1:0-39918 GCF_005068605.1 Sulfitobacter sp. 15WGC | reverse complement strand
CACCACGCTGCTGCCCATGCTGCACCACCTGCAAACCCGCTCCGCCACCTTCGTCTATATCGGCGTGGTGCTGCTGCTCTTCTTCTCGCGGATTTTCGGCACCGGCGCCCTGTGGGAGGCCGTCATGGGCGCCGCCTATGACCCGCAAATCAAAACCACCGTCCAAGAGGGCACAGAACTGCTCGCCTATCTGCTGATCGCCTATGGCGCGGTGCTGTCACACCTGCACGGCTACGGCGCCCAAGCCGCCCTACAAGAACGCCGCCTCTAACCCGGCCTCCCCCATGCGCGCCGGCCCCCACCGGCACGCATACCCCTTAACTTCATCCTTTCAAAAATACCTCCACACCGCTTGCCGCACACACCCGGCCCCGGCCCCATCCACTGCCCCAGCCCCCAAACGCAAAAGGCGCGACCCCGAGGGGCCGCGCCTTTGTTTCGCACTGTCGGTAAGGCTTAGAAGCCCAGACCTGCGTATTTGTTCTTGAACTTCGACACGCGGCCGCCGGTGTCCATGATGCGGCCAGTGCCGCCGGTCCAGGCAGGGTGCACGGAGGGGTCGATGTCGAGCGACAGCTGGTCGCCTTCTTTGCCCCATGTCGATTTCATTTCCACAACGGTGCCGTCGGTCATTTTGACGTTGATGATGTGGTATTCGGGATGTGTATCGGTTTTCATCGACCAGTCCTTTATGCGTTCGCGCCGGAAAGCGGCTTGTAGTGGACGTTTTCGGCGATCCGTGCGGATTTGCCGCGGCGGCTGCGCAGGTAGTACAGCTTGGCACGACGCACGCGACCACGGCGCACGACGGTGATGCTGTCGATGTTGGTCGAATGCAGCGGGAACACACGCTCCACGCCTTCGCCAAAGGAAATCTTGCGCACGGTGAAGGACCCGGCGATGCCGTGACCGTTCTTGCGCGAAATGCAGACGCCTTCGTAGTTCTGCACACGGGTGCGGGTGCCTTCGGTGACTTTAAAGCCAACACGAACGGTATCACCGGCACGGAAGTCGGGGATCTCTTTCCCCAGTTCGGCGACTTGTTCCGCCTCGATCTCTGCGATCAGGTTCATCTGACCATTCTCCTATGATGTTCGCGGTATTCCACGAAATTATGTCGCGACCCAGAGCTTCGGGTTCTATCGGGCAGCGCTGCAATCGTTTCCGATCAAGGCCCCCCGCCGGAGGTATCGTCGTCATTACTTAGTTTTCTGCGTAAAACGCAAAGCACCGGAGCCGCCAAAGCGATTCCGGATGCGCGGGGTATAGGGGCCAAAAGCGATAGGATCAAGGGGGCTGTGGCCACCTTGATCCTCAGTGTTTCAGACCTCTGCGCGCTGGCGCGTCAGGCCAGCGCGATCACGCCCAAGACAACGAGCAGGAACAGCACCAGCACGATGCCGATCAGCACTTTCGCCCCGGTCATCGCGGCACCCGATACGCGGCCAAAGCCCAAGAGTGCTGCAACGGCGGCGACGATCAACAGAATAAGAATAAGTTCAAGCATTTGGATTCTCCCTCCGATATGGGAGATCAACGCGCCGCGCAGGGGCGGGTTCCGTATCGGGGCGCGGGCTCAGTCCTTGCTCTCGAACGCGGCCCACATGTCAGGGCGGCGCTTGCGGGTCAGCTCTTCGGCCTGCGCCTGCCGCCATTTCGCGATCTCGCCATGGTTGCCCGACATTAAAACGGGCGGAATCTCGCGCCCTTCCCATTCGGCGGGGCGGGTATATTGCGGATGTTCCAGCAAGCCCGAGGCGTGGCTTTCCTCTTCGATGCTCTCGGCATTGCCCAGCACGCCGGGCAAGAGGCGCACAGTGGCGTCGATCATCGCTTGGGCGGCCAACTCGCCCCCCGTCATGACGAAATCGCCCAAGCTGACCTCGGTGATGCCGAAATGCTCGATCACCCGCTCGTCGACCCCCTCGAACCGCCCGCAGAGCATTGTCACCCCCGCGCAGCTTGCCAGATCGCGCGCCATGGCCTGATCGAACCGCCGCCCGCGCGGCGACATGTAGAGGATCGGCCAGCGCCCATGTGCGTGGCTTTGCGCGCGCGCCAGCGCCGGGCCGACCACATCGGCGCGCATGACCATGCCCGCCCCGCCGCCTGCGGGGGTGTCATCGACATTGCGGTGCTTGCCGATGCCAAAGTCGCGCAGGTCATGGGTGTGCAATTGCCAACGCCCTTCATGCAGCGCCTTTCCGGTCAGGCTGGCGCCCAGCACACCGGGGAAGAGATCGGGAAACAGCGTGACGATCCGGGCCTGCCAGACATCGGCGTAATCGGGCGCGTCTTGCATCAGGGCGCGAGGTTTGAGGCTGGGCCGTGCGCTTTGACGTCCGTGAGAGCGGGTGGGTTTCATGCGGTTCCTGCCTGTTGCAATAGGGCGGTCTTGGCGCGGCGGCGCGCCTCGGGGTCATCGGCGTGTTGGCGGTTGGCGTCAAGCAGAGCCTGCAAAAGTTCCGCAGGCAAGCGCTGGTTCTCGGGCGGGGGCACGGTTATCTGCGCCAAGACCTCAGGCGGCAATGCGCAGAGGTCCAAAAGCGGCGTCGCGGGGCCGAGCGGCAGGTCGCGGCAGGCCTCCAGCCGCGCGTGATGCACCGGGCAGGGCAGGCGGCGGGCAATCGTTTCGGCCACCGCATCCAAATCTGCCGCTGGGGCGTAGCGGGCAGTGAAAGTGGCAAGGTCGAGCGTCATGGAGGAGGCTTTGACATGCTCCCAATAGGCCGAAGCGATCCAATCCGCCGGATCGCGGGTCGAGAGGTAGACCATGATCTCCGCCCGGGGGAAACGGCGGCGCAGGCTGCGGGTAAAGGTCTCCAGCAGGTCGGGCGCAGCGCTGTAGTCGGCCAGATCGCCTCGTCCGGGCATGTGACCGGCCAGTTCCTCGGCCGAGAGGACCAGCGTGCGGCGCGGCATCCGGGGCAGGGCATCGAGAAGGGCGTCGAAGCGGTATTCGGCCTTGAGCAGCGTGAGCGGGTCGCGCCATGTGGAATAGCCGCGCGCGGCATGCAGCAGGTCTTTCATCTGCCAGCGCAGGCGCAGGGCAACATGGGGTTTCAGCAGGGCGCGGTTGGCGCGCAGGATGGCTTGAACGGAACTGGTCCCGGTCTTGTGAAAGCCGGGATGCAGGATGATCCGGCGGGGCATCATCCGGCTCCGGTCTCAGCCATCCTTGCCCTCAGGCAGCACGCCCAAAGGCGGGTCGGCGATGATCCGGCCCGAGGCAAGGTCGACCGTCGGCACGGCGGCTTTGGTGAAGGGCAGGAAGGTGGTGGCCGAAGTGCCTGCAAGTTGCAGTTCCAACAGATCGTCCGCCCCGTGGTTCTGCACCGTTTTCACGCGCCCCAGCAGCACGCCGCCGGTGTCATAGACCTCAAGCCCGATGAGATCGGCGTGGTAGAATTCGTCATCCGGCAGGCCCGGCAATTGATCCCGCGCGGCAAAGAGCGAGACACCGCGCAGCTCGTCGGCCTCTTCCTTAGTGGTGATTTCGGCGATGCGCGCGGCAAAGCCGTTTTTGACCGGGTGCAGCAGGGCGAGGGTGAACTGGCGGCTGCCGTCCTCGGTGCTCAGCGGGCGGTAGTTTTCGATGTCTTCGGGCGCGGCGCAGTAGCTTTTCACGCGCACTTCGCCGCGCACGCCATAGGCGCCCGCGATGGCGCCGACGCAGATCAGGTCTTGGTCACTCATTGCAACAACTCCGAATTCACGCAGATCGTCCCGGTCCATTCACCGGCCCCGGCTTTGCATTCATCCTGCATTAACTGCCGATCATAGCGGATGCCAAGGACAAAGCCGAGCACGAGCACGGACAGAAGGAACAGTAGCTTTCTCATTAGCGGGTCTCGACCTTGAGGCGGGGGGCGCGGGTCTCCCAACCCTTGGTTTCCAGTTCCGGCGTCAGGCTGTTTTCCTCGGGCCAGCCCATGCAGAGATAGGCCACCAGTGACCAGTCCTCTGGCACCGCAAGGTCACGGTTCAGCCGCGCGGGGTCGAGCACCGAGACCCAGCCCAGCCCGAGACCATGGGCGCGGGCGGTGAGCCATAGGTGGGTGATCGCCCCCACCACCGAATAGCGCCGCATTTCAGGCATGGTGCCCGCGCCGAGGCCGCTGCCCTTTTCGGTGCTCTCATCACAGTAGATCGCCAATTGCTCGGGCGCATCGCTCATCCCCGAGAGTTTGAGCCCGGCATAGAGCGCGGCCTTCTCACCCTCGTATCCGGCGAGGGCGCGGGCATTGGCGGATTGGAAATTCTCAAGCGCGGCTTGGCGCGCGGTGTCGGAGGCAACGCGGATGATCCGCCAGGGTTCCGACAGGCCCACAGAGGGGGCGAGGTTGAAACTGTCGAGGCAGCTTTGCACCAGCGCCTCGTCCAGCGGGTCTGTGCGAAAGCGGCGCACGTCGCGCCGCCATCGCATCAGGTCGTGCAGCCCGGCACGGAAGTCATCAGAGAATGTATCCATGCCGGGCGCTCGAAGCTTATTCTGCGGAAGCTTCTTCGGCAGGGGCGTTGGCAGCTTCGGCAGCGGCAGCGGCCTTGTCGGCTTTCTCCTGCGCGCGCTCTTGGGCTTTCTTGCCCGGTGCGCCCTTCTTGGGGTTGTTACGCTCGGTCTTTTCGCGGATGCCAGCGGCTTCCAGCATGCGAACGACGCGCTCGGTCGGCTGGGCGCCTTTGGCGATCCATTCCTGAACCTTTTCAACGTCCATCTTCACGCGGTCTTCGCTGTCTTTCGGCAGCAGCGGGTTGTAGGTGCCCAGCTTCTCGATGAAGCGGCCATCGCGCGGCATGCGGCTGTCGGCGGCCACGATGCGGTAGAAGGGGCGCTTTTTGGAACCGCCGCGGGCGAGACGAATTTTCATTGCCATGGTGTTTAATCCTTTAGGTTGGTTGGGGGGACGGGAGGCCGCCCTATTCTTGGTGGGTTTTGTGGTGCCGAATGACTTCGGCGATGATGAAGTTCAAGAACTTCTTGGCAAAGACGGGGTCGAGGTCCGCCGCTTCCGCCAAATCTTCGAGCCGCTCGATCTGGGCTGCCTCGCGGGCCGGATCGGAGGGGGGAAGGTCGTGCGTGGCCTTGAGTTTCCCCACGGCCTGCGTGTGTTTGAACCGCTCGCCCAGCGTATAGACGAGGATCGCGTCGAGCCTGTCGATCGAGGCGCGGTGCTCTTTCAGCAGCTCGGCGGCGCGGGCGGCGGTATCTGTGAGGGGCTCGGTCATTTCTTCTTCCCGAAACCGCTGAGGCCCCCGGGCAGGCCCATGCCGCCGCCGAGGCCACCGCCCATGCCGCCCAGACCGCCGGGCAGCTTGCCGCCCATTTGTTTGGCCGCCGCTTCCAGCGCCTTGGGGTCCATCTGGGAGGGGTCCATGCCGCCGGGCATGCCGCCCTTGCCCATCATGCCCTTCATGGCCTGCTTGAGCATGCCGCCTTTGCCCATCTTGCCCATCTTCTTCATCATGTCGGACATCTGGCGGTGCATCTTCATCAGCTTGTTGAGGTCGGAGACCTCCATGCCGGCACCCTTGGCGATACGCTTCTTGCGGCTGGCCTGCAGCAGGGCAGGGTTGGCGCGCTCTTTCTTGGTCATGGACTGGATGAGGGCGATCTGCTGCTTGAGGATCTTGTCATCGAAACCGGCGTCTTCGACCTGTTTCGCCATTTTCCCCATGCCGGGCATCATGCCCATCATGCCCTGCATGCCGCCCATCTTGATCATCTGTTCAAGCTGCATCTTCAGGTCGTTCATGTTGAACTGACCCTTGGCCATGCGCTTCATCATCTTCTCGGCCTGTTCGGCCTCGATGGTTTCCTGCGCCTTCTCGACCAGCGCCACGATGTCGCCCATGCCGAGGATACGGCCCGCGATACGCTCGGGCTCGAAGGTCTCAAGCGCGTCCATCTTTTCGCCCAGACCGACGAACTTGATCGGCTTGCCGGTCACGGCGCGCATCGAGAGCGCAGCACCGCCACGGCCATCGCCGTCCATCCGGGTCAGGACAACGCCGGAGATGCCGATACGCGCGTCAAAATTCTCAGCCGTATGCACGGCGTCTTGGCCGGTCAGGCCGTCGACAACCAGCAATGTTTCACGTGGATTGGCCACGTCGCGCACGGCTTCGACTTGGCTCATCAACTCTTCGTCGATGGACAGGCGGCCCGCGGTGTCCAGCATATAGACGTCATAGCCGCCCAAACCCGCCTGCGTTTTGGCGCGTTTGGCGATCTGTACCGGGCTTTCGCCCTTGACGATCGGCAGCGTGTCGACGCCGATCTGCGTGCCGAGGATTGCCAACTGCTCCATCGCGGCGGGGCGGTTCACGTCGAGCGAGGCCATCAACACGCGCTTGCCATCGCGGTCTTTCATGCGCTTGGCGAGTTTCGCGGTGGTGGTGGTCTTACCGCCGCCCTGTAGGCCGACCATCAGGATCGGTGCGGGCGGGCTGTCGATCTTCAGCGAACCGGGTTCGCCTTCGCCTTTCAGCACGTCGATCAGCGCGTCATGGACAATCTTGACGACCTGCTGGCCCGGTGTCACCGATTTGGTCACCGCTTGGCCCGTGGCCTTTTCCTGCACCGTCTTGACGAATTCACGCGCCACGGGCAACGAAACGTCCGCTTCCAACAGGGCGACGCGCACTTCGCGCAGGGCGGTCTTGACGTCCTCGTCGCTGAGCGCGCCTTGTTTGGTCAGGCGGTCAAAGACACCAGAGAGCCGTTCGCTTAGATTTTCAAACATGGGCACAGGGCCTTTCGGGTCGGTTGCACTTGCCCCTATTTAAGGACGCGCGCGAAAATGCACAAACGCCCCAGTGGGCGCAACGCGCTGACTGGGGGCGATCCCGACGACAGGCCGGGACCGGAAGGCAATGCTTCCGGAGATCGGTTGGCGTTTACGCGCTGCGGGGGTGCGAGTCAAGCCGCGTGGGGTGGCTGGCGAAAGGCCGCCATACAAAAGCCGCGCCCCCGGTGTGGGGACGCGGCTGATTTGGAGGAGAGGGCGGGGCGCTTAGGCCGCGTCGCGCAGCGCGTCGATCTGCGCATGGGCGCGGGCGATGGTGCCTTCGGCATCCACGGCCAGTTGGTCCGCCGCGACAAAGGTCACATCGGTGATGCCCAGAAAGCCCAACACAAAGCGGAGGTAGCCGCTGGCGAAATCGGCGGCGGAATCGATGCCCGTCCCGCCCGAGGCGAAGGCCACGATGACGCGTTTGTCCTCCAGCAGCCCTTGGGGGCCGTCTTCGGTGTAGCGGAAGGTCACCCCGACGCGGGCGATCAGGTCAATCCACGCTTTCAGCGAGGCGGGAATGGTGAAGTTGTAGATGGGCGCGCTGATCACGATCGTATCGGCGGCCTGCACTTCGGCAACCAGCGCGTCGGAGAGGGCGAGGGCTTCTTGATCCAGCTCGGTGCGCTCTTCGGCGGGTTTCACCCGGGCGCTGGCCCATGTCGAATCGATCAGCGGCAGGGGTTCGCTGGCGATGTCACGGGTGACGACGTCGCTGTCGCCCAGGGTTGCGATGATCCGGTCCGTCAGTTGGCGGGTGACGGAGTTTTCGCGGTTCACCGAGGTTTCGATGCGCAATGTGGCCATGGTGTTGATCCTTGTTCCAAGGGTAAATCTGATGGCATGGAATTAGCCATTGTGCTCGCGAACGCAACTGCCAGAATGAGCGTGACCATGTTCGTAAATGCACAAGTCGGGAAGGCGAGGTGAACAATGGACAATTGGGATGAGATCAGAACCGCCTATCAGGTCGCCCAGCTTGGCACCGTCAGCGGCGCGGCAGAGGTGCTGGGCGTGCATCATGCCACCGTGATCCGCCATATCGACGCGCTGGAGGGGCGGCTTGGCGTGAAGCTGTTTCAGCGCCATGCACGCGGCTACACGGCGACTGAGGCGGGGGAGGACCTGCTGCGGGTGGCGCGGGCGACGGACGATCAATTCAGCCAATTGGCCGGGCGGATCAAGGGGCGCGGCAGCGATGTTTCGGGGGAGTTGGTGATCACCTCGCTTGATTTCCTCGCCCCGCAGCTTGCGCCTTTGCTGACCGAGTTCCAGCGCCAGAACCCCGAACTGGTGGTGCGCTATCTGATCGGAGACCGCTTGTTCCGGCTGGAATATGGGGAGGCGCATGTCGCCATCCGTGCCGGGGCCGCGCCGGATCAGCCCGACAATGTGGTGCAGCCCTATGCGCAGCTGGCGGTGGGGGCCTATGCCAGCCGGGACTATGTGGCGCAGTACGGCATCCCGCAGGGGCCGGAGGATTACCACAAGCACCGTTTCATCGCCGCCGACAACCGAGACAGCCGCGCGCCCTATCACAAGTGGCTTTGGGCCACGGTGCCGGAGGAAAGCGTGACATGGCGCAGCACCAGCGGTGCGGCGCTGGAGGCGGCGCTGCGGGCCGGGGCAGGGATCGGCGGCTTGCCCGCTGCCATGGGGCGCAATGATCCGCAATTGGTTGAGATCCACGCCCCCCGCCCCGATTGGGGCAGTGCGCTGTGGCTGGTCACCCATGTCGATCTGCACCGCACCAGCAAGGTGCAGGCGGTGCTGCGGTTCCTCAAGGAACATGCCGAGGATGCGGTCGCATGTCCCGAATAAGCGCCGCGGCGCAGGGGCATCTGGCGATGCTTTGCTTCTCGGCTCTGGTGGCCGGGTCATTCTCGCTCGGGGCGCAGGTGGCGAATGAGATCACGCCGACGGCGCTGAACGCCGTGCGTTTCGCCTTGGCGACGGTTTTGGTCGGGGCTTTGGCATGGGGGCGGGGCGATATCAGTCGGGCGGGCTTTGCAGCACCTTGGCGCTATTTCGTGCTGGCGGGGCTGTTCACGCTTTACTTCGTCTTGATGTTCGAAGGGTTGAAGACCGCGCCCCCGGTGGCTGCGGCGGCGGTCTTTACCCTCGTGCCGGTGATGGCGGCGGGGTTCGCCTGGCTGCTGATGCGGCAGGTCATGACGCCGCGCATGGCGCTGGCGCTGGCCATCGGCGGGGCCGGGGCGCTTTGGGTGATCTTTCGCGGCGACCTCGCGGCGCTTTTGGCCTTCGACATCGGGCGGGGGGAGGCGATTTATTTCGTCGGCTGCATCAGCCACGCGCTCTATACCCCCATGGTAAGGCGGCTGAACCGCGGAGAAAACGCGGTGATGTTCACCTTTGGCACCCTGTTGGCGGGCGCGGTGCTCTTGGGGCTTTACGGCTGGGAAGACCTCCGCGCGACCGATTGGAGCGCCCTGCGTCCCTTGGTCTGGATCACCATCCTCTATGTCGCGGTCTTCGCCACGGCGGCCACCGTGGTTCTGCTGCAATTCGCGGCGCTGCGGCTGCCTTCGGCCAAGGTCATGGCCTATACCTATCTTACGCCCAGCTGGGTGATCCTGTGGGAGTTGGGCTTTGGCAATGCCCTGCCGGGGGCGCTGGTATGGGGTGGGGTGCTGCTGACGATCCTCGCGCTTTCGCTGCTGCTGCGCGCGGATGGCGAAGAAAAGTCATAAAAATTCAAAAAGTTGCGGAATCGGCGGAACCTAAGCGCGACGCCTGGCGTTGGGGCGTGAATTAACAGTGAAGGACACCACCATGCGTAGTATTATTTACCTGATCGGGTTGATCGTCGTGGTTTTGGCTATCTTGCGTTTCGCATTCGGCGTCATCTGACCGTCGATTGATCCTCCCCTTGTCTTATTTACCTCGTGGCAAGGGGGGATCACTCTATCTATATGAGTTTCACCTACTCTGACCCTGAGCGCATCTCGCCTTCGCTGTCCTCAGGCAGTTCGATTTCCAAGAAACGCTCGAAGGCATCAAGGTTCACCGGCTCGAATTGCCCGAACCCCTGCATCCAGACCGACGCATCGCGCAGCGCATCCGGCTCCAGTTTGCACCATTTCACCCGCCCCCGCTTTTCCTGACTGATCAGCCCCGCCGCTGTCAGCACGCCTAAATGCTTCGAGATCGCGGCAAGCGACATCTCGAAGGGTTCGGCGACATCGGTCACGGCCATATCATCCTCCAACAGCATGGCGAGGATGGCGCGACGTGTGGGGTCGGCGAGAGCGGCGAACACCTGATCGAGGTCTTGGGTCATACGTCTGAATAGCGCGGGGCGCGCGTAGGCGAAAGCGGCCATTGCGGCTAACTTAACCGCTGAGTTGAATAACCCTTCGGCGCGATTTCCTTGGGATTTGCCGGGGCCATTTCAAGTGTGGGTCGCCCCCGCTACCCGTAAGACTTTGTAAACGAATGGAAATCCGCGGCAGCCAAGGTTGTTGACTCTAACCCGCCCTGACAGTAGCACCGCAGCAGATATTCCTAAGGGGATTTTGGTGTGACCAGCCCGGACCAACGGCAGCAGATGGAGCAGCTTGAGGCCAGACTGGCAGCTGCGAAAGAACGCGGCGCACCCAAGCCCCGGGCGGATGAACATTATTCGCAGGCCAATATGGCATGGCGGATGGTGATCGAACTTGTGGCCGGTCTTGGGATCGGTTTCGGCATCGGATACGGGCTGGATGTGCTCTTTGGCACGCTGCCCATCTTCATGGTGCTCTTTGTAATGCTGGGCCTTGCGGCGGGGGTGAAGACAATGCTCCGCACCGCAGAGGAAATCCAGGGTAAACAACAGGCCGAACCGGCCGAACAGGATACGCCCCATTCGGGCAAGGACGAGGGAGCCTGAGATGGCAACAGAGACACACGGCGCTGAAACAGGCGGTCTGGAATTCCACCCGATGGACCAGTTCATCGTATCGCCGCTCTTTGGCGACGATGCTTCCGTTGCTTGGTACACCATAACCAACGCGACCTTCTGGATGGCGCTGGCGGTTCTGGCCACTTTCGCGATGCTCGTTCTGGGCAGCGCGCGCCGCTCGGTCGTTCCGGGCCGCATGCAATCGGTCGCTGAGCTGGCTTACGGCTTCATCCACAAGATGGTCGAAGACATCTGCGGCAAAGAGGGGCTAAAGTTCTTCCCCTATATCATGACCCTGTTCATGTTCATCGTCATGGCCAACTTCCTCGGCCTGATCCCGACAGCCTTCACCCCCACCGCGCATTTCTCGGTGACCGTGGTGCTGGCGCTGGCGGTGTTCATCACGGTGACCGTGGTGGGCTTCGTCAAGAACGGCGCGGCGTTCCTGAGCCTCTTCTGGGTGTCCTCGGCGCCTCTGGCCCTGCGCCCCGTGCTGGCGATCATCGAGCTGATCAGCTACTTCGTGCGCCCGGTCAGCCACTCCATTCGTCTGGCGGGTAACGTCATGGCGGGCCACGCGGTGATCAAGGTTTTCGCCGGTTTCGCCGCCATCGCTGTCATCTCGCCCGTTTCGGTCGTCGCGATCACCGCGATGTACGGTCTCGAAGTGCTGGTGGCCTTTATTCAGGCCTATGTCTTCACCATCCTGACATGCGTGTACCTCAAGGACGCGCTGCACCCCGCACACTAACAACCCCGACAACGGCGGGGTTTCCCGTCAAAGTTTTAACTTCCAATCGTAAGGAGATACCCCAATGGAAGGTCAACTCGCACATATCGGCGCAGGCATCGCAGGTCTCGGCACAGGCATCGCAGCTCTGGGTGTCGGCAACGTTGCCGCCAACTTCCTGTCCGGCGCACTGCGCAACCCCTCGGCAGCCGCAAGCCAGACAGCGACCCTGTTCATCGGCATCGCTTTCGCAGAAGCTCTGGGGATCTTCTCGTTCCTCGTCGCTCTGCTGCTGATGTTCGCTGTCTAAGCTCTCGGAACTGTAATCCTTACGAGCGGGCAGGCGCGCAACGCCGTGTCTGCCCGGCTGTAACGGCAAAGTTTCCAAGGAGAAGCCACGATGGCAACTGTAACAACCAGCGACGGGCTGGCCGACGCGACCGGCATTGCGACCCATGCTGCCGAAACGCCGGGCATGCCGCAGCTGAACTTCGATCACTGGGGCAACCAGATTTTCTGGCTGATCCTCGCGCTGATCGCCACCTACCTGATCCTGTCGCGCGTGGCTCTGCCTCGTATCGGTGCGGTTTTGGCTGAACGCCAAGGGACCATCACCAATGACATCGCGGCTGCCGAAGACCTTAAGGTCAAGGCGCAGGAAGCCGAAGCCGCCTATGACAAGGCCCTGATCGACGCCCGTGCCGAGGCACAGCAGATCGTGGCTCAGGCAAAAGCGGACATGCAGGCTGATCTGGATGCCGAAATGGCCAAGGCCGATGCCGAGATTGCCGCGCAAGTGGCGGAATCGGAAAAAGCCATCGCCGAAATTCGCGCGGGCGCCATGGACAACGTACAAGCCGTTGCCAAGGACACCGCCGAGGCCCTCGTCGCCGCTCTGGGTGGCACGGCCGATACCGCGACTGTCAGCGCTGCCGTCGACGCGCGGATGAAAGGATAAGCCATGACCAAATCCATGCGCCTGACACTTTCGACCCTACTCGCCGGTCTCGTCGCTTCGCCGGCGCTTGCCGCCACGGGGCCTTTCTTTTCGCTGCGCAACACCGATTTCATCGTGTTGCTGGCCTTCCTGCTGTTCCTTGGGATCCTGATTTACTTCAAGGTGCCAACGCTTTTGATCGGCATGCTCGACAAACGCGCCGACGGCATCAAGACCGAGCTGGAAGAAGCCCGCGCCCTGCGTGAAGAAGCGCAAACCCTGCTGGCCTCTTATGAGCGCAAGCAGAAAGAGGTGCAGGACCAAGCGGACCGGATCGTGTCTTCCGCCAAGGAAGATGCACGTCTCGCCGCCGAACAGGCGCGGGCGGATATGGCCAAGTCGCTTGAGCGTCGCATGGCCGCCGCGAAAGACCAGATCAGCTCGGCCGAGGCCGCCGCTGTGAAGGAAGTCCGCGACCAAGCCGTGACCATCGCCGTGGCCGCCGCGCGCGACGTGATCGCCAAGCAGATGACCGCCGCACAGGGCAACAAGCTGATCGACGATGGCATCGCCCAAGTCGAAGCCAAGCTGCACTAGGCCAGCGCCTTATAGATTTTTGAAAGCCCCGGCCCCGCTGGGGCTTTTTCTTTTGCGTTAGGCTTTTGTTAACTCTGCCGGGGCAGGGTTGAACCATGCGGTTGCTCGTTATCATTGCAATGTTGATTGGCCTCGCGGCCTGTACGGCGCCCAGTCGGGAGTTCCGGGGGCTGCCGGCGCAGCGGATCACCGTGGAGGGGTCGGTGTTCGAAGTCCGCGTACGGGGCGAGCGGGCAGAGGCGGTGCGTGTAAACACCCAATACGCGCCGCGCTTTGGTCCCATCCGCGCGCGGGCCGGGCACGCGATGGCGCAGGCTAGTGGCTGTGAGGTGAAAGAGGTTCTAGGCGATCAGGCGCTGGCGCTTGGGGTGCTGGACTGTGACTAGCCCGGACTCTGTATTGCGGCATCGTTTGAGGCGAGGGGCGCGAAATGGGCGAAGCGTGCCATCGACCCGCTCCAACTAAGTGCCCCGTAGGGCAAACGCGCCGATTAAGACAATATCTTGTGGATAACCGCCGACCGCCCCCTCTCCCTTGGGGCTTTTGATTGACTCGGACCCATGCCAAACGGCAAGTTCGCCGCTCAGGCGAGAATCAATCACGGCAGGGCTAACTTGCGCTTTTCCAAACTCAGATTAACCGGCTTCAAAAGCTTTGTGGACCCGACCGACCTTGTCATTTCCGACGGGTTGACCGGGGTCGTGGGGCCGAACGGCTGTGGCAAATCCAACCTGCTCGAAGCGCTGCGATGGGTCATGGGCGAAAACCGCCCGACCGCCATGCGCGGCGGCGGCATGGAAGATGTGATCTTCGCCGGTGCCTCCTCCCGGCCCGCACGCAACTTCGCCGAAGTGGCGCTGCACCTCGACAACAGTGACCGGTTGGCGCCTGCGGGATTTAATGAGCAAGACGCGCTTGAAATCGTCCGCCGGATCACCCGCGACGTGGGCAGCGCCTATAAGGTAAACGGCAAGGATGTACGCGCCCGCGACGTGCAGATGCTTTTCGCCGATGCCTCGACCGGGGCGCATAGCCCCGCCTTGGTCCGGCAGGGGCAGATTGCCGAGTTGATCAACGCCAAGCCAAAAAGCCGTCGTCGCATTTTGGAAGAGGCCGCTGGCATCTCGGGCCTGTATCAGCGCCGTCATGAGGCCGAGTTGAAACTTAACGGGGCGGAGCAAAACCTCGCCCGCGTAGACGATGTGGTCGAACAACTGGCCGCGCAATTGGCCACGCTGGCCCGGCAAGCCCGGCAGGCGGCGCGGTATCGTGAGATTGGCGAAGCACTGCGCCATGCCGAAGGCTTGTTGCTGTATCGCCGCTGGCGCGAAGCCGATGAGGCGCGTGCGAAAGCCGAGGGGGAATTGCGTGCTCGCGTCGCCGCCACGGCAGAGGCCGAAGCGCAAGTGCGCCGCGTGGCCGAAGGGCGGGCAGAGGCCGAAGCCGCCTTGCCGCCCCTGCGCGAGGAAGAGGCGATTGCGACTGCGATTCTGCAACGTCTCACCACGCAGCGCGACACCCTGACCGCGGAAGAGGCGCGGGCGGCGTCGCTGATCGAAACCCTGACAGGCCGCATTGCTCAGCTGACCCGTGATATCGAACGCGAAGGCGGGCTGAATCGCGACGCGGAAGAAACGATCGCGCGCCTCGAAGAGGAAGCGGAAGGCCTCGCCAAGGCGGACAAGGGGCACGACAGCGCGCTTGAGGAGGCGGAGCAGGCCGCGCGCGAGGCAGCCGAAGTCTTGCAAACCCGCGAGGCCGACCTTTCGCAGCAGACCGAAGACGTGGCCCGTTTGGCCGCGCGCCACAGTTCGGCGGAACGCTTGCTTCAAGACAGCCGCAAGACGTTAGAGAAGTCGGAGGCCGAGGCCCGCAAGGCCTGCGATGCGGTGGCCCAAAGCCAAGCGACCCTCGACAAGGCCGGGCTAGATTTCGCGGCGGCTGAGAAGGCCGAAGCCGCAGCCGTCACCGCCTCGGCGGCGGCGGATGCCGCCCTTTTGGCTGCCGAAGAGACCCGCGCCGACACGCAATCGCGCGAGGCCGAGGCCCGCGCGGAGCGCTCTGAGGCGGAGGGCGAGGCCAAGGCCCTGCGCGCCGAGGTTGGCGCGCTGGCTAAATTGGTGGAGCGTGACAGCGCCGAAGGCGGGCAGATCCTCGACCGGTTGCAGGTGGAACAGGGTTTTGAGAAAGCGCTCGGCGCGGCCTTGGCCGATGACCTGCGTGCACCTGAGGTAGAGGCCGATCGCCCCTCAGGCTGGGCGCTTTTGCCGAACTACCCGGCGCGCCAGCCACTGCCCGCCGGGGTGACCCCGCTCACGCAGCATGTCACCGTGCCGCGGGTGTTAGAGCGCCGAATGGCCCAAGTCGGGCTCGTTGATGCCGACGCGGGCGGAGAGTTGCAGGCGCAGTTGCAGCCAGGGCAGCGCTTGGTGTCGAAGGAGGGGGACCTCTGGCGGTGGGACGGTTTCCGCGCCATGGCCGAAGATGCGCCCTCGGCAGCCGCGCTGCGCTTGCAGCAGTTGAACCGGTTGGAAGTCCTGAAACAGACGCTGGAACAGGCCAGCACCCGTGCCGATGCCGCGCGGGCGGCGCATGAGACCCTCCAGCAGCAACTGGCCGAACAGGCCGAGGCCGACAAACGGGCCCGCGAGGCGCGGCGCGATGCCGACAGGCAGGTGGCCGAAGCGGGCCGCGCGTTAAGTCGGGCAGAGGCAGATCGCAACCTTGCCCAGAGCCGGTTGGAATCCCTCGGCCTTGCCGTGAAACGCCATGAGGAAGCCGCGATCACCGCGCGGGCCGAGGTGATGGACGCCGAGCGCACGCTGGCGGGCTTGGATGACCTTTCCGCCGCCCGTGCGACGGTCGAGGATGTCCGCATGACGGTCGAGGCGTCGCGGATCACCATGATGTCGCGCCGCTCGGCCCATGACGAATTGCGCCGCGAAGGCGAGGCGCGCAGACGGCGGCTGCAAGAGGTCGCGAAAGAGGTCAGCGGCTGGCGGAAGCGCTTGGAAACGGCGGGCAAGCGCAGCGCTGAATTGGTCGAGCGCAAGACCGCGTCGGAGGCCGAATTGGCCGAGGCAAGCGCTGTCCCGGCGGAGATCGCGGCGAAGCGGGAAGACCTGTCAGGCGCGATCACCTCTGCCGAGGCCCGCCGCGCCCATGCCACGGAAACGCTGGCCGCCGCGGAAGCCGCCTTGAAAGCCGCGACGGACACCGAGCGTGACGCGGAGCGGCAGGCATCGGACGCGCGGGAGGCCCGTGCCCGGGCCGAGGCCCGCAGCGATGCCGCCCGTGAAACGGTGACCCATGCGGCGGAACGCATTCAGGATGAACGACAGAGCACGCCCGAGGCGCTGCGCGATGCGCTCGATGTCGAGACGGATCAGATTCCGCCGGTGGAAACGCTTGAAGAGGACGTGAACCGGTACAAGCGGCAGCGGGATTCCTTGGGCGCGGTGAACCTGCGCGCTGAGGATGATGCGAAAGAGATACGCGAAGAGCACGAAGCCCTGCTGACCGAGAAGGCCGATCTGGAAGAGGCGATCAAGACCCTGCGCAGCGGCATTGCGGGCCTCAACCGCGAGGGGCGGGAACGGCTGCTGACCGCCTTTGATCAGGTGAACGCGAATTTCTCGATGCTGTTCACCCATCTCTTCGGCGGCGGTGAAGCGAACCTTGTAATGGTCGAAAGCGACGATCCCTTGGAAGCCGGGTTGGAGATCATGTGCCAGCCGCCGGGCAAGAAGCTCAGCACCCTCAGCCTGCTGTCGGGTGGGGAGCAGACGTTGACCGCGATGGCGCTGATCTTTGCCGTCTTCCTCGCCAATCCGGCGCCGATCTGTGTGCTGGATGAGGTCGACGCGCCGCTTGATGACGCAAATGTGACCAGGTTCTGTGATCTGCTGGATGAGATGTGCCGTCAGACCGACACGCGCTTTCTGATCATCACGCACCATGCGGTGACCATGGCCCGGATGGACCGGCTCTTTGGCGTCACCATGGCGGAGCAGGGGGTGAGCCAATTGGTCTCTGTTGATTTGAAAAAGGCGGAAACGCTGGTCGCGTGAAGGTGGGAGACGCCGGTGGTTTGTGCCGGCCCTTAAAGCGGGTGCGCATCAGTTTGCCGCGGGCTTTCGTGGCCGTTGGTCAGGTGGTGTGAGCCGTATGGCCCGGGCGGAGTTTCGCGTGAACGACGGGCTGTGATCAGCCTTTGCGCGCGACGGTGACGCCGGCAACATCCTCAATAAACGTTAGAATACGGGCCTTTACCGCATCATCCTTGATGGAGCCGATGGCGTTTACGATGTCGAGCGAGGGGTCGTTGCTGGCCTCGGGCTTGTCGTTATCCAGCCCTTCGAAGAAATAGCCGGGGGTGACGTTGAGTATCCGGGCCAGCTCATGCAAGCGGCTGGCGGCGATCCGGTTGGAGCCGATTTCATACTTTTGGATCTGCTGAAACGACAGTTTGAGTTCGCGTGCCACATCGGTCTGGGATTGCCGTCGCAGGGTGCGTGCCTGCTTGAGCCGACGACCGACGTGAACGTCTACGGGGTGGGACATGGTTCAATACCTCTGGTTGAGTACCATATATTCACTACCCGCAATGTATTGAGGATCAATTGCCTAGATCTGGCCTCTTTGCGTTAACCAATTCACCCTAGCTGTATGGATTATGTTGCGTTACCGGGTGATTCATGTACCATCCCTTGCCTATGAACCAGCATATGTCCGATATTGAGCCGGTCGCACCCGTGCCCCAGACCTTGCAAAAGGACCCCGCCCCGGCCCTTTTGTTCGAGATGATGCGCTCTTTCGTGACGCTGGCGCATACTTTGAACCTCAGCCATGCGGTGGCCGAATTGGCCAGCACCCGGCAGACGGTCCGGCGGCATATCCAGCAGTTGGAAGAGGCGATGGGCGCGCCGCTCTTCACGATTGAGAACCGCCGCTATTCCCTGACCAAAGCAGGCGCCGAGGCCCTGCCCGAAGCGCGCGATATTATCGATCGGGGCAAGCTGTGGCTGGATGGCAAGACGCGCCATGCCGACGGTATGCTGCGCCTTTCCCATGAAGAGCCGAACGGCTGGTGTTTTCACCAACAACAGCAGCCCCTGTCGCTGATCTGGGACGGTGGCTCTGCCATGCTTCAGGCCGTGTTGCAGGCGTGGAGCCTGAGCCGGGGTGAGTTGGAGAGCGAGGCCTTCCGCGCCATGCGCCCCTATGTGCTGGTCTACCGCGACTCGCCCAACGGCTGGATCTGTACCGAGGTCGGCGAGAAATCCTTTTACACGCAATGGTGGGGCTGGACCAATGCGCGCAGCAGCATCGGGCGGCCGATCAAGCTGTTTCCGGGCGGGCCTGAGTTCGAGAATATGTTGAACTACCCCTTTCGGGAGGTCGAGGCGACCTGTGGCGTTCGCCTAGACGAGGTGGTCACCGAAATCCCGCGGGAGGAGGGGGGCGCGCCGGTGCCTCTGGCCTATAAACGTTTGCTGATGGCCGGGCGCTATCCGGACAAGAGCTTTGCTCTGATCGCGGCGGTCGACCGGTCGACCTCGGTCAATATCGTCGGCGTGGATGACAGTTTCCTGCGCGAGATGCCTTTGGATGCGAAGGTGACTTTCGCAGGCTAAAGGTCACGGAGCGTGAGATGCGAAAAGGGCCGCCCAACAGGGGCGGCCCTTTCTGTTTCATCCTTGGCGAAAGGCTTAGCTGATCGCCGCGGCTTTCACATCGTCGTCGATATGGGGCAGGTACTGCTCGAAGTTGTCCGAGAACATCTTGACCAGTTTTGCCGCCTGACGGTCGTAGGCCTCCGGGTCGTCCCAGGTCCGGCGCGGGTCAAGCAGGATGTCGGCGACGCCGTTCACCTCGACAGGGACATCGAAGCCGAAATTCGGGTCTTTGCGGAACTCCGCATCCGCCAGACGCCCTTCGAGGGCGGCACTCAGCAGCGCGCGGGTCGCCTTGATCGGCATCCGCGAGCCGGTGCCGTATGCGCCGCCAGTCCAGCCGGTGTTCACGAGCCAGCAGGTGGCCCCGTGCTGGGCGATCTTTTCGCGCAGCAGGTTGCCGTAAACCTCGGGCCGGCGCGGCATGAAGGGGGCGCCGAAACAGGTGGAGAATGTGGGCTCCGGCTCGGTCACGCCACGCTCGGTCCCCGCCACCTTGGAGGTAAAGCCGGATAGGAAGTGATACATCGCCTGCGCCGGGCTCAGCCGCGCGATCGGGGGCAGCACGCCGAAGGCATCGCAGGTCAGCATGATGATGTTTTTCGGATGGCCGCCGACGGCCTTCTCACTGGCGTTCGAGATGTAGTGCAGCGGGTAGGCGGCACGCATGTTGGCGGTAAGCGAGTCGTCGTCGAAGTCGAGCTCGAAAGTATCGGGATCGAAGACCATATTCTCGATCACCGTGCCGAATTTGGAGGTCGTCGCGTAGATCTCCGGCTCGGCCTCGGGGTTTAGGTTGATGGTCTTGGCATAGCAGCCGCCTTCGAAGTTGAAGGTGCCGTTGTCGGACCAGCCATGCTCGTCATCGCCGATCAGCGTGCGCTCGGGATCGGCGGAGAGGGTGGTCTTGCCGGTGCCCGAGAGGCCAAAGAAAACCGCGGTATCGACCGGGTTGCCGTTGGCGTGGTTGGCCGAGCAGTGCATCGGCATGATGCCTTTTTCCGGCAGCAGGTAGTTCAGCAGGGTGAAAACGGATTTCTTGTTCTCGCCCGCGTATTCGGTGCCGCCGATGAGGATCATCTTGCGGTCGAAGTTCATCGCGATCACGGTCTCGCTGCGGCAGTCATGCTTGGCCGGGTCGGCCTGAAAGCTGGGGCAGTTAATGACGGTGAAATCGGCGGTGAAGTCCTTCAACGCTTCGGCATCGGGGCGGCGCAGCATGGTGCGGATGAAAAGCCCGTGCCATGCCAGTTCGGTCACCATGCGCACGTTGATCGCATGTTTGGGGTCCGCCCCGCCGACGAGGTCTTGGACGAAGTAGTCCTTGCCCTGCATATGTGCGAGCATGTCTTCGTAAAGCGCGTCAAAGCCCTCGGGCGACATCTCGGCGTTGTTTTCCCACCAGATGCTGTCGGCCACACTGTCGGTCTTGACCACATGTTTGTCCTTGGGCGAGCGGCCCGTGAACTTGCTGGTGGTGACGAGGAAGGCCCCGCCTTTGCCAAGGCTGCCTTCGCCCCGTTTCAATGCCGCCTCGACCAGCGCAGGCTCGGTCAGGTTGTAATAGACATCGCCAAGCCCGCTGATCTTTTGATCCTCAAGGCTGAACTGCGGGTTTACCCGTCCAAATGTCATATGATGTCTCCTGTGGTAGCGCGTGAGCAGCGCAGAACGTGTCCGAGCGGGCGCAATTGCCCTGGGCGTCGGGGGCCTTGAGTGCCTCTTAACACGGGCGTTTTCTGGTTGAACAGGCAGCTTTGTCACAGTTAGCGCCATCATCTAAAACTTTGTTCCCGAGCCCATAGATCCCGGCCCGATGCGGCGCGCGGGGCACCGGCTTCCTCTTGGACCGGGCCGGTCAAAGTGCGGCAATTTAGCCATTCCTAACCAAATTATGACGGAATTGGTGCATCTCAGAGGCACGATTCGCACTTAAGGATTGATTCGATCTGTAATATTGGAGATCACTGACTCCAAAAATAAGAACGAATTGAGCAGCATAAGGAAGCAGGCAATGTCAAAGATCGCATTGGTAGACGATGACAGGAACATCCTGACATCCGTTTCGATGACTCTTGAAGCTGAAGGTTTCGAAGTGGAAACCTATAATGATGGCCAAGCGGCGCTGGACGCCTTCAACAAGAAACTGCCCGATATGGCGGTGCTGGACATCAAGATGCCCCGTATGGACGGCATGGATCTGCTCCAACGTCTGCGCCAGAAAACCGCGATGCCGGTGATCTTCCTGACCTCCAAGGACGATGAGATCGACGAGGTGCTGGGCCTGCGCATGGGGGCCGACGATTACGTCAAAAAACCCTTCAGCCAACGCCTGTTGGTCGAACGTATCCGCGCGCTTCTGCGCCGCCAAGACGCGGTTGAGACCAATGAGGTCGGGGATACCGAAGAGACCAAGGTGATGGAACGCGGCGATCTGCGGATGGACCCGCTGCGCCACGCGGTAAGCTGGAAGGGCAAGGATGTGTCGCTGACCGTGACCGAATTCCTGCTGCTGCAAGCCCTCGCGCAGCGCCCCGGTTTCGTGAAATCGCGCGACCAGCTGATGGATGTGGCCTATGATGATCAGGTCTATGTGGATGACCGCACCATCGACAGCCATATCAAGCGCCTGCGCAAAAAGATGCGCAGCGCGGATGATGAATTTTCGGCGATCGAGACGCTTTACGGCATCGGCTATAGATATAACGAAGAGTAAACCCGTCGGTTAACGCGGGTCGAAAGGAAGCTTGTGCGGGACATGGCTGCTGGCAGGGACGGTGATGTTGTATTGGGGGACGATTGGGTCACCCCCGACAGTGCCGCGCCGGATGAAATTCGGGTCAAGCGCGAACGGCGGGGGCTGTTCTCGCTCCGGTCCTCGCCGCTGACGCGCAAGATCATTACCTTCAACTTGATCGCGCTCAGCGTTCTGGTGGCGGGGATCCTCTACCTCAATTCCTCGCGCGACAGTCTGGCGCTGCAACGCGCCGCGGCGCTGGTCTCTGAGACCGAGCTGATCGCCGATGTGATCGAAGCGCAACTGCCCGCAGGCGCGCCGGTGAACCTGACCACCGGCGATGGCGTCGATGTGGCTGCCACGCTCGACGGGCTGGACCTGCGCGGCGGCATCGAAGTCTTTGTCTATGATACGGCGGAAACCTTGGTCGCCCGCACCGCAGGCAGCGTCACCGTGGCCGAGGCCCTCGCCGCCTCCGAGGCGGGTGAGCGGACCTTGCTGAACGACGGGTTGAATTGGCTTTGGGACCGGGTTTCGGCCCCCTTCAGCACCGATGAGGTTACCGCCACCCCGCCGCTCGAAGAGCAATTGCGCGGCATGGTCGGCACCAGCGTGACCAGCGGTACCCGACTGGAAGGCACGCTTGCCATCGAAGGCGGCACGCTTTTCAGCGTGGTGACCCCCATCATGCAGGGCGACACCCCCGTTGGCGTGGTCGCCGTGGCCAGTGCGGCGGGAGAGATCGACCGCCTTGTGCGCAGCGAACGCGAGCGCGTCTTGCAGATTTTCGTCATCGCGACCCTCGTCTCCATCGGCCTCAGCCTCGTTCTGGCCTCGACCATCGCCAATCCGCTGGCCGACCTTTCTGCCGCTGCCGAACTGGGCCGCGACAAGGACGCGCGCAAGATGAACCCCGGCCGCATCCGCATCCCCGATCTGACCGCGCGGCCCGATGAGATTGGCCGCCTGTCAGGCGCGCTGCGCGGCATGGTCTCGGCACTGTACAACCGGATTGACGGCAACGAACAATTCGCCGCCGATGTGGCCCATGAGATCAAGAACCCACTCGCTTCGCTCCGGTCTGCCGTGGGCACGCTGCGCATGGTCAAGCGTGACGACCAGCGCGAGAAACTGCTGGATGTGATCGAACATGACGTGCGCCGCCTCGACCGTTTGGTGAGCGACATTTCCAATGCCTCGCGGCTCGATTCCGAACTGGTCAAGGAAGAGGAAGAGCCCTTCGACCTGCTGCAAATGCTGGGCAATCTGGGCCAGTACCTCGGCGAAGATGCGAAATCCAAAGGCATCGATTTCATCACTGACCTCCCCGCTGCGCCGATCACCGTGCATGGGCTGGAAGCCCGTTTGGCGCAGGTCTTCGTGAACCTGATCACCAACGCAATTTCCTTTTGCGAAGACGGCGACGCGATCCGGGTCTGGGCCCGCAAACGTGCCAATCGCGTGTTGATCGTGGTCGAAGACACCGGCCCCGGCATCCCCGAACAGGCGCTCGGCAAAATCTTCAAACGCTTTTACTCGCAACGCCCGGAAGAGCATTTCGGCAACAACTCCGGCCTCGGCCTCGCGATCTCGAAACAGATCGTCGAAGCCCATGGCGGCGTGATTTGGGCCGAGAACATCCGCCCGACCGAGGCCGACATCACCTCCGAACCGCTCGGCGCGCGTTTTGTCGTGGGGCTGCCCACCTAAATCCCGGGCGCGGGGCCTGATATGACCGTCGAGCGCGAAAACCTCCACGCCAGCTGCGTGGCGATCAATGGGCGCGGGGTGCTGATCCTTGGCCCGTCCGGCGCGGGCAAATCGGCCCTCGCCCTGCAACTGATCGCCCTCGGTGCCAAGCTGGTGGCCGATGATCGCACCGATATCATGCGCGATGGGGATCAGGTGATCGCCAGCGTCCCCGAGCCGATCCGCGGCCTGATCGAGGCGCGCTATGTCGGCATTCTGCGGGCCGAGGATCACGGCCCCGTGCCGCTGGCCCTCGTCGTCGATCTGGCCCGTACCGAAGACCGGCGCCTTCCCGAAGGGCACAGCCATATGCTACGGGGTGTCACGTTGCCCTGTTTTCACAAATGCGATAGCGCTCATTTTGCGGCAGCAATTCATCTGTATATGTCAGGTGTGGAAGAACCGAATTGATCAGTCAGACCTCATCAACA
Organism: Sulfitobacter sp. 15WGC; assembly: GCF_005068605.1. Classification (NCBI taxonomy): domain Bacteria; kingdom Pseudomonadati; phylum Pseudomonadota; class Alphaproteobacteria; order Rhodobacterales; family Roseobacteraceae; genus Sulfitobacter; species Sulfitobacter sp. 15WGC. The sequence continues at coordinate 16,367 of NZ_SZNL01000003.1, read as the reverse complement.
GACCCCGCCCCGCGGCGGTTGGTCCTTGTCACCGGCCCTTCGGGCGCCGGGCGGTCCTCTGCGCTCAACGTGCTGGAGGATGCGGGGTTTGAGGCGATCGACAATCTGCCGCTGCGGCTGCTGCCCGCGCTGCTTGACCGCCCCGGCGATGCGCAATCGGTGGCCTTGGGGATCGACGCCCGCAACCGGGACTTTTCCACCGAAGGCGTGCTGGAGCTGATGGGCCGCCTGACGGCTGAACCGGGGTGGCGCGCGGAACTGCTCTATCTCGATTGCGCGCCTGATGTGCTGCTGCAACGCTTTTCCGAGACCCGCCGCCGCCACCCGCTGGCCCCGGCTGACCGCCCCGTCGACGGGATCGCACGCGAGCAGGAATTGCTCCACCCGATCCGCGCCCGTGCCGACGTGCTGATCGACACGACAACGCTGAACGTCCACGAGTTGCGCGCCGAGGTCGAACAATGGTTCGCCCCCGGCGGGCAGCGCCAACTGACGGTATCGGTACAAAGCTTTTCCTACAAACGGGGCCTTCCGCGCGGCGTTGATGTGGTGCACGACTGCCGCTTTCTGAACAATCCCTATTGGGTGCCCGAATTGCGCCGCGGCGACGGGCGCGACCCTTCCGTCGCGGCCCATGTGGCGGGGGACAAACGCTACGCCGATTTCGCCGACAAGGTGCTCGATCTCAGCCTCCTGCTGCTGCCCGCCTACCGCGAAGAGGGCAAATCCCATATCTCCATCGCCTTCGGCTGCACGGGCGGGCAACACCGCTCTGTCGCCATGGCCGAAGATCACGCTTTGCGCCTTGCAGAGCAGGGCTGGCAGGTGTCAATTAGGCATCGAGAGCTGGACCGTCAGCATCGTGAAGGAAGCAAGCCGTGATCGGGATCGTCATCGTCGCACATGGGGGGCTGGCGCAAGAATATCTTGCCGCCATCGAACATGTCGTGGGATCCCAATTCGGCGTGCGCGCCATCGCGATCGAAGCCGATCACGACCGCGCCGACAAAGAACGCGAGATTTGCGGCGCCGCCGATGCGGTGGACCAAGGCGCCGGTGTGGTGGTTGTCACCGATCTTTTCGGCGGCTCCCCCTCGAACCTCAGCCTCTTGGCCTGCCGCCCGGAAAACCGCCGGATCATCTACGGCGCGAACCTCCCCATGCTGATCAAACTCGCCAAATCGCGGCATATGGATGTGCCCGATGCCGTGCGTGCCGCGCTCGAAGCTGGTAAGAAGTATATCGACAGCCAGAATGTCAGCGCAGGTTAGAAGGCCCCAAGACGTCATGCCCGAATTTTCTTTAAAGATCGTTAACGAAAAAGGCCTGCACGCGCGCGCCTCCGCCAAATTGGTCGAGGTGGTCGAGGCGTTTGATGCCCGCGCCGAAGTCAGCAAGGATGGCATGTCGGCCTCGGGCGACAGTATCATGGGGCTCTTGATGCTCGGTGCGTCGCGCGGCACCACCATCGATGTCCAAACCTCCGGCCCCGATGCCGAGGCCTTGGCCGAAGCTTTGACCGCCCTCGTGGCGGATAAGTTCGGCGAAGGGTTTTAGGCCCGCCAAGCGGGAAAAAGGATCCGCCGACCCCATGGAAGACGTGCAAAACATCGCGGCCGAGCCGGCCCAGACAGGCGACGGCACGGTGACCTTCACCAAATACGACCGCCGCAGCCTGTCCTATGCCTCGACCTTCGATGACCCATGGAAGGCGCGGGTGATCTCCGCGATGGAGCTTTTCACCGGCAAGCTCAAAATTCTGCGTCTGATCCGTAAGTTCGAACAACGCGGCACCCCCTCAGGCCAAGCCTTTTGGCGCGCGGCGCTCGACACGATGGGCATCGACCTCACCACTCCGCAAACGCAGTTGGACCGCATCCCAAAAGAGGGGCCAGTCGTGGTCGTGGCAAACCACCCCCACGGCATGGTCGACGGCATGATCTTCGCCGACCTCATCGGCCGCGTGCGCCCCGATTACCGTATCCTCACCCGGTCGCTGCTCACCTCCATCGACGAGGTGGCGGGCAGCTACATGATCCCGGTGCCCTTCCCACATGACCCGGATGCGCAGCGCAAAGGCGTGGAAATGCGCGCCAAGGCCATGGCCCACCTCAAAGAAGGCGGCGTCGTGGCGCTCTTCCCCTCAGGCGTCGTCGCGGCCTCGGAAAGCTGGTGGGGCCCGGCAGTCGAAGCGGAATGGAACGTCTTCACCGCCAAGATGATCCGCCGCTCCGGTGCGCAGGTGGTGCCGATGCGATTCCCGGGCCAGAACAGCCGCGCCTATCAGATCGCCAACAGGCTCAGCCCGATGCTGCGCCAAGGGCTTTTGCTGCATGAAATCGCCCACGCCTGCGACAAACCCCAAGGGCCCATCGTTGGCCACCCGCTCGCCCGCGAAGAGATCGACCGCTGGGCCGACGACCCGCGCGGCTTCATGGCTTGGCTGCGCGCCCATACTCTGGCGCTCACCAACTAAACTTCATCCTTTTAAAAATACCCTCGGGGGAATCGCGCCTCTGGCGCGATGGGGGCAGAGCCCCCAACACCCTCGCAACTCAGCGCGTCGGAACCGGTTTTTCGCCGCGGTAGTCATAGAACCCCCGCTGCGTCTTGCGCCCCAACCACCCGGCTTCGACATATTTGGTCAGCAGCGGGCAGGGGCGATATTTCGTATCCGCCAACCCGTCATGCAGAACGTTCATAATGGCAAGGCAGGTGTCGAGACCGATAAAGTCCGCAAGCTCCAATGGCCCCATCGGATGGTTCGCCCCCAGCTTCATCGAACTGTCGATCGACTCGACGTTGCCGACCCCTTCGTAGAGGGTATAGACTGCCTCGTTGATCATCGGCATCAGGATGCGGTTCACGATGAAGGCGGGGAAATCCTCGGCCGAGGCGGCGGTCTTGCCCAAACGGTCCACGACAGCTTTGCACGCGTCATAAGTCTCGCTGTCCGTGGCGATGCCGCGGATCAATTCGACCAATTGCATCACCGGCACGGGGTTCATGAAGTGAAAGCCCATGAATTTCTCGGGCCGGTCGGTGCGGCTCGCGAGACGGGTGATCGAGATCGACGAGGTGTTCGAGGTCAGGATCGTCGTCGGTTTCAAATGGGGGATCAGGTCTTCGAAGATCGCCTGTTTCACTGTTTCGCGCTCGGTCGCGGCTTCGATCACCAGATCGCTTTGGCCCAGATCGCCTAGCGTCTGCGTCGTGGTGATCCGCGCCATGGCGGCGTCCCGGTCGGCGGCGGTGATCTTCTCGCGGCTGACTTGGCGGTCCATATTGCCGGTCACGGTTTTCATTGCTTTGGCCAGCGCATCGGCGCTGACATCGTTCAGCAGCACGTCGTAGCCTGCCAGCGCCATGACATGGGCGATCCCATTGCCCATTTGCCCCGCTCCCACGATACCGATTGTCTGGATGTCCATGGCCTGTCCTTTGCTTGAGTTCGGCGCACAATAGGGCGCGTGGCGGGGGTGCCGCAAGGGCAGCTGTTTACGAAATCTCACGACAAATTCGCCCGTTAACAGAATCGCAGCCCCTGCTGTGCAATCTGGCTTTGGGTGAACAAAAAGGTGGGTTCGATGACCTATGATGCAGTGGGGCCAGCGCCTCTGGACTATTTGCCATGCCGCTACGGCACGTCAAAGCTGATGTTTCGCGGCCCGCGCCGCAGGTTGGAGGCGCCCTATATCGCCTTTCTCGGCGGGACGGAGACCTATGGCAAATTCATTGAAGAGCCGTTTCCCGCGCGGGTCGAGGCCGAGATCGGCAAGACCTGCGTGAACTTCGGCTTTCCCAACGCGGGGATCGACGCTTTTGCCCATGACCCTTTCGTCGCGCAGGCCGCCTCGCAGGCAGATGTGACGGTTGTGCAGGTCATGGGCGCGCAGAATATGACCAACCGTTTCTATTCCGTGCACCGGCGTCGGAACGACCGTTTTGTCGGGGCCTCCGCGCTGTTGCAGACGATCTACCGCGAGGTCGATTTCTCGCAGTTCCACTTCAACCGGCACATGCTGACGCACCTCATGCAGGTCTCGCCCGAACGGTTCGAAGCGGTGCGCGCGGAGCTTCAGCAGGCGTGGATGGCGCGCATGCGTTTGATGTTGGGACAGATACAGGGGCGCACGCTCCTGCTTTGGCTGGCCGACCGCCCGCCGGTCGCCACAGCAGCGCAGCCGGTGGGAGAGTTGGGCCATGATCCGCTATTCGTGACACGCGAAATGTTGGACGCGGTGGCCCAGCACGCCACGGCCAAGATCGAGGTCGTCTCTCCCAAAGACCCCTCAGGGGGGCCGACCGCTGGCATGGTGGTCAGTGAATTCGAGGCGCCGGCCGCGTCGGAAATGCTGGGCCCGATGGCCCATGCCTCTGCCGCCGCCGCTTTGACCGATGCGCTGCAAAGCATGTCCTGACGCTCCCGGTAGGGACATGCACGAAAAAGGCCCGCCGAGAACGGCGGGCCTTTGGTGTCTCATATGAGAAGCCTTACAGCTTTTCGATTAGTTCCGGCACCGCGTCGAAGAGGTCTGCCACGAGACCATAGTCTGCGACTTGGAAGATCGGCGATTCTTCGTCTTTGTTGATCGCGACGATGATCTTGGAGTCTTTCATCCCGGCAAGGTGCTGAATCGCACCCGAGATGCCAACCGCGACATAGAGGTCGGGGGCGACCACTTTGCCGGTCTGGCCAACCTGCCAGTCGTTCGGCGCATAGCCCGAATCGACCGCCGCGCGGGAGGCGCCAACGGCGGCGCCCAGTTTGTCGGCCAGTTTCTCGATCAGGGCAAAGTCCTCTTCGGAGCCGACACCGCGACCACCGGAAACCACCACGCCCGCGCTTGTCAGCTCGGGGCGGTCCGATTCGGCGACCTTGTCTTCGACCCATGTGGACAGGCCGGGATTCTCGGCTGCCGAAATGGTCTCGACCGAGGCGGACCCGCCGTCACCGGCAGCATCGAAGGTCGATGTGCGGAAGGTGATGACTTTCTTGGCGTCGTTGGACTTCACGGTCTGCACCGCGTTGCCCGCGTAGATCGGGCGCTCAAAGGTGTCGGCATCGACAACGCCGGAAGCATCCGAGATCACCATGACGTCAAGCAGCGCCGCGACGCGGGGCATGATGTTCTTGGCATCCGTGGTGGCGGGCGCGACGATGTGGTCGTAGTCACCGGCGAGGCTGACGATCAGCGCCGCGGTGGCTTCGGCCAGACGGTGGCCCAGCATCTCGTCCTCGGCGACCAGCACCTTGGAAACGCCATCGATCTTGGCCGCCGCTTCGCCTGCCGCCGCGGCAGAGCTGCCCGCCGCCAGAATGGTCACGTCGCCCAGTTGCTTGGCCGCGGTCACCGCCTTGGCGGTTGCGTCCATCGACAGTTCGCCGTCGGAAATCTCTGCAATCAGAAGAACAGCCATTACACAGCCCCCGCTTCTTTGAGTTTCGCCACAAGCTCGTCGACCGAGCCGACCTTGATGCCAGCGGCGCGTTCCGCGGGCTCTTCGGTCTTCACGACTTCCAAGCGGTTGGAGACGTCGACGCCATAGTCCTCGGCGGTCTTTTCATCCAGCGGCTTTTTCTTGGCCTTCATGATGTTGGGCAGCGAGGCATAGCGCGGCTCGTTGAGGCGCAGGTCCACGGTGACCACGGTCGGCATGGTGACTTCGATGGTCTGCAGGCCGCCATCGACTTCGCGGGTGACTTTCGCCTTGTCGCCTTCGATGGCGATGTCGGAAGCAAAGGTCGCTTGCGACCAGCCCATCAGCGCCGAGAGCATCTGCCCGGTGGCGTTCATGTCGTTGTCGATCGCCTGCTTGCCGCAGAGCACGAGGCTCGGCTGCTCTTCATCGACCACGGCTTTGAGGATCTTGGCCACGGCCAGCGGTTCGATGTCCTTGTGCACATCGTCCGAGGCCACCACGAGGATCGCGCGGTCGGCACCCATGGCGAGGGCGGTGCGCAGCGTTTCCTGCGCTTGCTTCACACCGATGGAGACGGCGACGACCTCTTCAGCCTGACCGGCTTCTTTCAGACGAATCGCCTGTTCGACGGCGATTTCGTCGAAGGGGTTCATCGACATTTTCACATTGGCAAGATCAACACCCGATCCGTCCGCTTTGACACGAACTTTCACGTTATAGTCGATCACGCGTTTGACAGGCACCAGTACCTTCATGAGCGGTCTCTCTCCTCAGTTTGCGACGCGGGCTGGTGGCCCGGTCTCCCTAATTCTCCAGACGGGTGTAACGAAGCGGATCGGATCAAAACAGGCCAAAATCGGCAGGTTGGCAGTTTTGAACGCGGCGTTTTCCCGGTTTTTCGTCTGTTAGCGCTATTTTACGCTCGGTTCGCCCCCGGCACCCAAAGCACGTCTTCCTTGCCCGCGTTATTGGCCATCCGCGCGGCGACGAAGAACCAATCGCTGAGCCGGTTCAGATAGGTCACGCAGGCGGGGTTCACCGCCGTTTGCTCAGCCAGCAACACCGCCAGCCGTTCGGCGCGGCGCGCCACGGTGCGGCAGACATGCAGATGCGCGGCCAGCGCGCGCCCGCCGGGCAGGATGAAGCTGCGCAGCGGTTCCAACTCGGAATTCATCACGTCGATCTCACGCTCCAGCCGGTCGACCTGTTCTTGGGTGACCCGCAGGGGCGGGTATTCCGCATCCTTATCGGCTTCCATATCGGGGCGGCAAAGGTCGGCACCCAGATCGAAAAGATCGTTTTGAATGCGCGCCAGCGCTTCATCCGTGGCGCCCTTAGCTTCGAGCCGGGCCACCCCGACGAAGCAGTTCAACTCATCCGAGGTGCCATAGGCTTCGACCCGCGCGTCATGTTTGGCGACACGGTCGCCATTGCCAAGGGCTGTGGTGCCCTTGTCCCCGGTGCGGGTGTAAATCTTGTTCAGTACAACCATCAGATCGTGCCCCCTCGGAAATAGACATAGGCAAGGATCAGCAGCACGGCGATGAACTGCGCGATGATCCGCCACCGCATCAGCTTATTGGCGTTGCGTTTGTTGAATTTGCCCCCGGTGGCAAAGCCGCCCAGCCCCATCAGGAGCACAACGGCGACCGCCACGACAGAGATCAGGACGATCACGAAAAACGGATCATTTGGCATGGGCTGTCCTTTCGTTGGCCTGAGATGTAGCGGCACCGGGCAGCCGCGCAACCAAAATCAGCGGCTGGTGACCCAGTCCAGCGCGCGCGTCGGCAGGATACGCCGTAAAACACCGCCGATATGCGTTGGGGTTGTGACGAAATAGCGCGGGCGGGGTCGGGGGGATTCGACGGCGTGGACCAGCTTCTCGACCACTGCTGCAGGCGGGAGTTCGAAGCGGTCCTTCTTGCCGCTGTCGTCATAAAGCCGGGGGCGCATGGTGCTTTCATACTCCGCCGCGCGGGGGCTGCTTTGCCAGTCAATCCAGCGCTCGAAACGCGGAATGGCCTTGATCCGCAGTTTCGAGGTGACGGGGCCGGGTTCGATCAGGATCACCGCGACCCCGGTGCCGCGCATCTCAAGCCGCAGGGTGTCGGTCAGCCCCTCAAGGGCGAATTTCGTGGAATTATACGCCCCGCGCCACGGCATCGCCACCATGCCAAGAACCGAGGAACATTGCACGATCCGCCCGTGGCCCTGCTTGCGCATCACCGGGATCACCGCGCGGGTCAGGCTGTGCCAGCCAAAGAAATTCGCCTCGAATATCTCGCGCAGGGCATCGGTGGGCAGGTCTTCGACCAATCCGGGCGTGGCGTGGGCACCGTTGTTGAACAGCGCGTCGAGCGTACCGCCGGTTTGGTCCAGCACATGGGCAAGCGCCGCTTGGATGCTGGCCTCATCGGTGTAATCGAGGCGGGGCGCATCGAATCCTTCGGCTTGCAACCGGTCGCAATCCGCTTGTTGGCGGCAGGCCGCGAAAACGCGCCAGCCACGGGCGCGCATGCCGTGGGCGGCGGCATAGCCGATGCCGCTGGAACAGCCGGTGATGAGGATGGAGCGGGTCGCAGACATGCAAAGGGCCCTTCGTGTGAAAGGCCCTTCATCGCGCGATGCTATGGGATTGGCAAGTTAGCCGTTGTTGAGCAGGAAGTCGGCCATCCAGCCGGATTCGCTGCCATCGACGCTGCGGAAACGCACCCAGCCTGCGCCGTTGTCTTCGATCACTTCGACAGCGTCGCCTTTGCCGAGCTTGCCGACCACGCCGAAGTTGGTGCCCGGACCGCCGCGGACATTGACGCGGGTGCCGTTGACTTCGCGGATGTCGGCCTGCGTCGTGCTGACAAAGGTCGCGCCACTGTCAGCGCCGTCAATCAGGCTCGGGATGACAGTCGGCGCATTGGCACTTGTCGTCGTGTAAGCGGCCTTTTCCACCTTGGGCGCAGGGGCGCTGACGGCCTTGGCTTTGACCACTTTCGCCCCGGCGCGGTCCGCAGGGGTTGCCACGGCCTTTTGCACCATCCCGTCATTGGCCTGCGGCAGGTCGCTCAGCGTCGTGAGGTTCAGCGCCACGCGGGTTGCCGTGGCATCACGCGCAGGGGTCCCTTCGGCGAAGGGGGTGATCGGGCTTTCCGCCTTGCGGGCCGCGTTCGCGGCGGTGGCGGTAACAAGGTTGGAAGAGGGGTTGGCGCTGGCGATCAGGGCCGCCTCAGCCGCTTCGGCACTGGCCGTTTGCGAGCCTGCGGGCACGAAGTCGGCCCCGCCGCTCATCTCGTAGAATGCCCAGCCCATGAAACCAAATGTCAAAAAGATGAACCGTTTCATTTTTGCTGTTCCTCGTCCCGTGTCAAACCGTGTTGCTGTTGAGAGACCAACGCGAAACCTCGCGAATGGTTCATTTCCGATTGGCAAGAATTCGCATAGCCGGAAAGTATTGCTTTTTTCTCACTTGAAACCGTGCCAGCGGCCATTTTGCCGAGTCGTTCGCGGGTAATCTGTCGCTTGCCCGCTTTGGCGTGCTTGGCTAAAAGACCCGTCATGTCAGACACAAGCACACCCCCAGAACTCGACCCGAATGACCTGTCCGAGCCGCTGCGCCGCGCCTTGGGGGATCGTTACCTGACCTATGCGCTGAGCACGATCATGCACCGGGCGCTGCCCGATGCGCGCGACGGGCTGAAGCCGGTGCACCGCCGCATCCTCTACGCCATGCGCGAGCTGCGGCTGTCGTCCACCGGGGGCTTCCGCAAATCGGCCAAGATCTCGGGCGACGTGATGGGTAACTATCACCCGCATGGCGATGCCGCGATTTACGACGCGATGGCGCGTCTGGCGCAGGATTTCAACGTGCGCTACCCGCTGGTCGACGGGCAGGGCAACTTCGGCAACATCGACGGCGACAACCCGGCGGCCTCGCGCTACACCGAGGCGCGGATGACCGCCGTGGCCGAGGCCATGCTGGAGGGGTTGAACGAGAACGCCGTCGACTTCCGCGAAAACTACGATGGCACGCTGACCGAGCCGGTGGTGCTGCCCGCGCAGTTCCCGAACCTTCTGGCCAATGGCTCCTCGGGCATCGCCGTGGGCATGGCCACGAACATTCCGCCGCATAACATCGCCGAGCTTTGCGACGCCTGTATCCACTTGATCAAGACGCCGGATGCGCGTGACGACACGCTCTTAAATTATGTCCCCGGCCCGGATTTCCCCACCGGTGGCATCATCGTCGAGCCGCCCGAGAACATCGCCAACGCCTATCGCACGGGCCGCGGCTCCTTCCGGCTGCGCTGCCGTTGGGAGGTCGAGGATCTGGGCCGCGGGGCCTGGCAGATTGTTGTCACCGAGATTCCCTATCAGGTCCAGAAGTCCAAGCTGATCGAGAAGATCGCCGAGCTGATCCAGACCAAGAAGATCCCGATTCTCGCCGACATCCGCGACGAATCCGCCGAAGACATCCGCATGATCATCGAGCCGCGGTCCAAGAACGTCGATCCGAACGTGCTCATGGGCATGCTGTTCCGCAACTCGGACCTTGAGGTGCGATTCTCGCTCAACATGAACGTGCTGATCGACGGGCAGACGCCCAAGGTCTGCTCGCTCAAGGAAGTGCTGCGCGCTTTCCTCGACCACCGTCGTGAGGTGCTGCAACGCCGCTCGCGGCACCGGATGGACAAGATCGACCACCGGCTTGAGGTGTTGCAGGGCCTGATCACGGCGTTTCTGAACCTCGACCGGGTGATCGAGATCATCCGCTACGACGAGGACCCCAAGGCCGCGTTGATGTACGAGGACTGGAGCCGTGCGCATCAAGACACGCTGACCCGCGCCATGGACGAGGCCGCCTATGTCTCGCCGCTGGCCGGGGTTGATGTGTCGAAACTGGCGGTCATCGCTGATGCCGAGGCGCAGGCCACCGGCGTGCTGGCCGAGAGTGGTGACACCCGCGCGATCCCGCACAGCTACGCAGGCCGCGAGAACGGGCTGTCGGACGTGCAGGCCGAGGCGATTCTCAACATGCGCCTGCGGTCCTTGCGGCGTCTGGAGGAAGACGCGCTGGTGGCCGAGCGTGATGCGCTGATGACCGAGCGTGCGGGCCTCGAAGACCTGCTGGAAAGCGAGGACCTGCAATGGTCCACCATTGCCGACCAGCTGCGCACGACGAAAAAGCAGTTCGGCAAGGACTGGGTGATCGACGGTGTCAAACGCGGCCAGCGTCTGACCGAGTTCGACACCGCCGGAGAGGTCGAGGACGTGCCGATCGAGGCGATGATCGACCGCGAGCCGATCACCGTGGTCTGCAGCCAGATGGGCTGGATCCGCGCCATGACCGGCCATATCGACCTGAACCGCGAGTTGAAGTTCAAGGACGGCGACGGCCCGCGCTTCATCTTTCATGCCGAGACGACGGACCGGCTGCTAGTCTTCGGCTCGAACGGACGCTTCTACACTGTCTCCGCCGCCAACCTGCCCGGCGGGCGCGGCATGGGCGAGCCGCTGCGCCTGATGGTCGACCTGCCTAATGAGGTGCAGATCGTCTCGCTCTTTATCCACCAGCCGGGGCGCAAGCTTTTGGTGGCCTCCACGGCGGGCGACGGGTTCGTCGTGCCCGAGGATGACGTTGTGGCCCAGACCCGCAGCGGCAAGCAGGTGCTGAACGTGCGCGGCGAGGGGGTCACGGCGCTGGTCTGTCACCCCGTCACCGGCGATAGCGTCGCCACTGTGGGCGAGAACCGCAAGGTGCTGGTCTTCGGCCTTGATGAACTGCCTGAGATGGGCCGGGGCAAGGGCGTGCGGCTGCAGAAGTTCAAGGACGGCGGCCTGTCGGATGCCATCACCTTCACCCGCGAGGCGGGTCTCACTTGGCAGGACCCGGCGGGCCGCACGCGGACCGAGGCTGATCTGGCCGAATGGACCGGCAAGCGCGCAAGTTCGGGCCGCATGGCGCCCCGCGGCTTCCCGCGCGACAATAAATTCACGTGAAACACCCGCGCCCCTCGGGGCGCGGTCAGTCCAGCGGCTCGGCGGTCATCCAAACGCCGCCCTCCGGGCGCAGGGTCAGGATCATCACCGGCTTGGGCTCGCGGCCCGGCACCGGCGTGAACTTGAACCGCCCCAGCAGCGTGGCGAGGATGATCACCGCCTCCTGAAGCGCAAAGCTCGCCCCGATGCAGATGCGCGGCCCGTCTCCGAAGGGCAGATAGGCATAGCGGTCGATGGCCTTGCGGTCGGCGAAACGCTCAGGCCGGAAGGCGTCGGGGTCCTCCCATAGCAATTCGTTGCGGCCAAGCGCGTAGATCGGGATCATCACCGTGTCCCCGGGCCGGATCTCGCGGTCGCAGAGCCTGTCGTGTTTCTGCGCCGTGCGCGAGATGATCCCGGCGGCGGGGTAGAGGCGCAGCGCCTCGTCGACGATCATCCGCACCAGCGGCAGCTTATCCACGTCCTCGCCGGTGCAGACTCGGCCCTGAAGCACGGCCCGCACCTCGTCCCGGGCACGTTCCTGCATCTCGGGGTCGAAACCCATCAGGTACATCGACCACGCCAGCGTCAGCGCCGTAGTCTCATGGCCCGCGACGATGAAGGTCAGAAGGTTGTCGCGCAACTCGCCGGTGTTCATCTGGCGCTTGGTCTTGGGGTCCTCGCCCTCGAGCAGCAGGTCCAGCAGGTCGGGCGTGCCGTCATGGCCGCGCGCCACCCGCGCCTCGATCGCCTGATCGGCCATCGCCTTCATCTGCTTCAGTGCTTGGCCGGACATCATCCGCCCCGGGCGCGGCAGCCAGTCGGGCAGGCCGAGGATGTCGAAAAGGCTGATCTTGCCGGCCTCGGCGATGTAGTCATCGATGGCGCCATGCACCTTGTCGCGGTCGAAGGTGCCGTCGCCAGAAAAGGTCACGTCGCCGATCACGTCGAAGGTCGTGGTCACCATCTCGTCCAGCATGTTGACCGCGCGCGGCCCGGCGGCGGCGATGCGCTCGGCCGAGCGGGCGGCGGCGGCGCTCATGACGGGGGCGAGGTTGCGCACGTTGCGCTGCGAGAAGACGGGGGCGGCGGCGCGGCGTTGCCAGCGCCAATGCGCGCCCTCTGCGATGAAGAGCGACTCACCTATGGCCGGGCGGAGCAGGTTCTTGGTGACGTCGGACTTGGGGTAATCCTCCAACCGGTCGAGGAGGACCTGCCGGATCGCGCCGGGGTCCATCACCATATGCCAGCGCTTGCCGGTCTTGCCCGAAACCATGGGCTGCGTCGTGGCGATCTTGGGAATGATGCTGAGCACGTTGCGCCGCGCCATCTGCAGGCTGCCGAGCATGCTGACAGGCTCGGTAACGAGCGGCACGCGGACGGGCAGGGGGCGGGCTTGGGTCATCTTGCTGTCCTCACTCTCAGTCCAAGATAGACCGGCCCGGGGGCAGCGCAACTGCGGCAAATGATTGCGCCCCTTTGGCCCATCGGCTACCCCTTTTCGAAACCTTAACACCCCTGAGGGATTGCCCATGCTGAGAGTTCTTGCCCTGTTGACCTTCGTCGCGACGCTGGCCGCCTGCAACGGGGCATCCGACCTCGACAAGGCGCCGACCCCGCTGGGGGATTTTAACCTGCACCACAATATCGTGGTGGCGCCCAAAGCCCAGAAGGGGCCGCTGAGCCGCGAGGTCAGCAAGGAAGAACTGGCCGAGGCCGTGCGCGCCGCCACCGCCGAACGCTTTGATCGCTACGAGGGCGAGCGCCTCTACCACTTCGGCATCAGCGTCGAGGGCTATGTGCTGGCGCAGCCGGGCATCCCGTTGGTCTTTGCGCCGAAATCAATCTTGATCCTTAACCTCACGGTTTGGGACGACGCCAAGAACAAGAAGCTGAACCCCGAGCCGCATCAGATCACCGTCTTCGAATCCCTCGATCAAGGGCCGGTGGTGGGCTCGGGCTATACCAAATCCGCCGAGGAGCAGCTGAAGAACCTCAGCCAGAACGCCGCGAAGGCGATCGAGACCTATCTGGTCAAGCAAAACCGCGAAGAGGGGTGGTTCAACGGTGGCACAGCCCTGTCCCCCGCCGGGGAACCAGAGGATAAATAGCCCATAGCCGAGGCGCGCCCGACCGATGCGGCAGGCCCACGGTGGGCTTTAAGTGGCGCCAAGACGCAAGTCTCGCTTGATTTTACCGCTCGAACCCAATACATCGCCCGCCAGATAGGGTTCGGGTCCCCGTTGGGGCCCCTCAATTAAAAGGGCGCCACCATGGCAAAGGCAAAGTTTGAACGCACCAAACCGCACGTCAACATCGGCACGATCGGCCACGTTGACCACGGTAAAACCACGCTGACCGCGGCGATCACCAAGTACTTCGGTGACTTCCAAGCGTATGACCAGATCGACGGCGCGCCCGAAGAGAAGGCCCGCGGCATCACCATCTCGACCGCGCACGTTGAGTATGAGACCGAGAACCGTCACTACGCCCACGTCGACTGCCCCGGCCACGCTGACTATGTGAAAAACATGATCACCGGTGCGGCGCAGATGGACGGCGCGATCCTGGTTGTGAACGCGGCCGACGGCCCGATGCCCCAGACCCGCGAGCACATCCTGCTCGGCCGTCAGGTTGGCATCCCCGCCATGGTCGTCTTCATGAACAAAGTTGACCAGGTCGACGACGAAGAGCTGCTCGAGCTCGTCGAGATGGAAATCCGCGAACTGCTGTCCTCCTACGACTACCCCGGCGACGACATTCCCGTTGTTGCAGGTTCCGCTCTGGCGGCGATGGAAGGCAACAAGCCCGAGATCGGTGAAGAGTCGATCAAGAAGCTGATGGCCGAAGTTGACGCCTACATCCCGACACCTGAGCGTGCCGTGGACCAGCCCTTCCTGATGCCCGTCGAAGACGTCTTCTCGATCTCTGGCCGTGGTACCGTTGTGACCGGCCGTGTCGAGCGTGGCGTGATCAACGTTGGCGACGAAATCGAGATCGTCGGCATCCGCGACACCAAGAAAACCACCTGCACCGGCGTGGAAATGTTCCGCAAGCTGCTGGACCGTGGTGAAGCGGGCGACAACATCGGCGCCCTGCTGCGCGGCGTTGAGCGTGACGGCGTTGAGCGCGGTCAGGTTCTCTGCAAGCCCGGCTCCGTGACACCGCACACCAAGTTCGAAGCCGAAGCCTATATCCTCACCAAAGAGGAAGGTGGCCGTCACACGCCGTTCTTCGCGAACTACCGTCCGCAGTTCTACTTCCGTACAACTGACGTGACCGGCACCGTTCAGCTGGCAGAAGGCACCGAGATGGTCATGCCCGGCGACAACGTGTCCTTCGGCGTTGAGCTGATCGCACCGATCGCCATGGAAAACGGCCTGCGCTTCGCGATCCGCGAAGGTGGCCGGACTGTTGGCGCGGGCGTCGTTTCCAAAATCACTGAGTGATCTTTGGATCAGGCCTTCGGGGCCTGACGTCTGAAAGAATCGAAAGGCCGCAGCGTTTGCTGCGGCCTTTTGCGTTGGCGGGGTGTGCGACCCCGCTGAAACAAAAAAGCCGGCCCTCGTAAGAGCCGGCTCCACTCGCTCTAATTCAACTGCAATCAAGCGGCGTCAGCGTTCACGCCACCTTTGGTCGCGATCTCAGTCATGCGGCGGTCGCCATCATAGGTGTGATCAAGCTGCTCCTGAAGTTGTGCACCATCTTCGTTTTCGCCCAGACGGTTGGCGAAGGCGACAACGCAGCCGTAGCCCGCCAGAGCATAGTGCACCATCCGCTGATACTGCGTGATGATCATGGCATCGCGGGCATCGCTGTCGCCAAAATCTTCCTCCAGCACATGTTTATGCGCCTCTTTCACAAGGCCTTCCATCCCGTGGCAGTGCTCGCCTTCTGGGTCGAGGTCATGTTTCGCGCAGATGGACTTCAGCACATCCATGCCCTTGGCGATTCCATTACTGCCGTCGATCAGCGCTTCGCTAAGTTCCTTGTCCTCCGCCGCGCGGCCCAGAGCGTTGGTCGCTTCGAGCGATTGCTTGCAGGCAGAATAGAGGTCTTGCAGTTGGTCGGTGTAAACGTCTTTGAGATTGTTCATAGTCATCGGTCGTCCTCCAATTTCGGGCTTTGTTCGACGGGAAAACGTAAGCTGAGCGCTCAATGTTCCCCAAAGAAGAGAATATCGGCGGAAAGGGCAGATCTGCTCTTGATCCGCCGCCCGTTTGCGACTACCCAAGCCACCGGCATAGGGGTTTAGCTCAGTTGGTAGAGCATCGGTCTCCAAAACCGAGGGTCGTGGGTTCGAGTCCCTCAGCCCCTGCCACATTTCCTTAAATTTTGGGACGAGGCCGCGCGGCGTATCGTTCTTTTCGAAGTCCTGCATCCGCGAGAGGCAGGGCGGTGCCTTTGAGGCTATGTCGGTCTGCGGCAATCTATTCTTTGTGGGTTTGCTCACGTCTGGGCCGTCAGCGCGCGAGTGTTCAGCGAGTCGCGCTGACGCAAGGCGATTCACCCAGTTTCCACCTCTATGGCGCTGAACTCGGGATGATTCATCGGGTCAAAGAGGGTTCTGCGCAGCCGTATGCTACTAACGCGGCGAAACTCAGGGCTCGCCACTATAGAAATAGCATGCCATTTCAGCATCTTGCCGAAAAGTTCCCCGAAATCTCATCTTTTCTCAACTTTCTGCTTGCGGCTTCGCCTCACTAACCTTAGAACCCCCTCTACCGGCGGCGCTGAGACGCACCGCTGGGGCGCCAGACGGGGCGGACGGCAGCGGAGACGCGAATGTTCGGATCACGAGGCGGATGAGAATTCGAGGTATTAGAGGCGGGGCGCGCCGATGAGTTAGGGCGCATCTCAGTTTCTTTTGTCTCAACGCTGTTTGAAAATTTGATATCTGAAGAGATATGTGGGCGGTTTGGTTCATTCGATGGATCAACGTCTGTATATCGCGCTCTTAGGGTTTCGGC